>CAZUZO010000155.1:0-6896 GCA_964624765.1 uncultured Thiotrichales bacterium
CCCGACGATTTTGTCACCGCCGCGCGCCTTGCTCCGCCGGCGCTCGCGACATTTTCAAAACAGCTTCTCAGGCCCTGTGCATGAGGCGACTCGGTTTCTTCATAACCGGTCTTCGGCGGTGCTCGTTCACAGCCTATCGCCACTGATAGGCCGGTGGTCGTGCGCGTCGTTCGGCTTGGATTCGGGCTGCTCGCCAGGATTTCTCTCCACAACCTCTCAGGAAGCCTCGGCGGGCGGTTGGCGTCGAATGGTTTCCTGAGCGTTTCGATGAGGGGATAGAGCCGCCGGTCATATTCGTAGGCGTTCGACGATGCGCCCATGAACGAGGTGCTGTTCGATAAGTTCATCGATGTCCCGCCGATCGACCCAGGTGTACCAAACGCCTTCGGGGTATACCACGACGCAGGGCCCTTCGGAGCAACGGTCCAGGCAGCCGGCGGTATTGATTCGCACTGCCCCCCGCCCGGCTAGACCCAATTCCTTCACACGTTGTTTGGCATAGTCCCGCATTTCCCGCGATGCAAAATTTTGGCAGCAATCCGACCCATCCTCGCGTAGGTTGGTGCAGAAGAATACGTGGTAGCGATAATGCTGCTGGTGTTCCGTCATGTTGATGTGCACTGAGCCCTGGGCTAGGTGGGAAAGGCTTTTCAGGTCGCTCCCGGCGAAGTGGATGACGAGCTGGTAAACGAGGGACACGGCACACGTTCCCCACTTTCTGCGTCAACAAGCTAGGCGTGTCTCGCTCGCTCTACCTATCTATGGTAGCTTGAGTGCGCGCTTCCTGAAACAAGCATAGGCGTCTATGCTGATACCGACCAAGGGCGGTTCGGCAAAGATTGAGCGGCGCTGGAAGAATCGCGGTGTCAGGTTTTGTAGCGAGCTCGTGGTGATAATAGGAATGGATTGGAGCTTGAGTTTCGCGATGCAAGCGATTCGCTAGCATCGCAATCTAATCGGTGTGCAAGGAGAAATGGCGATGGCTATTCGAGCATTGACCGCAGTAGACCGGCTAATCATTGATTTCGATCGGGGATTGCGAACCATACTGGGGGAGGTAGCCACGACGGGACGGTCGAATCCGGCGGCTGGCGTAGAGGAGGTGACGCTGACGGAATTCGAGCGTCGCCATTCAGCTGGGCTGATGCGGGTCAATCATGCAGGAGAGGTCGCCGCTCAGGCCCTTTACCATGGCCAAGCGTTGACGGCGCGTCGAGAGGATGTGCGGGAAACTTTGGATCAAGCGGCACGGGAGGAAAATGACCATCTTGCCTGGTGCGAGCAACGGTTGCGCGAGCTGGATAGTCGTACCAGTTATCTAGCACCCTTCTGGTATCTTGGCGCGCTTGCTATCGGTGCCCTGGCGGGTGTGGCCGGGGACAAGTGGAATCTGGGCTTTTTGGCCGAGACCGAGCGGCAAGTGGTGGCGCATCTGGATGGCCATCTGGTTCGTCTGCCTGCAAGGGATCACAAAAGCCGTGCTATCGTACAGCAGATGCGCGAGGATGAAGGACGCCACGCCACGGTTGCCACCCGGGCTGGCGGTGCGCCGCTGCCGCAACCTATCCCTGGGATCATGCGCACGGCGTCCAAAGCGATGACCACGGCCGCTTATTGGGTCTAGCCCGCTGGCCGACGGTGTGACCGCGTAGCGGTCCGCAATGGATGCAGGGCCTCGAGGTAGACGTTCGTCGCGCGCAGCGTCCCGCCTTCAAGTCGGCGGAAATGTCGCGAAGGGGCCCCCAGGACCGTGAAGCGGGGAGAGGAAGCGGCCGAGCGGCCACTCTAGGCGCCGGTTGAGGCTGTGGTGCTCAGCCGCTGCATTCCCTCTGAGCTTGTGAGAAAACCTGCTGCGCGACCCGATAGCGGCGTTGGGCGGTGCTCGCTCCTCGCCTATCTATCTGATATGTCTCGTCGCTGCGCTCCGTCCGCCTGGCTCTCGGGCTGCTCGCGACGGTTTTTTCACAACCTCTCTGATCAGGGTTGGCGCGCATGCCGGCGTGTCATTTCCTAATCAACGTTCCTGATCCAGAGTCTCTAAGAAGCTCGCTAGACCGGTCAGGTACCGAGCCTTGGAGACGAGAAAGCCCTCGTTGTGGCTGCCCTGAATGGGCAGTAGCTGTTTCGGTTCTGGGGCAGCCTCGAACAGTGCACGGCCGTGGGTGAAGGGAATGATTTCGTCCTCCACGCTGTGGATGACCAGCACCGGGCTGCGGATGTGAGTGATCGATTGGCGGCTATCGTACTGGTACCGTGCGAGTAACCGTACCGGCAGAAAGGGGTAAAGCTTCGCCGCCAGATCCGGGACCGAGGTGAAGCCAGATTCCACGATGAGGGCTGCAGGGGTTCGGCGAGCGGCGAGCCATGTGGCCACGGCAGCACCCAACGATCGTCCGAACAGTATAATGTTTTCAGGGTGAATCCCGCGGGTATCGACGAGATACTTCCATGCCGCCTGGGCGTCCAGGTAAGTGCCTGCCTCGGAAGGGGAACCTTCGCTGCGTCCGTATCCCCGATAATCGATGATAAAGGTGTCGAGCCCAAGCCCATGAAAAAGGCGCAAGGTATCCAGACGGTGCGATACGTTTCCCGCATTGCCGTGGAAGAACAACACGGTTAACTCCTTGTCATCTGCCGGCAAGTACCAACCATGCAGTCGGTAACCATCATCCGTTGCCAGCGTCACGTCCTCGTAGGGAAGATCGATGTCGTGGGGTGTGGCTACCCACTCACGAGAGGGCAGGTAGAGCAGCTGTCCCTGATAAGCGAAAATCACCAGTACCATGCCTGCATAGAACAAACTAACGGCCACGATACTTGTCCAAAGCACTTGCAATTGCACCTTATAAAGACCAACCTACGTTGCATAATATCACTGGCTATACTGTGCCTCATAAATACGATCAGGCCGATGGGTACCGAGATAGAACGTAAATTTTTGCTGCGCAGCGACGACTGGCGTGAGCTGGCGGTCCAGGGTACCCCCTACCGACAGGGCTACCTGTCGGAGGCGAAATCCGTGTCAGTTCGGGTGCGCATCGCCGGTGGCCAGGGCTTTCTAAACATCAAGAGCGCCACCCTCGATGTGCGTCGCGCCGAGTATGAATATCCGATCCCGCTCCAAGACGCGGCCGAATTGTTGGAGCGGCTCTGCATGCGTCCTCTGATCGAGAAGACCCGCTACCGCGTTCCATTCGGTGCCCATGTTTGGGAAGTAGATGTTTTCGAGGGAGAGAATGCCGGCCTGGTGGTGGCTGAAATCGAACTGAGCGATGTGCACGAACCGTTTCGAAAGCCCGATTGGGTGGGGGCGGAGGTGTCTGCCGATGCCCGGTATTATAATGTGTCTCTCGTGACACACCCCTACAAAGACTGGGGTTCTTCAACGCAACGAACCTGACTATCTCTTGCTGCCAACCGTGTTCGACGGCGCAAATTCCTGTGGGGCCATCTACGTGGGGCCATCTACGATGTGTCGGTCTGTGATGTCGGCCGCAAGGCTACGCAAAGGCTACGCAAAGGCTACGCAAAGGCAATGCACGTGCCCTTTGCGACGATGCACCGGCTGCACCTCCAAATAGCAGGTCTATTGTGATGCCGCCAGATGACCGTGGCCGAGTACGGTGAAGATGATGAAGGCGCTTAGCAGGCTGTCTGTTGCTTTGCTGACGCTGTGGGTGCTGGTCGATGCTGCGCTTGGGAATGATAAGGCCTCCCAGGCCTTACTGTTGGAAGTCAAGGGGGCTATTGGTCCTGCAACCAGTGATTTCGTGCAGCGCGGTATTCGCCGGGGCGAGAGCGTGGACGCGGTGGTGGTGATTTTGCGCATGGATACGCCCGGTGGCCTTGACTCGTCTATGCGAGACATCATCCAGTCGATCACAGCGGCCTCGGTGCCAGTGGTGACCTACGTCGCGCCGAGCGGGGCGCGAGCTGCGAGTGCCGGCACGTATATTTTGTACGCAAGTCATGTGGCAGCGATGGCACCGGGCACGAATGTGGGCGCAGCCACGCCAGTGGAGATCGCTCCCGGCGGATTCTCGGTGGGAGGTGACAAGTCACCGCAGAAGAGCCGAGAGACCTCAGAGGAGGAGGATAACGGGAAGCAGGACGACGTGGATGCTGAGGAGGATCCTGGGCGACAGCCACTCGATGCGTCTAAACAAAAAATTATCAATGACGCCGTGGCCTATATACGTGGGCTGGCCCAAATGAGGCAGCGCAATGCCGAGTGGGCGGAGAAAGCGGTGAGGGAGGCTGCCAGCCTGAGCGCCGAAGAGGCCCTCGAGCAGGGCGTGATCGATTTCATGGCGGCTGACGTCACAGAACTGCTGGAGCGGCTCGACGGTCGGGAAGTCGAGGTGCTCGGGACGCGGCGCGCGTTGCAGACCAAGACTGCCGAACTCGTGATCATGGAGCCCGATTGGCGGAGCGAACTGCTCAGCATCATTACCAATCCGAATGTCGCCTATATTCTCATGATATTGGGTATCTATGGTCTGTTCTTCGAGCTGTCCAATCCGGGCGGGATCTTGCCGGGGGTCGCGGGTGCCATCTGTCTGCTTCTCGCCCTCTACGCATTTCAGGTACTCCCCGTTAATTATGCAGGGCTTGGGCTCATCTTGCTCGGCATCGCGTTCATGGTGGGGGAGGTGTTTATGCCAAGTTTCGGTGCGCTCGGTATTGGGGGCGCCATTGCCTTTGTGATCGGCTCGCTAGTCCTCATGGAGACCGATGTGGAGGGGTATGCACTCTCGCTGCCGTTGGTGATTGCGGTGACGGTTCTGAGCTCCGCGTTCTTCACGATGGTCATGACGCTGTTCGTGCGTCAGCGCAAGCAACCCGTGGTCAGCGGGCGGGAGGAAATGGTGGGTGCCATCGGGGAAGCTCTCGAGACGTTTGATGCACGTGGCCACGTGCGCGTCCACAGTGAGCGCTGGGAGGCCAAGGCGCTGCGCCCCGTGGCGAAAGGCCAGCGCGTCAGGGTGAGGGCCCTCGAGGACCTCATAGTAACGGTTGAGCCTCTGGAGAAGGAGTACTGACATTGGCAACGCTTTATTATCTCTATGTTCCCCTGCTCTTGCTGCTGCTGCTTATTCTGTCTCTGAGGGTGTTGCGTGAGTACGAGCGCGGTGTGATTTTCTTCCTCGGTCGTTTATATCGGGTCAAGGGGCCTGGCCTCATCGTCGTTCTTCCGGGCGTTCAGCAGATGGTGAAGGTGGATCTGCGCACCGTAGTACTCGATGTGCCGACCCAAGATGTGATCTCCAAAGACAACGTTTCTGTGAAGGTCAACGCGGTGATCTATTTCCGGGTACTCGAGCCACAAAAAGCCATCGTCCAGGTGGAGAATTTTCTCATGGCTACCAGCCAGCTCGCCCAGACCACCTTGCGTTCCGTATTGGGTCAGCATGAACTCGATGAGATGCTGTCGGAACGGGAAAAACTAAATGACGATATCCAGAAAATTCTCGACAAACAGACGGACGCATGGGGCATCAAGGTGGCGAACGTGGAGATCAAGCACGTCGACCTCGATGAAAGCATGATCCGCGCTATCGCCAAGCAGGCAGAAGCGGAGCGCATGCGTCGGGCCAAGATAATCATGGCGGAAGCGGAGCTTCAAGCCTCGACCAAACTGCTGCAAGCGGCCCAAGTGCTGTCGCAACAATCTCAGGCGATTACCCTGCGTTATCTGCAGACCATGATCGACGTCTCCCACGACAAGAGCTCGACGATATTATTTCCGGTGCCTATTGAGCTTTTCGGCAATTGGGGCCCCTCCTCGGCGCCGGCGGTGCTATCGAGAGACGAGCCTGATGACAAGGTACCATCCCAGGAGAAGCGATTGGCGGTAGATTGACATGGAGATCCTGGATCATGTGGCGGAGGTACGTATTGCCGAAGCCATGGCAAGGGGTGAGTTCGATGCACTTCCGGGCCAAGGGAAACCCCTACCCAAGGATGAATGCGACATGATTTCGCCGGAGCTTCGCATGGCCTACCGAATCCTCAAGAACGCAGGCGTTGTTCCCCGCGAGGTGGCTTTACGCCAGGAAATTGCAGGTATGCAGGCTCGAATCAATGCGCTTCCAGCAGGCCAGGAGTATGAACGTGCCAGGCGGCGGCTGAATGGCTTACTAATGCAGCTCAGCTTTGAGCGAGGAGGGAGATCGGATGTCGCCGGTGTCCGCAGCTATTATGCAAGAGCCCTGTGACGGACGCGATAATTAGGATGTCTTGCAAGCGACGACTCTTTCCATCGCAGCGCTTCGCGCCGGCAGAGCAAGGCGTACGGCGGCTCGGAGCCGCAGTGTACAAACGAGTACATGAAGATTCTGAGCCGTCGCGCAACGCCGCTCAGGCAGGCGCAGTCGTTTTTAAAACAGCTTCTTAGGCTCCGTGCCGCGTGCCCGGCGCCTGGTTTCGGTACTGCGCTCGCTACGGTTTTGACACTACCTCTATGATGAGCTGGGTCCGCCTCGGGGTGGATAGAATGGAATCGGAAAGGGGGTCACGTTGCCCGTGGAGTCGGTAGACGAGATCTTGTTTGCACCTTCCTTCTCCACCTCGTCGATGCGAATGATCGCATGTAATGGAACGTACGTGACCTTGACTCCCTCGAACTCCGCTTTCAGCCGCTCCTCGGATGGGTCGACTAGCACTGCACTGCGTTCGCCGAATATGAGGTCTCCGATCTCGACGAAACCATAAAGATTTCCCTGGCTGACATGCCGCGCATGCACTTCATAGATCTTTCCCTGACTATGAAAGACGATACGGTAGATGCGTTTCTTATCCATGTGTCCTGCTCAGAGCTTGTGAAAAAACCTGCTGCGCTACCCGATAGCGGCGTTGGGCGGTGCTCGCTCCTCGCCTATCTATCTGATATGTCT
>CAZUZO010000156.1:0-6835 GCA_964624765.1 uncultured Thiotrichales bacterium
ACACTTGTCAACCCCTTCATCGCAGAATGACACGATTCTAACGTCACTCACACTGCCCGGCAACGATGGCGATCCCTGTGCGCGGGGATGTGCAGGGGTTGATTTCACAAAATTTGACAAAACCGCCGTCCCTGGCCACTGAATTCCAGCTTCCTTGTTGGAACCCAGTGTCGTGCCCCGGTCCCTGGGAGTGACCCCTTTGTCTACTCGGTTCGGGTCGCTGGCGGTCTGTCGGGGCGAAACCGTGGGCGGCATTAGAAGGCAAGGCCATGGCTGCAGCCGGCGATTGGTACGCCACCTGCCAAGCAGTATACTTGACCAAGGCTATGAAACAGCTAAGGCCGGTTAAGAGGACTCTTAGAATCCCTAGCTCAGGATCAGGCACACGCCAAACGGCTGAACTGCGGTGCGCGTATTAGTCGTTGACGATGAGGCTGCTATCTGTGCAGCGTTGGAGCGTGGCTTGTTAGCGGAAGGCTTCGACGTGGACGTGGCCGCCGACGGCGAGAGTGCGTTATGGCGAGCCCGAGAGGGGGACTACGCGCTTATCATTCTCGATATTCTTCTGCCTGACAGAAACGGCTACGAGGTTTGTGAGATCCTCCGGGGCGAAGGAAATACCACCCCGATTCTCATGCTCACCGCTAAGTCTGGGGAATACGATGAGACCAGAGGGCTGGATATCGGGGCCGATGATTTTTTGCGTAAGCCGTTCTCTTTCCCAGTGCTCGTCGCCCGCCTTCGGGCATTGCTGCGGCGCAAACAATCCGCGCCGTTCGGAGCGTTAACGCTGGGGGCTTTGCACTACGATCCCGCGACGCGAGAATGCTCGTTCGCCGGTCAAGCGATCGATCTAACGGGTCGTGAAGCCGCGCTCCTCGAGTTGCTGCTGCGGGCACAGGGCGAGGTCGTGGCGCGGGAGGTGATACTCAACCAAGTATGGGGAATGGATTTCGACGGCGATCCGAATGTCGTTGACGTGTATATCGGCTATTTGCGGCGCAAGATCGACAAGCAGCATGGCCAGAAGGTGCTCATGACGGTCCGAGGTCTCGGCTATCGACTGGTCGGTGTGGATGTTTAGGTCGCACTCGAGCGTTCGTCTGCACATCACTATCGCGGTCGGGATCACGTTTGCCGCAGCACTGATCATCGGCTCGGTCCTGTTGCTCGGGGTGGTTAGGAGCATGGTCGCGTCCAGCATTGCTGCCGACAACCATGCGGTACTGAAAAAGCTCAAGAACGAGATCGAAGAGGGCGTGGATCCGCGCCAGCTGGCGCTGCCCTTTGGAACCGACGGCACACAGTTCATCATTGTCGATAGGAGCGGCACAACCATCGCCTCTTCTTTAGGCCTGGCCCGAACGCGGCCCGTGGTGGTGCTGGGCCCGCCTATCGAGATCGATCCAGCGGAAGTTCCAGAGATCAGGAACGAGCTGGGATTGGAGCCTCAGGGTAAGCTCCTCGATGAGTCCACTACCGCCGGACCCAAACCGCCGGATGCAGCTCGGGCAACCCTCGACAGGCTCGATGAGCGTAGCCAAGCGTTGTGGGATCCCGGCAACTGGTCGAAGACTGAGCTGGCTGTGCACACCCCACGGGGTGACTTCGTGCTGCTTGCCCTGACGCCCTTCGACATCATTACCCGCAGCCTCACGACGCTGACGAGGGTTTTGTGGATAGCCATTCCGGTCATGGTTGCCGCCATCACGATACTCGCTTGGTTTGTGACCGGACGTGCCTTACAGCCTATTTCCCGGATCATCGAAAGGGCGCAGCGCATCGGGGATAGCACGTTGCATGAGCGCGTGCCTGAACCCGGTTCAGGGGATGAGGTGGATAAACTGGCGAAGACGATGAACCGCATGCTGGAGCGGATCGAAGGCGCCGCAATCCGACAACGTCAGTTTGTATCCGATGCCTCCCACGAGCTACGCAGTCCGATCACGGCGATCATCGGTGAGGCGGAGATCGCACTGATGCATCCAGACAAGGCGCAGTGGCCGATCGTGGCACAAGTTGCCTATGGGGAAGGCCGGCGATTGGAACGACTGGTTTCTGATTTGCTCGCCCTTGCTAAAGCCGATGAAGGTCCCTTGGAAGTACGGGAATCGGTCGATGTTGACGAACTGATCTTTGAAAAGGCGCGCCGCATCCATCGCCTGCGCGTGCGCACCGGCAAGGTTTCCGCAGTACGGGTAGTGGGCGATCCCGATCAGCTGTCCCGAGTGATCGAGAATCTGCTCAGTAACGCGGTCCGGCACGCCAGGAGTCAAATAGCCATAGCGCTCTGCAAGAAGGGAAAGCAGGCGCTCCTGGCTGTCGATGACGACGGTACCGGTATCGCACCAGAGAACCGCGAGCGGATATTTGAGCGTTTCGCGCGTTTACAGGAGGGTCGCAGTCGCGATGCCGGGGGGGCTGGCCTTGGATTGGCGGTGGTGCGGGCGGTGGTCAACCTGCATGGCGGAAGCGCCCAGGTGACCGACAGTGCGCTGGGCGGCGCTCGATTCGAAGTGATGCTGCCGCTCGCCTAGAACGACCCGGCACGAGCGGACGAGACTTTGTGGCAGGTCATGGCAATGATAGAATTCCCCAGGGGCGGTAGTGAGGAGCGCAACGCCGCCTAGAGTTTGGTGACCTGCACGGGTCACCCCGCACCGCGAAATTGTAAACCCCGTCAGGCCCGGAAGGGAGCAGCGGCAGCAACGGATGCGGGTGCCGGGGCAGGGCTGGTGCAGGTCGCCGCCATGACTTCTCGTCTACCTGATATCGACCGGGGCCGTTCCTCGCACGTGCCCGTTCCGGTACAAGGCTCCCCAACGAAACTGCCCGGAGACTTTTGGAGCTCCTTGGAGTCGCTTTTCCGCCAAGGTTATGTCGCCGGATCCGCGTAGGTACACCCTCAAGCTTTGGTGCCCCGATCGTCTCGGTATTGTCGCAGCGGTGGCGGGTTTCCTCGCCCAACAGGACTGCAATATTCTCGAGTCGGCCCAGTTCGACGATGAGATGACCGATCGTTTCTTCATGCGCACCGTTTTCGCCGCCGGGGACAGCAGTCCCCAGCGCGAGCACTTAAGCGCTGCCTTTGCCGCCATCGGCAAACGCTTTCACATGGACTGGGAGTTGTACGACGCCCAGGAGAAGTCTCGGGTCGTTATCCTTGTCTCAAGGCTCGATCACTGCCTCAACGATCTATTGTATCGGTACCGCATCGGGGCGATCCCCATGGATATCCCCGCCATCATCTCCAATCATCCGGACCTGCAGCCGCTCGCCGACTTCCACGGAATCCCCTATCATCACCTGCCGGTGAATGCTGCGATGCGCACCGCCCAGGAACAGAGCATCTTGCGCATCGTAGAGGATACAGGCGCCGAGTTGGTGGTGTTAGCGCGCTACATGCAGATTCTATCGCCCATGGTTTGCTCGCGATTGAAAGGTCGGATCATCAACATCCATCACTCGTTCTTGCCGAGTTTTACGGGTGCGAAGCCCTATCACCAAGCCCACGCGCGGGGTGTTAAGCTCATTGGAGCCACTGCCCACTACGTGACCGAAGAGCTCGATGCGGGTCCAATCATCGAGCAAGAGACGGTGCGTGTTACCCATGCCCATACGCCAGCGCAGCTCATGGTTCTGGGTCGCGATCTGGAAAACGCGGTGCTGGCTCGGGCAGTGAAGTATCACTGTGAGCATCGAGTGCTGCTCCATGGGAACAAGACCGTCGTTTTCCAATAGTCATGAGCTACCAGGTATTAGCCCGCAAATGGCGGCCGAAGAATTTCACCGAGTTGGTCGGACAACAGCATGTGGTGCGGGTGCTGGCCAATGCCCTGGATCAGGGACGGGTTCACCATGCCTACCTGTTCGCGGGTACACGCGGGGTGGGGAAGACCACCGTGGCGAGGATATTGGCCAAGTGTCTTAACTGTGAAACCGGCGTCAGTTCTACCCCTTGTGGGCATTGCAATACCTGCCTGGAGATCGATGGGGGGCGTTTCGTCGATCTCATTGAAGTGGACGCCGCTTCTCGAGCCAAGGTTGACGAAACGCGTGAACTGATGGATGGCGTCCCGTTTAGCCCGGCCCGAGGGCGCTACAAGGTGTATCTCATCGACGAGGTGCACATGTTTTCCAACCATAGTTTCAATGCCCTGCTGAAAACCCTCGAAGAGCCGCCACCGCACGTCAAGTTCATGCTCGCGACCACCGAGCCGCAAAAGATCCCGGTCACCGTCCTGTCCCGTTGCCTGCAGTTCAATCTGCGCGGACTGCCTGTGAACGAGGTTATGGCACACCTGGACCGTATCCTGTCCGCCGAGGGCATCACGGCTGAATCAGCGGCCACCCAGCTGCTGGCCGCCGCTGCTGAAGGCAGCTTGCGCGATGCCCTGAGCCTGTTGGATCAAGCGATCGCCTATGGTGGCGAACGCATTACGGCCAGGGATGTACGGTCTATGCTGGGGACCCTTGAGCGGGGTGACTCGAGGGCGTTGTTGGCGGCACTGGCAGCAAATGACGGGGCCGGTCTGCTGCGACAAATCGAACGCATGGCAAGTGAAGTACCGGATTTCGGCGAAGCCCTCGGCGCGCTGCTTTCGGAGCTGCAGCGCATCGCTGTGGCACAACTCGTTCCAGACGCCTTGGGGGATGGCGAGCCTGACCGAGAGGCGCTGTTGGAATTTGCGCACAAGCTGACCCCGGAAGATGTGCAACTGTATTATCAGATCGGACTCATGGGGCGCCGCGACTTACCGTTTGCGCCGGATCCGAAAAGTGGCTTCGAGATGATTTTGTTGCGTATGCTAGCTTTTAGGCCGGCTCCCCTCGGCGCTCCGCGCTCGGACGAGGACCCACGCTCAGGCGGACACTCCGATTTGCCCAGCCCGCCGGGGAGGCCGGTGCACACCGGGGCTCGCGCTCTGGCGCTGTCCTCTCCAGAGGCGGCTGAGCCGGAGGCAGTTCGGCAGTGGTCGGCCACGGTGGGGGCTTTGAAGCTTGTAGGCATTGCGCGAGAGCTTGCCGCCAACTCAGTACTGACGGCGCGCGAGGGTAACGTCATCCGACTCGGTGTGTCGGCGGCCCACGCTCAACTCGGGAGAGCCCGAGCCAAGGAGCAGCTACAAGCCGCCCTCTGCGAGTATTACGGAACGGATGTGCGGGTTGAGCTCGAGGTGGGTGCTCTGGAAACCCCCACCCCTGCGACGATGGCCAAGCGCCAGCAAGCGCAACGCCAAGAGGCGGCTGTGAGGGCCATTCATTCGGATCCGAATGTGGCCGCCCTGTGCAGGGCATTCGATGCACGGGTAGAGATAAAGTCCGTTCGATCGCTAGGTAGCGCAGAGTCCCAGCCCGACCAGCGCGGTGGCAGTACCTAGAAGCCGTTCGCAGACGACTGCGCTTGGCAACCGTGGCGCGGGCGGTCCGCCGTTCGCATGTATTCCCCCGCACATCTTTGTGGCTGGCCAGCTTGCAACTCTTTGGCGCTCGTGTTGATGGCGAGCGTGAGAGTGAACTACCGATAGGGCCCTACACTCGAATGATTGCTATCATCGGATCGCGGTGTTCGCAGCCCGAGATAGGGCGGATCCACACTCCGCCAGACAGGCGGGGATTTTTTCGCTCACGACGAGCTAATGACAATGAGGCGAGGCGATGAAGGGTGCTCTTGGAAACATCATGAAGCAAGCCCAGGAGATGCAAGCGAGTCTCCAGAAGGCGCAAGAGGAACTGGCAAACTTAGAGGTCGCAGGCGAGTCTGGTGGCGGTATGGTCACGGTGTTGATGACGGGTCGCCATGACGTTCGGCGGGTCACGATCGACGCTGGCCTCATGGGTGAGGACAAGGAAATGCTGGAGGACTTAGTGGCGGCGGCGGTCAATGATGCGGTACGCAAGGTGGAACAGGCGAGCCAGCAAAAGCTCTCGGGATTGACTGCAGGCTTCAGTTTGCCAGGGGGGCTAAAACTTCCTTTCTAGAATGGCTTGGCCAGCGTTTTGCTCGACCTTTGGAAATCGCTTTGACAGTGTCGGCAGCGCTAAAGCCGCGAGGCGACGACCCAGCAAGATGTACGGGGGATACAAGGATGGCGAGCCGCTGCGCAACGCCGTTCTGGCCAGTGCAGTCGTTTTTGAAACAGCTTCTTAGAGTCGCCGTGAGTAGAGCCGATGCTCGGTAGCGTGATCATCGAGCGGCTGGTCACCGCCCTTCGCTGCCTTCCGGGTGTGGGTCCGAAGTCGGCCCAGCGGATGGCGCTGCATCTACTGGAACGCAATCGTGAGGGGGGACGGCGGCTGGCGGCCGTACTGCTAGACGCCATGGAGCGGGTCGGCCATTGTCGCCTCTGCCGAACCCTCACGGAACTGCCGGTCTGTCCAATTTGTGGCAATGAGAAACGCGACCGGTCGTTGCTTTGCATCGTGGAGACGCCGGCGGACGTCGCTGCCATCGAACAAGGAACAGACTATCGCGGCCTCTACTTTGTGCTGCTAGGCCACTTATCGCCCCTCGATGGCATCGGTCCCGAGGCCCTCGGCCTGGACGTATTGGCGGCTCGCCTGGAAAGCGAACATCCAGCAGAAGTGATCATTGCCACGAGTGCCACCGTGGAAGGGGAGGTGACAGCCCATTACCTCGGCGAAATCGTGCGAGAGTACGGGATTCGGGTGACCCGCCTCGCGCAGGGCATTCCGATCGGAGCCGAACTTGAGTTTACCGACAGCGTGACGCTGACACAGGCCTTAAGTGGCAGGCGAGAGTTCGGCAAGTCACCCTGACCTCAGAGGTTGTGAAAAAACCTGCTACACGACCCGATAGCGGCGTTGGGCGGTG
>CAZUZO010000157.1:0-6804 GCA_964624765.1 uncultured Thiotrichales bacterium
AAGCCAAAAAGCGGAAAATTCTTAGCGCAAAATTGCGGGGGATTTCGACAGCCTACCACCGCGCACTGTCGTCACATTTCGAATCTTTTCCACCAAGCCCGCGTGGGATAGCCGGCACAGCCCCTGTTTCACGGCAAGCACAAGCAGATCAGGTGAGCTACCGGCTGGCGCAAAGTGATGCCTGAGAATAATTGTAGAGACCTGCCATCCAAAGCAGGCGACCGAGGTACACCACCGCATGTTCTCGAAGGCTTTCTTCAAACAGATCCATCGCCGCGTCGTACTGTGCGTATCGTTCAGGCTTGAAAAGCCAATCGCAGGTTAAACGACCGACCGATCGTGCATCGGGTTGGTGGACTTCGACAAATCGACCAGGCATAACCCCTGCCAGCCTTCGACCGCCCTCGTGATACTTGGATTGAAGCCGCAAAGCGACTTGACTGTAATGGCGTCGATCCCAACAGCACGGTTGCTTGCAATTTCTTGCAGCACCTGTTCATCCAGTGTCTGACCGTCGACAAATAGATGGCCGGTCAACTTGCCCCGTTGCCGGGTAATCCAGAAATTATTCTCCATGACACTTGTCACCGCCGTGCTGAATCGGATCAAACGAAATTGAATATCTCCGGTCGGCAGTTTTGAGGTGTGCACCGAAGTGCCCCACTTTCGCTTATAACGGAACACACCGTCATCCAAGAGTGGCCGAGTTGGACCAAAATCAACGGTTCGGCATCCCGTATCGAATGCATGCTCGATGGTGAAGTAGTCGAGAACATCCGATGCGCCGCTGCCGCCCTGTGCCGCCTCAGATGTACTGAAGCCCACCCACAATGAACTGAGTTGGACTCTCCCGAGCTGTAGGACGGCACCGGCAACGGGCTGCCCAGCGCACAACAGCCGTAACAGGACCCCGCGGCGACATTGGGAAAGAAAGAAACGCTCGTCGACAATCACCGATTCACTGTTAAACCGCGAACGGATGAAGGGCGCATAAAATTCATCATAAAACGATTTGAATCCCTGTGCAGTGGCGATTAAGTCATAACTGTAGCCGTACTTACGTGTGCATCGGGCAATCTCTCGACGAAGCTTGCGCGGCAGGCTCGCCAGGAACGTCTCCTTGGATGGTGGCAGAATCAGCTTTTGTTTAACCCATTGCGGCACCTGGAGCTGAGCGCTACGGGAATACAAGAGTGAATACGGTAGATCCAGATCGATGATGACGAGATCCGCATTGGCCGGTGCCCGCCGACACAAGGCTAGCCCGGATAAGGCACTGGTGACCGACTTGGTTTCGGCGACATCGGCTCCTGTAAATAACCGGTTGAGCAAAAACTCGAAATTCCTTCCGCTGCCCAGATATAGCGCCGAGAGATAGGCTCCCGAATGCTTCTCTGTCCCACCTATACGCACCGCATGGCAGCGCGCACTGAGGCTGTTACGGAGCAACTCCAAAGCATAACGAGCCACCGTCGTACCGACCTGCCACAGGGTGGCCTTCATCGATCCCCGATCGCCAGAGTGATGAAGCAGGCTCGACTCGAGCACCGACATCAGGCCTCGGCGGTATCACCAACGCGGCAGGCGAGATCCTGCCGCCGCCTCTCCAAGATCGGGCTAGCAGACTCGATGCCGTTACCGCCCGTGATCGGTGTGAGGTCGATATCCATTCCGACCATGTGCCTGAAACTCTCTGCCCGGCGAACGAGTTGCGGCTTGCCATCGGACACCAAAACCACTGCGGGACGGGGAAACGCGAAATTGGTCGAATAAGACACGAAGTAGGCCCCAGCATCCATCACCGCCAAGACGTCTCCAGCCTGGAGACTGGGCAAGCATCGGTTTTTCACCATCCAATCCGCCGCTGTGCATGTTCTACCCACCACCGTATAGTTGGTTGTCAATGAATCAGCCATTCGGTTAGCCACGAAGATTTCGTGATATTCATAATCACAGGGGTAGGTGATGGATATTTTTCCGGCATCGGTGAGAGCATAAAGCCTGCCATCATGCTTTTTCTTGATGGCGTTTATTCGTGTAAGGAGAAACTGACTCCTGCTGGTAATGTAGCGGCCCGGTTCCACCAACAGCTTTGGCTCCCGTAGGCCTTGTCCCCGACAGAACCGGCGTATGTCACGGCCTATTTCCCCCAGGAAGACGTCGATCGATTGGTAAGCCATCGGCTCCGGGGGACGAGGCAACGCTCCGAATAGACGATACACTGCATATTCGAACCGGCTCATGACCTTCGTGGTCGGCACCCCATAACCTCCGCCGATATTCAGATAGGCCACATCGAGCCCTATCTGGTGTTTGATCTGGAGCACAAAATCCAAGGCCCGAGCCAGACACCGACGATGTAAGCCGTTGTCGTGGGCGTTACTCACCACGTTGAAATGCACGGCCACCAGGTCGAAGAGGTGCGGCAATGAAGCGATCCGCCGACAGACCCCCATGGCCTCCCCACTTTCCACGTCCAGACCAAATTGGGAATCGGCAGACAAGCCCAAGCGCAATCCGATGCGAATCCTTCGGCGTGCCCAAGGATGCAGGGCCAGTAGCTTATCGAATTCCTCGGGGTGGTCGATGTTGACCGCCACGACATCGAGTTCTAAGGCGCGCCGCAGACTCTCCTCGGTCTTCGCAACTCCATTGAAGACAATATCCTCCCCGCGGTTGCCCAACTGCTCGGCAAGCCAAAGTTCAAACGGAGAAATGACCTCGGCTCCGATACCGAGCTTGTGTATTTCGGCAAGGATCGCGGGTATACAGTTGGTCTTGTAGGAATACAGAACCCTCGAACCCGGTAGGGTCTGGGATAGGGCGTTTTTTATACTCAGGGCATCCTCGACCAGGCGTTTCTTGTTCACCACCATCAGCGGTGATCCGTATCGTGCGAGCAGGTCCACGGCGTCGACTCCATCTACGGCGAGATGGTTTTCGGTGTTGACGCCGAGCCCCCAGAGCGCAAGGTCTCGCACCCGGCTATTCTGCTGTCGCCGCAGGGATCGGCTGACAAACACATCCCCAATTCGTTTAAGAACAAAGGCTCGCATGGGAAGCTAGACCAAGGTCAAGTTTTCTCGGGCTTCAATGGTGGAAGAAGTTCTGAGCTTCTTAGGAACGGCCACGGGTTGTCCCCAGCTTGGACTCGACGACCCTGAACTTCTGGCCCCGCGGCGGTATGATCTTTGGCACCACTTGCACCGTGACCTCCACCTCTCGACCCATGAGATCGTTCAAGCAGTTGATGGCGCTCTCAGCAAGATCGGTCCTGCCCGGAGCCGCCGCTTCCAGGACGACAGAAAACTGCCTGTAGTCTTCCTGGCCGATCTGAAAGCGCTTCACACCGTCCAGCTTTTCAAACTCACAGGTCAGTCGGTAGGGCGAGATCGGGGTGCCGTCATCAAGTATGACGCAGTCGATTTCACGTCCTTCGAAACGGCGAACCAACGAGAAGGTACGTCCGCAGGGGCAATGTTCATCCTGGGGTTGGCACAGATCGCCTGTGTCGTAGCGTATGAACGGCATCACCCGTTGCGCCAGGTTGGTCAGTACGAGTCGAGCAGCCTGTCGTCCTCCCTCGACAGGCAACAATTCAGCGATCACAAGGTCTTCGGCCAGATGGTAGCCTTCGCCTGCGGGGCATTCCCAGGCGATCAGACCCATCTCGGACAAGCCGTAGAAATCGTAAACCGGTGCCCTGAAGACCGTTTCCAGGAGATGGCGGGTGGGGGCATCGATGCCCTCCGCCGTCGTGATCACCGCCCGCGGTTTCCAGGACGAGAGGCGGGCGCTAGCCCAATGCTCCGCGAGTAAACGTAAAGCGGTCGTACATCCATAGAGAAAATGGGGACGAAATTGCCGACAGGAGTAGGCCAGGACTTCCGGTGATTGTTCGATGGAGGCATAACGCCAGTTGAGCCACCACCGGGCGTTTTTTTTCCCTGCAACGGTCTGGGTGACCAAGAGCAGTCGCTGGCCAAACCGATAGCCCACGGCCCTTAGAGCCCTTAGGAAAACCAAGCTGCGTAGACGACAATAATCGTGGCTAAAATATACGGTAAATGGCGTACCCGTCGATCCGCTGCTGGTCTCTGACTTCAATCGTGTCGGATCGACGTTCTCGGTGAGACACGCGTCCAAGCCACTGCTCTTGAGATCCGCTTTCGTAGAAACGGGAAACTTACTCAAATCAGAAACTGTGGCGATATCAGCGGGGGTAAGCTCGGCGCGTTGAAAGAGCGCTCGGTAGTAGGGCGTCCGGTAGGCAAGCTGCAGCAGAGCCGAGAGTTGCCGGTTACGCCGAGACTCGAGTGCTTGCCTTGGCTGACGATCGGCAACCATGATACGCCGGTAGTCATGGATAAAGGCGTACAGACCAGCCAACGCCGCACCGCTTTACGCCGCTGTCCCCGACAGCAGCGATTCATTGAAAGACCAAATCACCTCACCCAGCTCCCGGAGCCGCTGGTCCCCATATCCACCTTTTCCCTCGATCGCCTGCGCAAGCAAAGAATAGAGCGCCCCTGTCATTTCATGCTTAACGAAAGCCTCGATGTCGATTACACGGTCGACCATACCGAGCAAAGCAAAAAAGCCGCTGAATTTCGGGTTATAAGACAATCCCACGATAGGCGTCCCGGCACTGGCAGCCAATATGGTCGGATGCATTCGGCCGCCTAGCATGACCGCTAACTGACCCGCTACAGTCTTGTAGAGCCTTGGATCCCTGATCTCGACCATGGCGGCTCGACCCGTATGCATCTTCTCCAACACCTGGCGGCAGGTCTCATCATCGGATTCGTGCGACACGTTATAGGTGGGCATGCAAAGCACATAAGCATTGTAGGAAGCCACGAGGTCATCGAGCACCTTCGCTAACAGAGCGATCAGGCGCTGATACTCGCTACGCTCAGGGATGCTACGTAGCCGATATTTGTAAGCGTATTTGTGCGGGATCCAGGTCTTGTCAGGGTTATGAAACCAGCGCCGTAACGCCACGCCGATGATCGGGGCATCACCCTGGGGCAGCCCCTTGGCGCGCAAGACCGCAAGGGCCTCCGCCGGGGCTGCAGGCGGCGTCACCAACGCCGGATCGGGCAGCACCGTGATGGATTTTGAGGTCAGCGCTCGGCATGTGTTGAGGGCCCGCTCATCGCGCACCGTGATGCGCGTCATGCAGCTTAAAGCGACCCGGGCCCAGCCGCGACCGGAACGCGATGTCAGTGGCCCGACCCCCAGAGAATAACCGACGATGCGCCGGCAGAAGAGGCGCAGAAAGACTAGCCGCATGGCCCAGTAAGGCATCTTAGCGAGGCTATCATCATCCTGGAATAACCCGCCACCGCCACACAAGATCAGATCGCTCGCCCACGCGCATTTCATGAGCGCCACTAAGCCCCTCGGTCCGCGCAGGATGATCTGGATTCCTCGAAAGAACTCGCGGGCACTGGCCGGATCTGCAGACGTGATCGCCAATTCGATATCGGGGCGTAACCCTTTCAGCGCGGCACACATCGAGAGAACAATCGCTCTATCTCCCAGATTGCCGTCCGTATCGCCAGCGACGATGAGTATTTTATCGGGCTTTGTCGCCACGCTGGCTCACAATCCTCGCGTGCTAGCCTTGGCCCGTGGAGGGTCTCTCCATGGGACACCGCATGCGGCTTGAGCCCGCAACGGCTCTTCCAACAAACTGTGATATCGGTCGACGATCCTATCCCAGGAGAAAACCTTCTCGACCCGCTCCCGCGCCATCTGCTGAAAGCGTCGACGCAGGTCTGGATCACCGGTCAACTCGACCAACCGTACTTTAATCGCGCCGGCATCCGTCGGGTTAACCACGATGCCGGAAGAACCCACCGTCTCCGGACACCCCGACACGTTCGAGGTCACCACGGCACACCCGGCACTCATTCCTTCGAGCAAACCGACGCTGGCATTCTCGGCTGCCGACGGCAGCACAAATATTGAGGCAACGCCGAGCAAATCCCTGTAGAAAGCGGAACGGTTATCCACCCAACCATGAAACACAATCCGGGTCCTCGAGGCCTCGGACAAGCGCTGAAGCTGCGGTCGCATGGGTCCATCCCCGCACAGGTGAACAGTAAATCCAAGGTCCACTTCGGAGACGGCCTTGATCAGGTGTTGAAACCCCTTGCGCGGCAGGAACCGTCCGCTCGATAACACGATATTATCTTTCTTCAGCGGTACAAATTTTGAGCAATCGATACCGTTGGGAATGTTGATGATTTTACCGTCCGGATAGGGATGGATATTCTGTCTGACCAGGCTGGCGAGATAATCCGAAGACGTAATGATATGCTCAGCACCGTCACAGATCTTTTTTAACAGCGGTGGGGTAAACCAATGCAGAATTTTAAAGCGGTCCACATTGTAACCGGGCACATCACTGCCGTGGGCCGATATGATGTAAGGTAGCCCCAATTTTTCCTTTAACGCCAGTGCCACTATTCCAGTAGGCAACAAGAAATGTGCGTGACAGATATCGTAACGATGGTAATTCAGATGATTACGAAGAAAGCGTTTTGCTGAAAAGACGAACGATAACAGTTCGTGGGGATAACTCAGCTCCTGGCGGGAACGCAGACAATTCACGCGGTAAAGCGTAAACCCATCGATGGTTTGTTTGGATGGCAGGCCACGAAATCCGGCGGTCACGACATCGACCTCATGCCCTTTCCCAACGTAGCGTTTTGCGATCTCATAGCAGACCGACGCCCCCCCACCGCCTATGGGAGGAAACTCATAGTTGAGAACGAGAATCTTCATTGCACCGTG
>CAZUZO010000158.1:0-6790 GCA_964624765.1 uncultured Thiotrichales bacterium
ACAGGGGCCTGTTGGCATTGGGAAACGAGCTCATGCGGATCTCTCGCGATAGCTTGGGGATGGCAAGGGCGATTCCCTCGTGGTTTCGAGCCGCGAGTACGAGCAACCGGTGCTGTGCCGCATTAGCGGCTTACCCACGGGGTGTGGCTGGCGGCGTAGCGTGGGTCTGACGAAATGATGGCTAACGCCGATGGCGCGAGGTCTGGCGCAAGCCACTGCCTTGATTTGAGTCAAGAAAGCATGATGCATAACGAGCATAATTCGTGTGCGGCGTTTAACCTTGATCGGGTAATCATGCAGCCTTGTCTCACCCCCAAGGGGAAGTGACGGAAAAGAGGGGGTTTAGAGACGTCGGTTCTGACTCCCAACCCTGCTGGCACGCAGCTAGATGAGTAAACGATGACTCATTGGCAGCAGAAGGCATCGGCAAACTTCGAGCATTTCGGGCTTAACCGTAGGGGGTGGGTCGGCGCTGCAGATGGTGGAAACTTCAGGTTAGGGAGCAAATGAGATGGTTGACCTCACGAAGAATGATGAAGAGCGCTTCGTAGACGAAGAGCGGGAGTGGATCGAGGGAGAAACCCCGCCAGCCGGCGAGGACATTGTGTCCATCGCCCGGGATCATGTCGTGGCGTTTCGCAAACAGCTCGATGATACCAGCAAAACGGCGGATGCCATCGACCGCGGTGCGCCGTGGATGGAAATCGCCCAGTGTGCGGCAGAGGAGGGTCACCACGAACTCGCTGGTTTTCTTTTCGAGGCGGAACAACAGGGGTTGGACTAGTCGGACCTGCGGGTGTGCGGGTGCGGGTGGGGTCAGGCGCGGCTGGGGTCTACATGATCACACCAAATCAAGCTCAAGCGTTGCAGGCGGAACCCCGAGACGGGCGAAGACGAGACAAATACAAGGGTGGGGTCATATTCCAGCATTGTGGATGCCGAGACGTTGGGCGAAGGAATAACCATGGAAATGGGGTAATTGTGCAGCCTTGTCTCACCCCCAAGGGGAAGTGACTGAAGACAGAGGGGTCTTAGAGGCGTCGGTCCTGACCCCCAGCCCTTCCGGCAACTAGCCAATGGCGTTAATTGTGCCTCTGTCATAAGGCTCCCGACCTACAGGTCGGGAGAAGTCCGAGAGTCTATTGGTAGGCGTGACCGCACTGGCCAAGAGCAGGTAGGGTGTCTTTTGTCAGTCTTGGCGAAGGGTGCCGAGTGGTGGGCCGTGCAGGAATACAACCTGCGACCAGCGGATTAAAAGTACCCACCAATCAGCATAACTTAGTGTTTATAAAGGGACTCTCGTTGCATCGATGTCACCACGGAACAGTACGAATCAGGACTGATCGACGCGTAATTCCCGCAAGCCGACCAACGGATTTGTAGCCAGGATGACTCGTGAGGACGGCCGCTCGTGCCTCTTTTGGCAGGTCAACTGGCAGGCGCATCGAGCATTTTTCGGTCGTGCAGATTAACATGTCTTGCGGCACGCGCGTGGTTTGGCCGTGCGCTTTACGACGAAACTCTGTGCCGATTTCATTCCCCCATTAATGCCAGTCAAAAGGACACCTTGTGCGAGGGTTTCGGGCCTACTTGGCGATATTGTATCGTTTGACGAGTTGCCTCTGTCGTGCCGGCGCAGCCAGGCCGTGTCTGTCCCACAAGATTATTTCTTCGAAGGCGGGCTGCGCGATCGCGCCGCCGCTCGACAGGAGCGTCGTGCCTAACGAATTACGGCCGTAAAAACCACCAAATACTTTGAAGTGATTCGGTGCCGGCCGGATCGAGTCGCAATCAGGGATGAATGGATCAAACGCGCTATCGACTCTCCAGAGCGAGAGCAGGTTCAAAAAGATGGCCGCATTCGCCGGTGGGCTAAGATCGAGGAAGTGGGAATTGGCAAGTACTTGCGCGTCGTGCTTTTGCCGGATCGAGAGACCGTTCACAATGCATTCTTCGACCGAGGATACAAGCCATGAAGATCAAGTACTTTGAAGATACCGACACATTGTATATCGAATTCAGAGATAGTGATGTGGTTGAATCGAAAGACCTCGATGAGAACACGACTCTTGACGTTGATTCTGGTGGAAACGTATGCGCCATCACCTTTGAACATGCGAGCGAGCGGACGGATGTGCGCCATGTGACGGTGGAAGGCATCGCCGCATGACGTTATTGCACCGAGCAAAGCTCCGCGTATCCTATCAGGTGAAACCCCCGTCGCTTGACGGTTAGCCGCATACCCGTATCGAGTCTTGGGTCTTTCCTCCCGGCAGCGACCACCCGAGGCGGGGAGCGCCGGTCAATCTTCAGTTCGGTCACGTCGTCGAGATCGTCCACCATCGCCACCCGTGGCGTTGGGCGAATGTTTTCCTCCCTTCCCCTTCTCGCCCGACGCCGAAGGCGTCTCGGTTTCCCGGGGTGCCTTCCCTGTCGCCCCAGACGGGTTACACTAGCCACTTCGGATCTGCATTGCAGGAGTTGCACGATGGGGACAATTCCAGTACGTGTTGCGCCTCCCGACACGGAGCCAGGGGGCTCGGTGCCAACAGGCGAGGAAAGGGAGCGCTTTCGCCTGTTTGGAAACGAAGGGGTGGTCGCGCTGCCGACGGAGAAACTGGCGGCCTCCCTGCAAGCCATCGCCGGAGAGCTGAGTCGGTTGTTTCGCGATCTCAACCGTGTTGCCGGGTTCGAGCTCGAGCAAGTGGAGGTGGGACTGGAGATCTCGGCCGAGGGCGGTTTTAACCTCATCGGCAACGCCAAGGCGGGCGGTAAGGGCGCGATCACCTTGACCTTCTCACCGAACCGGGAACCCTAGCGTTCGGGCTGACCTCGATCGATGGAAGAGGAGCTCAGCGATCAAGCTCTTAGCGAACGAGCGGTCGGGCTCTTAGGGCCCCTGTTCGTCAATCACCGCGATTGGCTCACCGTACTGAACCAGGCCTTTGAGGGCAGTCAATACGATCCCCGGCCGCTCTTGAAGACAGACCAGGCGCCAAAGGACTTCGCCCAGCACTGCGTGAGCGAGCTGCTGAGCTTTGGCTGCATAGGGGCGGGGAAACACAGCCTCGCCCGCTTGCTGGAAGTTTGCGCCGGATACTATGGCTTCGACCGTCCAGCAGACTACGAGCTCTTGCCAGCGCTGCTCGACCGCCGCTGCGAGCGACCGCCACGGGCGCTCGAGGTCAAGTACCTGGAAGGGCTATTCGCGAGCAAGTATCTGACCGCCGCCCGGATTTATGCACCCTTGGATGGGAGGGGCAAGCGCCCGCTGATCGACGCCCTCAGTCCATCCACCGTTGCCTGTTGGGAGATCCGTCCGGACCTTTGTCTGCGGCGCAAGCGCAAGGGCGAGGCGCAGCTCGAAACTCGCCACTACGACGATATCCTGGATGCGTTCACCGAGTTCCCTCGCGCCGTGCTTCTCGGTGCCCCTGGCGCCGGCAAAAGCACGACCCTGCAAAAGCTCGCCTGGGAGCGGGCGCTCCAGGCCAAAGGAGATCGGTCGGCTGCCTTACCGTTCTATGTCCAGCTCGGTCGTTGGACCGATCCTGAGCAAACGCCTGCCGCGTTCTTTCGTGCCGAGCTGCAAGAAGTCTCTGGCGTGAGCGAGATGGCCGACTTCTTGGTGGGTCTCTGTCGCGCCGGGCGCGCCATTTTGTTACTCGATGGCCTCAACGAGACGCCGACCCTCCAACGCAAGGCAATGACCAATGCGCTCAAGGCGTGGTTGAAGACCCTCCCCGCAGACCCAGCCCTCTACATTGCATGTCGCAAAGACGACTACCAGGACCCGCTCCGCTTCGATCTCGACGAGCTTTCCATCGAGGCGCTTACGCCCCCACGGGTGCGTCACACCATCGCTCACATCTTCGCTGGACTCGAACCCCCGCTCGAAGCGGCTGAGGCGGAAATGCTCTTCTGGGAGCTCGCAGGCGGCGAGTCAATGCGGGCACTGCTTGCCAAGTGGCAGCGGCTCGGTGCCGACGAAACGCTGTTTTGGACCGCCGAGGATATCCCGCGCCGCGACCCGGACATCTATAGCCATACCTCGGGCGGAGAGCACGCCCTCTGGCGAAGGCAGCGGGACGATCCTCAGAGCCTCCTCGGCCTTGCCTCCAATCCCTACCTGCTGACCCTGATCATTCAACAGTGGTTGGATCGGGAGGCATTGACCGGGAAAGGCTCCATTGATGGACCTGGCCGGCAATGTCTGGGAATGGTGTCTGAACAAATACGACGACCCGATGGACACCGACTTGGGTGGTGAAGACTCTCGCGTGGTTCGCGGCGGCTCTTGATACTTCAATCAGGGCAACGCGCGCGCGTCCTACCGCTACTACGATCCCCCGTACTCTCGTTACAACTACCTCGGTTTTCGAGTCGTGTGTTTGCCCCCCATCTTTCCTGATCACTGATCTTCTGAACACTGATCCACTGGACACTGGATGCCGCGGCAGTGGCATTACGGCCGCGTAGTGCCGGTTTCAGGTGATGATTGTCGAAAAATTCCGCAGGCTTGGCAGGATTCTACCAGGCCGCAATGGTCACTTGTAACCGATTGAATAAGGTCAATTAATTCTCATGCCAACTGTATTAGCAAACGCTTCTAGAATATATAAATCAGCTACTTGCATGCATTACGTGCGGAATGTCGGGTTATACCAGCCGGGTACGTAAATCAGGCCGTTCAAAGGCCTTCGTTGGATCTACCTATGCCCAAGCTCCTGGACTTAACACGCCGGGAGCAGGTACATCATTTCGTGTTCACGATGACGAAATAATTGCTGCTTGCAGCCGTGCCTCCGCCCTGGTGGTTACCCCCTAGGGTGATTTGGTCGCCAGCATCCACCTCCCTTCTAAAGACCACCATCGGTGAAGCTGGGCTATCTGTTGTGCTAATCGACTCTTCGTCCGCTCGAGTCCAAACGCCATCGGCAAGCCACGTTGGCGGTGAACCAGCGCCTCGCTTGTCATAGCAAACATGAATGGCTGCATCTTCGCGCAAGCGAAGCACCAGATGATTGGCGGCCTCTACGCGCTTGTCATCGTTCGCCGTGCGCATGAGCATGCCCCCCTTCAATCCTGAGGAAATCGCAGTTACCTTATACTCACGATCGATATAGGTGAGCGCACCATTTTTAGCCTCTGCCAGGGCATAGGGTTTGCCGCTTGATACGCTGACGATTTGCACTGGCAGTGGCTGCACGAGCACGAAGTAGTTGCTACGTGCGCCTGTGTCTCCACCATGGTGGTTGCCGCCTAACGTCAGTTCCTCACCGGCAGCGACCTGCTTTCGATACACCACCATCGGTGAAGCCGGGCTATCCGTGCTGCTAATAGATTCTTCTGTGCGCGTCCACCCCTCAAGCCAGGTTGGAATCTTTGTGGCGCGCTTGTCGTAGGCTACATAGACGAGCGCAGGACTGTGCACGCGGAGCACTAGATGATCGGGGACCTTCACCCGTTTGTCATCATTGGCGGTACGTACCAGCACGCCGTTAGCCAGGCCGGAACTGAGGGAGCTTATGGTGTAGTCGCGATCGATGTAGACCTTGTCACCGACCTTGGCATCGCCCAAAGCGTAGGGTTTGCCGGTCGAAACGCGGACAATCTCAACGCTGAGTGCTTGCCGGCAAGAACCATCCGGATTGAAAGGACCTAATTCAGCATTGGCATCGTCACAATCGTTTTCTGCAAGGGCATTGGGGGGACATGCAGCCGGTTTGTTCTCAGCGATACCCCAATTGAAGTAACCGTCATTATCCCGATCGACGCACTTGATTTCATGAGAGAGCGAACTTGCGATGGGATTCAGCAGTGCATGGGTCCATCCAATATCATTGATGTCGATAATCAAGTATGCGTAGCCGTGATCGCCCCAATTGCTTCCCCAACTATTCTTGAAGGTCCAGACGGTGCGGCCATCATCCCGATCTTTACCATAGCCCAGCAGCACCATGGCGTGACCCCAGCTATATATTCCGCCACTGACAGGACCGTAATCGATGATCATTCTCTTTAGGGCTTCTTCGGTCCTCGGTGATCCAAACGTGACCTTGCCGCTTATTTTGATCAATTCGTTTGGAGTAGCGCATCTATCGGCGCAATCTGCATCCGTGGCCGTATAAGGGAAACATGCTTCATCCACAACGCCGGTATTGGTATAGTAATCTAAAGTTAGAACGGTCCGGGAATAGGGTCTTGTTCCGTGCATCGACAATCGGGAATAGGGTCTTGTTCCGTGCATCGACAATGAGTAGATTTACCCCAAGGCTAGACTACTACGCATCGAATTTTCCGTGTCGTACCGGCAACCATGCGTGAAAAGATCTGATTCATTCCCTATGATGTGAGCGTGGAGTCCTGGGAACAGGTCTTGTACCATTCGTAGAAAATGTATAGTGAGGTCTTGAAACCAAGCATTCCCAAAACAACACGGTTCAAATAACTGGCCAAACCAGGAATTCGGCTGGTTTGACGATTCGAACGCCATGGAAAGGATCCAGCTCCAACAGATCCTCGTCGCCGGTGATGATGGCCTTGGCCTCACCATTCAGGGCGACATCAAGAAAAATATCGTCTTTTGGATCACGGCACACATGAACCTTGCGTGCGATAGGGACGATACGTGAAACACCACCTAAAAGGTTGATAAACCGCCGTCGGTCTTCACGGCTGACGTAGGGATCGAATTTTGGGCGGTCCAACACCCGTGCCAATTCGTTCATTGTCTCTATTGAGACCAACAATAATCCGCTGGCCAGTGCATGATCCACCGCCTTTGCAG
>CAZUZO010000159.1:0-4335 GCA_964624765.1 uncultured Thiotrichales bacterium
TTATTTCGCAGCCCAGAAAAGAGCTGCCGAGCGGCATCTAACGACACTTCGGGAGCCTCGATCGACTTCATGCGTTCGTCGTCAATGGAAACCGCTTTGACGGCCTTAACCGGCTTCTTACGTTGAGATGCTTCGCCCGCTGAAAGCATTCTCTCGCTTCGATCACGCAACACGTCACGAACGATTTCGGCGTCAATGAGTTCTCTCTGCTCTGCGAACCCGTAAACCAGCGCATTGTCGCATAGGGCATTGATCAGCCGCGGTACGCCGCGACTATGGCGGTAGATCAGATCGCATGCTTCATTGTCGAACAAAGATGGAGCTCCGCCCGCAATGGTGAGGCGATGACGAATATAATCGGTCGTTTCCTGTGCATTCAAGGGTTCCAAGTAATAATCCGCCGCAATCCGCTGTGCAAACTGTTCAAGCTCGGGTCTTCGCAACATGGCTCGAAGCTCGGGCTGGCCAACCAGGATGATCTGGAGCACCAAATCCTTATCGGAATTAATGTTGGAGAGCATGCGTAATTCTTCCATCGTCTGGGCATCCATATTCTGCGCCTCATCGATAATAAGCACCGTACGACGCTGCTTGGCATACTCGCCGATGACAAAATTTACGAAGGTTTCGTAAAGCTCCACTTTCTCTTTGTTTCGATACTCCAGCCCGAAAGCCAAAAGTACCCACTGCATAAGCTCTCCGATCTTATGCTGGGTGTTGGAAATGAGACCCACGGTGACGTCTCGCTCGAGATGGTTCAGAAGATGTCTTATGAGAGTCGTCTTGCCACAGCCGATCTCGCCTGCAATAACCGTAAATCCAGCTTGGCTCACCACCCCATACTGCAACATGGTAAAAGCCATACTGTGCTTCTTGCCAAAGTAGAGAAAGCCGGGGTCTGGCAATAGAGAGAAAGGCTTTTCTTTGAATCCGTAAAACGATTCGTACATATAGCTTGCTTATCTATGCAGTTGTGGCATGGCAAGGATTAGTAAGCTGAATATGAATAATCCGATTTGATGACATCATTTGATTTATTCAGTACGGCACCTATAAGGTGTAAATCGGCGATGAGTTCTAGACATCGGCCCACATCTTCGCGCGTCGTTTTCCCATCCTCTACGACTAGCAAGAGTGCGTCCACCAGAGGCGAAAATGCCAGGACATCGTCGCTCATCAAGAGCGGCGGCATATCGAAGATACACAACCTATGAGCATCTTTGCCCTTGAATTGCGCCACGAACTGGTGCATCGCCGGTGAGGAGAGTAACTCAGACGAGTGTTCCAGTCCTCGGTTCCCAGGAATCACGGTTAACCGCTCGATTCCCGGGGAAAACGCAACCTTCTCCAATGGCACCGAATGCAGCAAGAAGTCCGTTATACCGTATTCGGGCTGGTATCCAAACACGTTATGCACGCTGGGCCGACGCAGATCCAGATCCACCAAATATACCGCGTGATTGACACTCCCGACCAAACTCACCGCCAGGTTCACCGCCGTCAGGGTCTTGCCCACATTTTCCCGAGGGCCGGTCACGGCTAAGGTGGTCCAGGCATTCTGCTGCATGCGTTGCAAGACCTGGGTTCGCAACATCTTGTACGGGGATGTCATGGCCCGGTCCTGGAGTCCCGACAGGATCCGATGCTGCTCGAGCACCTCCACCGGAACCTGAATCTTGGGTCCTGCGATGTCGGTGAGCGGCTGGGTAGCCAACCCCGGTGGAGCCGTTGCCACCGATGGCGCTGCGCCTTGCCCTTGTCTGCGCGACTCCCGGGCTAACTCGAGGGCTTTCTTGATTCGTTCCATACTGCTGACCAAGCTACGACTGTTACGACAACTGCCCAATAGAAGTGATTGAAAACTCTGATACTTGCCTTGCTGGCCAATATCGCGGAATCCAGTTTCCCATACTGTGTAATAGAGCGAAAACGAGAACCTGTGTCACATACTGCCCCTAGAACTTGTCGTCGGCACTGCCGCCCTCCACAGCCGACTCGGGCACCAGGAGAGCCGGCGGCGCTCCGTCAGATTCTGCATCCAATGGCGTTAGCCGCGAATACGTCCACACCGCCAGTAATGCAAAACCAACCACCGATGCGACCGCAACGGCGAAGCGCTGCCATCTCTTCCGCCTCATCTCGGCCCTAGTGGCGATATAAGGGATCACCGCTAGCGGGGGTACCCCAAGCAACTCGGTTAAACCCTTTCTGCCACGCACAGAGTTATCCATGCTTTCCATCAAGGCAGCGGTTCCAATGCCCCCACCGATGGACAAAATGGCTCCCAATAAAACGATGGCTAGACGCTTTGGACGTGTGGGCGCCTCGGGTGCGACGGGGGGTTCAAGCAAAATAAAGCGATCCCCTTTTTGCTCACTTTCCAGTGATTTTGCCAATTCTGCGGTGGTCTGCTTGGCGGTAATCTCTTTATATCGACTACTCGCATCCTCATAGTCGCGCATCAGTACCTGATATTCGCGTTCCACCGAGGGGGCTTTACTGAGGCGTGCCTCGAAATCCGCCAGCCTTGCTTTGAGAGCATTTTCCGTGACCCTGAGTGCTTGCAGTTCACTCCGTGCCGCCTCTAAATTGGCCCTGAGCTGGATGTAAGCGGGATTGTCGGGCACCGACGCGGCAGCCGCCCCGGCGCTAGAACCCGTTCCCACGGCTCGTAACTCACCCTCGGCTCTCGCCACCGCACGCTCCAAGCGTTTGACATCGGGATGCTCACTGGAATACCGCTCGCGAGCGGCCGCCAGCTGCTGTTGAAGACTGCGCACCTGCTGCATCAAGGCGACGCCATCGTTACCCCCGCCAGCTTCCCCACCTTGAAGAGCCTGGATCTCCCTGCGCATGCGCACGATGTCCGGATGGTCGGCTGAATACCGCCCGCTTAGGCTAGCATATTCGGCCTGGAGGCTCCGCAGCCGCCCTTGAGCTGTTAACACCCGGTCCCCTTGCGCAGAAAAAACGGGGTTATAGGGACTGACTTGCGCGAGTTCTGACTCCAGGTAGATTCTGCGCTCTTCGAGGGTGCGAATCTGGCTTTGGGTGTTGAGCAGCTCTCGCTCGGTGCGCTCGATGAGTTGCAGATTCAGGTCTCTTTGCTCGGGCAATGCACCGATATTTTGCTCCTTGAACCGAGCCAGCCGCTCTTCCAATTCAGCCATGTGGGCCCTGACCTTCTCCGCTTCCTGCTCCAGGAAGGCCGCGGTCTGCGTGGCCGACTGCACCCGATCGGCGCGGTTCAACTCTAGGTAAAGCGATGCCAGCTCGTTGGCCACCTGTTGCGCCAATTCGGGGGACCCATCCTCGTAGGACACCGTGAACGCCATCGTGACCTTTTGCTCGCGGCCGATCCGAGGGTTCATCACCTCAGCGCTCACCATCTCCAGCAACGTACCCTCCTTCAGCCGACGCCGCACCTCCTTCAAGTCCGCCTCTCCTTCCTCCTCGTAGTGAGACTGAAGCTGCAATCTCTCGATCACCCCATCCAGATTAGCCCGGCTCATCACCCGCCGACTGATGAGTTGGATGCGCTCGTCGGCGTAGGTGGTGACAGTCTTTGTGACCAGGTCCTCGGGAATACTCTGCTGCTCGACCAAGATGGTAGCGGTAGACCGATAAACGGGCGGCAGGCCCAAAGCGAGCCCAACGCTAATTCCCAGCAGTGTCAACATGACCGCGAGCATCTGAGTCTTGTGACGCAGTAACGCAGCCCGGTAATCTTTGAGAGTTATCGTACGTTGTTGCATCGAATATCCTCGCCGCACTCGGGATGCGCCGCCAAGGAGCGCATGCCTATCGAATCGAATTGGATGCCGTCAGCAGGCCGGATGACGGTCAGATCCATTCTCAGCACTTCTACCGCTACCTAAACCGTCGCTCCCGTCCCTCAACCACGTGCCCTACCCCCTCGGGGTGGAAGCTGCGGTGGCCGGGCTTCCCCCCGTCATCCTCGCTCTCTCGCCCTCGGCAGGGGGCGAGGGGATGCAATGATGACGTCGGCACGTGGAGCCCCTAGCCTGTTGCTAATATGATAATCCTGACATCAAAACAGTACACTCAAGGAATCACCGAAAACAGGGGGTCCATCACAGCCCGAGCGGTAATCCTACCGCTCCACGGCAATTCACGACCCATTACCGAATCACTGTCGGGAAGCGCTCAAGGTCCTCAAAGGTGCAAAGACACTCCAACTGCCGAAACGACGTGTGACAGCTCCAGTGATTACTGCCTGACATACCATTCGTAGGTTTCTCGGATGCCTTGCTCGAGAGAAATACGGGGTTTCCAACCCAGCGCAAACAGTTTCCTAACATCCACTAGCTTTCT
>CAZUZO010000159.1:4435-6766 GCA_964624765.1 uncultured Thiotrichales bacterium
ACGTGGGACGACTCAAGATCGAAATTGTCTCCCGGTCCATACAAATTGGTCGGCATCGCGGAAATAAACCGGCATCCGTGCTGTTTCGCATACGCCTGACACATCTTTATACCGGCAATTTTCGCTACGGCGTACCACTCATTGGTCTTTTCAAGCGGCCCTGTCAGCAAAGCATCTTCTTGCAGGGGCTGAGGAGCTAGTCTCGGATAGATACACGTGCTGCCGAGAAACAGAAGTTTCTCAACGCCAGCCTCGTAAGCACCATGAATGAGATTGGCTTCAACCATTAGATTGTCATACAAAAAATCTGCGGGATAGCGATCATTTGCGAGAATACCACCGACTTTGGCCGCCGCAACGAAAACATATTCTGGCTGTTCATCCTCATAAAAACTCTGCACTGCTCTTTGATCGCGCAAGTCAAGCTTGCTACGGGGCATAACAATGAGCCGCTCGTAGCCCTTTTTCCTAAGGGCACGAACTAACGCCGAACCGACTAAACCAGCATGACCGGCGACGTAAATTCGAGCACCGCGTGGTATGCTCATACCATCTTATCTCTCGAGAACTCCATATAAACCGTATCGGAAGCCATCATGCTGACAGCCGCTTTGCCCATCTCCAATCCTGGTCTCCGATAATTGTCGTATTTATGCTTGTAGCTATCATCCCTTGCACGCAACCTTGGACACTTACTCATGATATCGTAAAGTGCGATAACCTTCCCGAATACAAAGCTGATCGCGCTCCGCCACCTTTACATCCTCACGAACCATTTCCCGTACCATATCCTCTAGTTGCGTCTCTGCCTGCCAACCCAACTTCAATTTGGCTTTCGAAGGATCGCCGAGCAGCGTATCCACTTCGGTTGGGCGAAAGTAACGTGCATCCACTTCAACTCGTACCTGTCCCGATGTTGTATCCACGCCTTTCTCCCTGATCCCACGCCCCTTCCAGTCGAGCGTCACGCCAATTTCAGCAAAGGCCGCATCGAGGAAATCGCGCACGGAGCACTGTCTACCGGTCGCGATGACATAGTCATCAGGCTCCGGCTGCTGGAGCATCAACCACTGGGCTCTCACATAGTCCCGAGCATGCCCCCAATCACGTTTGGCATCCAAATTACCGAGATAAATTCGGTCTTGTAAGCCTAACTTAATGCGCGCGACACCGCGGGTAATCTTTCGTGTAACAAAGGTTTCACCACGAATGGGTGATTCGTGATTAAAGAGGATTCCATTGCAAGCATAAATACCATAGGCCTCTCGGTAATTCACGGTAATCCAATAGCCGTAGACCTTCGCGGCAGCATAGGGACTGCGTGGGTAAAACGGTGTGGTTTCTCGCTGGGGGACCTCCTGCACACGCCCAAACATCTCACTGGTCGACGCCTGATAAAAGCGGGTTTTACTTTCTAGCCCAAGAATTCTGATGGCTTCGAGAAGTCTGAGCGTGCCCAGGGCGTCAGCATTTGCTGTGTATTCTGGTGTTTCGAAGGACACCGCAACATGGCTTTGGGCCGCCAAATTATAAATCTCGTCTGGCTGCACTTCCTGTATAATTCTCACCAGATTAGTGGCATCAGTAAGATCGCCATAATGCAACACAAAACGCTGCTCGGGATCATGCGGATCCTGATAGAGATGGTCGATACGATCGGTATTAAAAAGCGACGTGCGGCGCTTGATACCATGTACTTGGTAACCTTTTCCGATCAAGAGTTCCGCTAGATAGGCGCCGTCCTGCCCGGTTATGCCTGTGATCAGGGCTATTTTTTGATGTCCCATCGGTCCGTTTCTCCCTTTAGAAGCTGTTTTAAAGCTCCTCCGTGTGCCTAAGAAGCTGTTTTAAAAACAGCTTCTTACCACCGTGCAGCGTGGCTGTGCCACCACCGCTCGTGACATTATTACAACAGCTTCTTAAAGCTTCCGTCATGACCCCGAGGATATACTCACATCGGTACCGCTAGGCCCGCGTCGGATCTCTGATACGCCATGCGCTGGGGGAATGTGCACGCAGGCTCCGGGACACACGCCTTCCAGTTGCGCACGCAACGCCTGCTTCGCCGGCAATTCGCCATGCACCAATCGAATCTCCCGGGGTTTGCGGCGCATGCGTCTCACAAAGTTTACCAGAGCCCTCTGATCCGCGTGAGCCGAATAGCCAGCCAGGGTGTGTACACCGGCACGGATGTCATAGCGGGAGCCGTCTAACTCCACATAGCCCTGGCGTGGCCCATACTTTTGAATGATGCGCCCCGGCGTTCCCGCCGCCTGGTAGCCAACGAACACGACATCGGTACGTGGATCGCCCAGCAGGGCTTTGAGGTAG
>CAZUZO010000160.1:0-6653 GCA_964624765.1 uncultured Thiotrichales bacterium
TCGATGGATTCGTTGAGTGTTGTGGGCCTGGTGGTTGGCATCGGGGCCATTTTGCTCGGACAGCACTTGGAGGGGGGACACCTCACCTCGCTGCTCAATGGCCCCGCGATCCTGATCGTGTTGGGTGGCACTCTCGGTGCCACCATGCTGCAATCGCCGCGAAAAGTCTTTTCCCATGCGCTTAAAATGGCTGTATGGGTTGTGAAGCCTCCAGTTGCGCCGATCGACGGCACCATTGAACGCATCGTGTCATGGAGTCAAGTGGCACGCAGCGAGGGCTTGTTGGGATTAGAACCGATCGCCGACCAAGAAGCAGACTCCTTTGCGAAGAAGGGATTGCAGCTGTTGGTGGACGGAAACGAGCCCGACACCATTCGCGGCATGCTGGAAGTCGAGCTGCTGGCAAAGGAGCATCATGATCTGCAGGCGGCCCGAGTGTTCGAGGGGATGGGTGGGTATGCACCCACCATCGGTATTATCGGGGCGGTGCTGGGATTGATTCATGTCATGGGAAACTTGGCGGATCCGTCGTCACTTGGGTCGGGCATAGCGGTGGCGTTCGTAGCCACCATTTACGGGGTCGGGCTAGCCAATCTCCTGTTTTTGCCGATGGCTAACAAACTAAAAAGTATCGTCGGTGATCAGACGCAGTTTCGGGAAATGCTGATCGAGGGGATCGTGGCCATCGCCGAGGGCGAGAATCCACGCAATATTGAGCTGCGATTGCTCGGTTACGTCAATTCCTGAGGAGACGGCTATGGCTCGACGAAGACGCCAGGAAGTGCACGAAAACCAAGAGCGCTGGCTGGTTTCCTACGCCGATCTAGTGACGCTGATGTTTGCATTTTTTGTGGTGATGTACGCCATATCGTCCGTCAATGAAGGGAAATTTCGTGTCCTATCGAGCTCGTTGGTGGAGTCGTTCGGTAGCCCGCCCCGCAGCATGGAGCCCATCCAAGTGGGTGATCCGACGACCAGCCGGCTGCTGGTGAACCCCTTTGAGCTGGTAGGTACGGTAGTGCTTCCTGACGGGGCACAACAGCAGGTGGCCTTCTCGAGGAGGCGTATGGGGGACGAGACAGAGTTGAGGGATCCGCCGACGGAGGGTGACCCCGATGCCGGCGAGCTGGACGCGGTGGCTATCCAGATCAAGGCTGCCATGGCCCCGCTCATCGATCAGGGATTGGTTGAGGTGAGGCGCGAGGGACACTGGGTGGAGGTAGAGATCAAGGCCAGCGTTTTGTTTGCCAGTGGCAGTGCCCAGCTTGAGCCGCAGGCGCTGCCGGTACTTGAGCAGTTGGCCGAGATCCTACGCCAGCTGCACAATCCGATCGAGGTGGAAGGATTTACCGATAACGTGCCGATCGCCAACACGGTGTTTCCTTCCAATTGGGAGCTGTCGGCCGCCCGCTCAGCCAGCGTAGTCCGGCTGTTCGCGGAAAAGGGCGTGCAGCCACAGCGCATGGTGGTGATCGGTTTCGGCGAATACCAACCGATTGCGCAAAACACCAGCGAGCAAGGAAGAAGCCGCAACCGTCGCGTGGTAGTTTCTATTCTGATGCAGGATCGCGTTCACCGGGTAACCGACGCTCCCCTTCTCGTGCATCCACATGGGGAGCTACCCGCCGGTGACGCCGAACAAGTTGGTCGTGGCAACGCTTCCCCTGCAGCGTCCTCCCTAGAGGCCTTGCTTGGTCAGCGCGGAGCCATAAGCAGGGGAGGTTCATGAGCTCATTCAGGCGATGGTCATGAACACGACCTGGGCTCTTCTCGGCGCTTCAGTGTCGTCGGCGCTCGCTGCGGCAGTCTGTGTATTTTTTGTCATGCGTTACTATTCTCAGCAGGGCGAAACGCTGCATCAGGCGGCCAGGGAGGCGTTGGCTCAGGAGCTGAAAACGCTCGAAAACGCCTTGCGCCAAACCATCGACCGACTCAAGATCACGGAGCGACAGGTACGCGAGCTGATGGATCGCCAAAACCGATTGGAAATGACAGCCCCGAGCACGGAGCGGTTCAAGCACGCCATCGCCCTTGCGCAGCGGGGGGCCAGCACTGAGGAGCTGATGGCTACGTGCGCTCTGGCGCGTGGTGAGGCAGAGCTGTTGTTTCTGTTGCATCGATCGAGTCATGCGCCTCGCGCGGCTGACAAATTAGCCTGAGCAGGCAGTTTAAGGTCTTTATGCCATCGCCTCTGCTCGGATCGATGCCGGCCCTGCTGCCGGTGGTCGAACGGCCCTCACTTCCGTGGACAATCGGTCAGCTGCTGCCGGCCACCGTGTTGCGGCTTGAATCGGCTCACACCGTGCGGGTGGCGATAAGCGGTCGTGAGCTCACAGCCTACACCCCTGCCAGTCTGCGACCCGGCGAGCAGCTCGCGCTGCGGGTCTCAAGCCTCGGTATGCAGCCGCTACTGCACGTGGTATCCACTTCGTCTGCGGTCTCCCCCGCCGAGGGTACTGGAGGGAGGGTTGCCGTGGCAGGCCCGATCGATCCTCTGCAACCGCTGTTGAACAGCTTACGGTGGTTAGCCGAGGGTGAAGCGCTGCTAGTCAGACGGTTGCCCCAAGCTGTGCGGGACCTGGCCCAAGAGGTTTTGTCAGCGGTACGCAGGGCGGACACCCTGATCGTGCCAGGAGTCTTGCGGCAAGCCCTCGGGGGTGCAGGGTTGCTGCTGGAAGCGCGCCTCGCGCGTATTCCTCCAGGATTGACGACGGCCACGAGCGAGACCGAGTTAGACCTCAAAGGCCGTCTACTGCGGCTACGCAGCGTCCTCAGGCACCATGGCCATCTGCTTCTCTCCAGTGGGGTGGCGAGCCAGCCTGCCGGTGGCTCGGCTTCGGTTGCAGAGGGCTTGGCGCAACCGGAGTCCTTGGCACTCTCGGTCGTTTTTCTAAGCCGGCTGCTCTCCACCATCGATGCCACCCTTCAAGGCATCGAGGTCAGGCAGCTCCGTTCCGCCATCGGCTCTTTGGGGCAGGGGTTCGCCTGGCACGTCCAATTACCGGTCCTGTGGGACGAGCGCGTCCGCACGGTGGAGGTGGTCATCGAGCGTGATGGCAAGCGGTCGCATCTCGCGCAACCGGCGGTTTGGAGAGCGTGCCTGACATTGGCGCCCGATGGACTAGGGGTCATTCATGCCAGGCTCACATTGGCTGAGCAGGGAGTTACGGTCAGTTTCTGGGCCACCCATGGCGCGACCCAAGCCAGGCTATCGGCGCAGATGGACAAGCTAAAGAAGGGCCTCACCGATGCTGGCCTATCGGTGATCAGTCTGCGTTGTGAACAGGGCATGCCTTCCGATGGTATTCCGCGTGGCGGTTGCGCGATTCAATTGTGTGTATGAGCGGATCCGACACGAGCGCAACGACGCCTACGGCTGTGGCGCTTCGCTACAACGGCGAGGGGGCCCCTCGCTTGATGGCGAAAGGGCGCGGCGAGACGGCCGAGCGGATCGTCGAACTCGCCAAGCGCTACGGAATTCCGATCCAGCCCGACCCGATGCTCGTTGAGCTTCTCGCGCAGGTCCGACTTGATGAGGAGATCCCGCCTGTTCTGTACGCTGCGGTCGCACAGCTGCTGGCCTTCATTTACAGCTTGTCCGATGAACGGCCAGGGCCGCCGGTTGCAGCCCCGCATCGTGACACGGCCAACATCGAGCCGCAACGCCCAACGGCGTCGACTCATGCACCCGATCCGGGGAGTTCCCGGTAGGGCAAGCGTACAAGCTTGCTAAAACATAGGTCGCGGCTTCCGATACAGCCGCAGAGGTTGCAATAAATCCTGTTGGGCTACCCCTTGGGAGGTTTCGAACTTGGATCTAGCCACCCTGCTTGGGCTGATCGGCGGTTTGGGTGTCATCTTTGGTGCCATCGCCATCGGTGGTAGCGTACTGATGTTTGTCAATGCCCCGTCGGTCGTCATCGTGCTCGGCGGTACGCTGGCCGCCACCTTGATCAAGTTTCCTTTGGGTCATTTGTTGGGTGCCTTCAAGGTAGCCCTCAAGGCTTTTCGCTCCACCAGTGAGTCACCCTCCAAACTCATCGAAAAGGCCCTGGAGCTGGCCCAGATTTCCCGCAAGAGCGGCGTACTAGCCCTGGAGCAAACACCGATCGAGAATGAGTTCCTGAGAAAGGGAATCATGCTGGCCATCGACGGACACCCGTCTGCGTTCGTGCGAAGAACCCTCAGTCAGGACATCAACTTGGCGATCGAACGCCACGAGACCGGGCAGAATATCTTTCGGGCGATTGGGGAATCGGCGCCCGCCATGGGGATGATCGGGACCCTCATCGGCTTGGTGCAGATGCTCTCCAACATGGACAATCCTCGCGCCATCGGTCCGGCAATGGCGGTCGCTTTGCTTACCACCCTGTATGGGGCGGTGATCGCCAATGCCTTCGCCTTACCCATCGCCGACAAGCTCGCGCACCGCAGCATGGAGGAGCGTCTGAATAAGGCGATCATCCTGGAAACCGTTAGTGGTATCCAGGAAGGTCTTAATCCCCGCGTCATGGAGACGGTGTTGATGACCTATCTGCCTGACAGTCAGCGGGTGACCGATAGCAACGAGCAGGCAGCCTAGTACGGGGGAGCCGAGCGGAACAGGCACCGTTAGATGACGGTAGACACTGCCGAGGGAAACCTCCCGAGCCATAAAGGCAAATGCCGAGCGGGTGCGCCGCCGTGGGTGACGACCTTTGCCGATCTGATGTCGCTGTTGATGTGTTTTTTCGTCTTAATGCTTTCTTTTTCGGAAATGGACATCCAAAAATATAAACTCATCGCCGGCTCCATGAAGATGGCTTTCGGTGTGCAGCGCGAGGTGAGAGTCGAGCAGATCCCGAAGGGCACGACGATCATCAGCCAGGAATTTAGCGCCGGCAAACCCAGTCCATCGGTCCTCAAGGAGCTGCGCCAACAGACCACCGATGAGACAAAAAATAATCTGGATTTCACCGATTCATTCTATAAAGGCAAGGGGCAAGGCGAAGAACGCGAAGAAGGATCCGAGGATGCTCTGGCTTCTCAGATAGTGGAGGCGCTCAAGCAAGAAATCGATCAAGGTCTTCTGGATGTGGAGTCGGTGCCCGGTAAGATCATCATCCGCATCGAAGAAAAAGGCAGCTTCCCTTCGGGTAGCGCCGAGCTCATCGTGCCATTTGTGCCGGTGATGAAAAAGATCAGCGACGTCTTGGCACCGGCTACAGGGCTCATCGTGATCGCCGGGCACACGGATAATGTGCCCATCGCGACGCAGCGCTTTCGTTCCAACTGGGAGCTTTCCGCGGCCCGTTCGGTTACGGTATTGCACCATCTGTTGCAATTCAACCACTTCGATCGGCGCCGATTCTTGATACAAGGCCATGGCGACTCCGCCCCCTTAGTTCCCAACGAGACGGTGTCGGCACGTGCTAAGAATCGACGGGTAGAAGTCGTATTAGAGCACGATCCGGAGGAAAACCCTCTGAGCGTTGGAACGGGTGCTCTTGGCCGTGTAAGGTAGGGATGATTCAGTATGCCGAGACAGGATGGAGTGCAGGTTCAATCGGCTCCCGAGGGAGGGACAGGAGGCGATCCTGCCTCGGAACGACGGCGTTACTTTCGGATCAGAGACCAGGTGGCTCTGAAGTATCAGGCCATTTCCGAGCCGGAATATGCTGAAGGCTTAAGAGATATCCTAGAATCGCCGCCGGGCCTGATGAGTCTAGCCAACACTTTCGCCGTGAATACGCGACACATGGCGCCCACCTTGCGGCGAATTCGGGAATTTCATCCGGAACTCTGCCGTTATCTCGGCATGGTCAATGAAAAGCTTGACCTACTGGCTCGGGCGTTCTCGATAGCCGAGAGTGACATGGCGGGTTGGCCCACGCAGACGGTCTGTCTGAGTGCGGGAGGGATCTCATTTGAAGCACAAACGCCGATCGGGGTCGGAACCCACGCTAAAGCAACCTTGGTGATGTTTCCCTCCTTGGTGCAGGTCATCGCCCTCGGCAAGGTGGTGCGTTGCCGGCCCATTGCTCAGGGGACGGTTCAATACCGAATTGGCTTTGAGTTCACGCAGATCAACGAAGCGGATCGTGAACTGATCATCCAGCATATCGTGCAGCGACAGTTAAGTCGCTTGCGAGCGCGGCGTGGCGTGGCAGAGCAGGCACGGTCGGTATCGTTGCGCATGTCGCCTTAGAGGTTGTGAAAAAACCTGCTACACAACCCGATCGCGGCGTTGGACGGTGCTCGCTCCTCGCGTATCGATTTGATATGTCTCTTAGCTTCGCTCCGTCCGCCTGGCTCTCGGGCCGCTCGCGACGGTTTCTGCACAACCTCTCAGAGAGTGTGGGGATACCCATTGCACCTTGACGGGATCGCCCGAAGAAAGAAGGCCCCGCATTTCGCGCGGGGCCTTGAACTCAAGCGTTATCCAGCAGCCGCTCGGGTGTCGTGAGAATCTCGCCGGCGGGAGCTCGCTGCTCGCCGCCGGCCTGGCCCGTTGGTTAACGGGCGCTTGACGACCCTTTTCGGGGGCGATGTTTAATAATCGTCCATACCGCCCATGCCGCCCATGCCACCCATGTCAGGAACGGCCGGTGCGGCCTCGGGTTTCTTCGGCTTTTCCGCCACCATGGCCTCGGTGGTGATCATGAGGCCGGCGA
>CAZUZO010000161.1:0-6617 GCA_964624765.1 uncultured Thiotrichales bacterium
ATGGATTGCTCGACCACAGCCATCCTTGGCGACTCGATTCCGGCTTCCCGGCGGCCGGAATGACGGGCGTATTCGTTTGCAGTCCACGAGTTAGCCAGCAGAATGGGCGTTCACTCTGACGTAGGTTCTTCTTGTCATTCCCATGAGCGGCCCAGATCTGGCAGAATGAGGCACGATGCTCATGGCTTGCGTACCTCATACAGCGAATGGGAAGTGATCATGCCTGATCTCGATATCGATCTTGCTAGTGGCGTGGCTGCCTTCGAGGCGAAGGAGTTTCGGCGAGCCATGCAGTTGCTTTCACCACTTGCGGAGAGCGGTCGGCCAGAGGCTCAGTTTCGCTTGGCCGTCATGTTCCAGAATGGTTTAGGTGTCGTGCCCAATGAATCGCAGGCGTACAGATGGATGCGTGCTGCCGCGGAGCAGGGATACGGGCTGGCACAACATGGCCTTGGCTTCATGTACTTGGAAGGCGAGTGCACGGATCAAGATGAGGCGGAGGCGGCCACCTGGTTTCGGCGGGCAGCCGAGCAAGGCTTGGTCGGTTCCATGACGACGCTTGCTCTCATGTACGAACAGGGCCGTGGCGTTGCCCCGGATCCGGAAGAGGCCAAGCGTCTTTACGATAGGGCGGGATTCAACACCTGATGGCGAGTGCTGTGCATCTCTTGGCCTTGCCAAAGCTATAAATAAAGAAAGCTATAAATCGAATCACAGAGGAATGAGAAATGGCTGAACCGATCATCGCGCAACGCTCGCCCTATGCCATCGATTTAGAGCCAGGGCGTTACTGGTGGTGTCGGTGTGGACGGTCGGGTAACCAGCCATTTTGCGATGGCTCCCATAAGGGTACCGAGTTCACGCCGGTGGAGTTTTCTGTGACGGAGGCGAAAACACTGTGGTTGTGCGGTTGTAAGCATACCGCTGACCAGCCTTATTGCGATGGTACGCACGGCACATTGCGCGAATAAAGCGGCTCGCTTTCCGATCGATGCCCCCTCCCGAGGGAGCCGGCATCGATCTCTCTGAAGGTATTGAAGGCCCTAGGTTCAGCGCGTTACACACTGCCCTGACGCGCTAAGGCGACAGCCGCCCGAGTGCAAGCGATCGTCTAGGGTCGGTGTCCGATGACGTGGAGTCCTCCCTTTTGGCTCGCATAAAAGGCTGCCAGATCTGCCCGATCTTGAGCGGTTAGATTCGCAGCGAAGCCAGCCATGATGGGGTTCTTCCAATCACCTGATTTGTATTGTTCCAAGGCGTGCACGATATAATCGGCATACTGACCGCTCAGTCGCGGGAACTGGGGATCCGTGCTGTTGCCGTCCGGCCCGTGACAGGCCGCGCACGGTGCGGATTTTTGCTGCCCTGCCACAGCATCCCCCGCGGCCATGGTGTGTGCGCTGAAGAGCGTCAGGGTAGCCGTGACGAATAACAATACCACTCGCATCATGAAGATACCTCTCTAACCTGTTCGCGCGGGTGCGGGATTATGGCTTCGGCTCGCCTGCAAAATAAGCTGCGATATCGGCCATATCCTGTTCGGTCAGGCTCGACGCCTGAGCTCGCATGGTGGCATGTGGCCGTTCGCCGGCTTTATAAGCCTTGAGAGCCGCGACGACATACTCGGGATGCTGACCCCCCACCTTCGGAACGCGATAACTCGGATAGGCGTTAAAGTACCCTGGAATACCGTGACAGCCCAGGCACGACTGAGCCTTGATCTTTCCCGCAGCGGCGTCGCCAGCGAGCGGATCGGCAAGGGCGAATCCACTACTGAGGAGCAAGGCGACGGCGCAGACAGAGCTGCGAACTCTCATGATTATCCCTCGTATTCAGGTTTCTTAGGCTTTTTGCATCAAGAGTGTGGCTGGGTGGGCTGGCTAAATACAGGTCGGCGAGACCGCCTAATTGCGGTTTTGGCCTTTGATGTTTCCCCCAACACCCATCTGCAGTATACCTTATTGGTGGCGGCCCGAGCCACCGGCTGCCGGTTAACGCCTCGCATCGAGTATGGCTTTGGTGAGCCGCTATTCGGTGGATTGGTTGCGCAAACGTACAATGATTTCGACGGATTCTACGGTGGTACCGCTCGGTAGGGTGGGTAGCTCAGGAATGCCCATCTGGGTTACATCGATGTCCGTCAGGACACCACGCTTGACATCGTAGAGGTGATAGTGAGGGCGAGTGTTGCTGTCATAGAAAACTTTGCTCGGATCGACCACTACTGCCCGAACCAATCCTTTGCGCAGGAAAAGGGCCAGGGTATTATAAATGGTAGCCTTGGACACGCGGTGCTGGTTGCGATTGACGATCTGAAGCAACTGCTCCGCCGAAAGGTGTTGTGCACGGGCGAGGAGGATGCGGGCAATGGAGACGCGCTGGGGGGTTGGGGTAATACCGTGCTGTCTAAGCAGGCTGATAGCCTGAGTGGACTCCAGGCGGGGAAGAGTGGCGTCTGTTAATGAACTCATAATGCTGAGTATAAGAATACTTCTTAGACGGCGTCTAGATAGGTTGCGCCCTGATTGAAGAAAGCTGTTCCAAGAATGGCACGCGTGCTGGCAGAGCCGGGCGCCTGGTGGCGAGCCACCGAGGAACACCGCGACAGCCGGCGAGGTCGTTTCAAAGCCGCTTCTGAGGGCGAATATCCCACGCGAAGGACAAAACAACTGCGACACCCTACGCCCGCTAGCAATTGCGCACGGGCTTACAGCTTGTAAAGTAACCGCCGCGAGCGGCACGAGAGGCAGGCGCACGGGACGAAGCCAAGAGACTCTCAAGTCGATAGGCGAGGAGCGAGCACCGCCCAAACGCCGCTATCGGGCTCGTTAGCGGGTTTTTTCACAAGCTCTCAGAGAAGCGGCTAGAAGACAACGCTAACCAACCTCTACGAGTCAGAGCGACAGTAGAGGGTATGGCCTCAGTTGCAGCGTGAGCCGGCAGCCGGGGCGAAAATTCCCGGGGCACGCGTTGAGTCCCCAGGGGCATGTGTTACCATTAAGCGCGCAGCATCTGGGCGCGTGCACAGCGAAGCTTGCAAGCGTCGCCCTGGGGTGCGCGTGCGGCAGAGACCATTATTATAATAGGTACCGAGCCGATGAATACCGACGAGATTATTTCCCAATCCACTGCTCCCCGAACTCCTCGCTTTGTTAGCCGTCTCACACGGGACACCGTGGCGTTGATCCTTGCCGGCGGTCGCGGTGAACGACTCAAGCACCTCACGATGTGGCGGGCGAAGCCGGCGGTTCCTTTTGGCGGCAAGTTCCGCATCATCGACTTCCCCCTATCCAATTGCATCAACTCCGGTATTCGCCGGATAGGGGTGCTCACACAGTACAAGTCGCATTCGCTTATCCGCCATATCCATAAGGGGTGGGGCTTCCTGCGGGGCGAGTTTGGCGAGTTTGTGGAAGTGTTTCCTGCGTCGCAGCGGGTCGAGACATCCTGGTATGCAGGAACGACCGACGCGGTGTACCAGAATTTGGATCTGATCCGGCTACAGAATCCAAAGTATGTGCTGGTGTTAGCAGGGGACCATGTGTACAAGATGGATTATGGCCCGATGCTGGCCCGTCACGTGGAGACGGGAGCGGATTTGACTGTTGCGTGTCAGCAGGTGCCGCTCGAAGACGCTCGGGGTTTCGGGGTCATGACCATCGACAAGGACGATCAGGTCGTTGGGTTTGAGGAAAAGCCGACCGATCCAAAGCCAATGCCCGGGCACAGCGATGTGGCGCTGGCGTCCATGGGTATCTACGTCTTTAATGTGGATTTTCTCTATGAACAAATCATCAGAGATGCCGATTCCGCGACATCGAGCCATGATTTCGGGAAAGATTTAATTCCCTCCGGAATTCGGACTCACCGGGTGGTCGCCTACCCGTTCGTAGACGTGCAGGCAGGGAAACAGGCTTACTGGCGAGACGTGGGTACAGTCGATGCTTTTTGGCTTGCCAATATGGAACTGATCGGTATCACTCCGCCCTTAAATCTCTATGACCGCGAGTGGCCCATTTGGACCTACCAAGAGCAATTGCCTCCGGCTAAGTTCATTTTCGATGACGAAGGGCGCCGCGGCATGGCGGTCGATTCGATGGTGTCTGGCGGATGTATCATCTCTGGTGGGCTGTTGCGTCGCTCCTTGTTGTTTTCTGACGTCAAGGTCAACTCCTATGCCCGCATAACAGATAGCGTGGTGTTGCCTGAGGTCAATATCGGCCGCAATTGCCGCATTTCGAAAGCGGTGGTTGACAAAGGTTGCGTTGTCCCCGAGGACACCGTCATCGGAGAGGATCTGGAACAGGATAGTCAGCGATTCTATGTTACCGAGAGAGGTGTGGTGCTGGTTACGCCGGAAATGTTGGGGCAAACCATCCATCAATTTCGCTAGCCGCGCCTCGACGACTAGCCGCGGGAAGACAACTATCTGCGGGAAAAAGCTTTCTTAGGCCTCTAGGCGCTGCGCTGCGCCGACGAAGGCAAGCCCCTTGCGTAACTGTATGAGTCAAGGCGCGAGCGCCGCGGCCTCAAGGCTGGTGCTGGCGACAAGACGGCCCGAAGCTAAAGAGTGCTTCGAGCCGTCGCACAACGTCGACTAGGCACGGGTAACACAGCTTCCAAGGGGTATTTTCTGGAGTCTGCCTCGTCAGTCGATCGAGGGGTCAAATTTCATCTGGGCTTACGTAATAGAACGGTAAGCTTCGACCTACAATCCTAATAGGCCAAGCCCACCATGCATGATCAAGAATCGCCTACGCGCGTCGTCGCTGCGGTCGGGATGGGGCGACATGTTAGCGAGGCCCATCGGGCCGAGTATCATCAGGGGAGCTGCAACGATGGCTGACACGGGGGGGGCGGCTCAAGCACGTTCCCCCGTGCTGGATCGGCGTCGCGCCGGACTTCTGTTGCATCCAACCTCGCTGCCCGGTCCACTCGATAGCGGCGATCTGGGACCGGGAGCTTACCAGTTTGTCGACTTCCTTGCCGCTAGCGGATTCACCGTGTGGCAAATGCTGCCAGTCAACCCTACCCACGGCAATCTTTCCCCGTACGCCTGCCAGTCTATCCACGCCGGCAATAGCCGCCTCATCAGTCTTGAGCTGCTGGAATCCGAGGGATGGCTTGGCAGGCAGACCGAGGCCAAGGTGCACATATCGGGCGAAGATCCGGTAGCCTATAGGCGCTCTCTTCTCGCCCAGGGACGCACCGGTTTTCTGGCGAGGGCCAGCGCAGCTGACCGGGCAGCCTATGACGAGTTTAAGGCCAAGCATGCTTATTGGCTGGAAAATTATGTGCTGTTCCAGGCATTGCAGGAGCAATATGGCGGTCTGCCGTGGTGGGAGTGGCCTGCGCCATTGCGGGATCGAGAACCAAAGGCTCTCCAGGAAGCTCGCATGCGGTTGGCCGAGCCGCTCGAGCAGCAGCGTTTCGAGCAGTTCGTATTCTTTCGGCAATGGCATGCGCTGAAGCGTTATGCCAATGACCGCGGAATTCTCTTATTTGGTGACATGCCGATCTTCGTGGCCGAAGACAGTAATGCCGTGTGGGCACGTCGCCATTACTTTCGGCTCAATGAGGTCGGGCGGCCGCTAGTGGTGGCTGGCGTGCCGCCGGATTACTTCTCTGCTACGGGTCAACGCTGGGGTAACCCCCTGTACGATTGGAATCACATGCGCCAAGACGATTTCTGGTGGTGGCGCGAGCGGGTGAAAAACCACCTGCTGCTGTTCGATCTGGTGCGCATCGATCACTTCCGTGGTTTCGAGGCACATTGGGAAATCTCTGGTACAGAGGCCACGGCCCTGAGGGGGCACTGGGTGCAAGCACCGGGCCAGGAGCTATTCGCTACTCTGCTACAAGCTTTCAATCCGCTGCCCCTGGTGGCAGAAGACCTGGGAACCATAACGCCGGAAGTCACGGCGCTTCGAGATCAGTTCGGATTTCCAGGCATGAAGGTGCTGCAGTTCGCGTTTGACGGCAACCCCGAAAATCCCTATCTACCGCATAATCACGTGTCGAATAGCGTGGTGTATACCGGTACTCACGATAACAATACGACACTCGGCTGGTATCAAGAACTGTCCGAGGAGGAGCGGCACTATGTGCTGGACTATCTGGGAGATCGGGATACAGAAATACCATGGTTGATGATTCGCACCGCCCTCATCTCTGTAGCCAAGCTGGCCATGGTGCCGATGCAGGATATTCTTGGGTTGGATGCGGCGGGGCGGATGAATGTACCGGGATTGGATGAGGGAAATTGGCGTTGGCGTTTCAGCTGGCAACAAGTACCTACGGATCTGGCTCCCAGGCTGCGGCATTCTGTGCGTCTCTATGGGCGCGAAGCCGTCTAATACACTGTTTCCAGCATGCCACGAGCGCCGGAGTGGCAAGGCGTATGGTGACCATACCATCGTTCGTGACGTTTTGTGTCGAGCCGCGGCGCAAGGCAGCCCAGGCAAGCATAGCGTTTTAAGAGAGCTTCTAAGAAGCTGTTTTAAAAATGTCACGAGCGCTGGCAGAGCAAGGCGCACAGCGGCGAGCCACCGGAGTGTACAAGCGAGTACATGAGGATGGCGAGCCGCTGCGCAACGCAGCTATGGCAAGCGCAGTAG
>CAZUZO010000162.1:0-6394 GCA_964624765.1 uncultured Thiotrichales bacterium
GAAGCTGTTTTAAAAATGTCGCGAGCGCCGGAGTCGCAAGGCGCACGGTGGCGACAAAATCGTCTGGAACGATTTTGAACAGCTGCAAGCTGGCCCCGAAGGGGCGAGTAACAACCGGAGTGTACAAGGGAGCACATGAAGATTGCGAGCCACCGCCCAACGCAGCTATCGGGTTGTGTAGCAGGTTTTCTCAAAACCTCTGACGCCACACAAGACATGAATTCTGGATAACAGAGCCACGCAAGAATCTGTATAGCGCTACAACGAGTTGCGCTATACAGAAACCTAACTTGCTAATGGACTTCGGCTGTATCTCTCAGATGTAAAACTTTCGCTAAAGCCCCGAGGCACCGACGTGCTCTCGGAGCTACATCCAACTATGCTGATCTAGAAGCTCTCTTGGTCTACTGCTCCCCCCCGTACTCTTGCGTTGGCTGTTGCGTTGACTCTTGTGTTGGCTGAGCGCCTGGCTCCCCTGTGCCCTCTTCAGCGCCCTGCTGGCATGCCGACAATCCAAATACAAACGCGAGGACCGCTAACACAGTCCAGCCCCTTACGTTCATTCTTACCTCCTTGAAGCAAAGTACTTAACGTCAGTAAAGCTTATCGTTATAGTCGCTATACAGCAACCCAGACCGCACCCGGCAAGACTGGACAACATGCCGAGATGATGGGTGACATCATCTTCAAAGCAACAAACACGCCATCAACCTGAGATGGCAAAGATAGCCGCACTGTGGGAGCAGTTGCCACTCCCGATGTCCATCTGGGCGCGAACTGAAGTGGCGCCAAAAGTATACATTGAGATTCACGTATCGTAACAACAGGTTGATTTAGTAAGACCAAATCTGTATCCCAGCGCGAACAATTATTGGGCTTTGGTCATCGTTGCAGGCGCGTCCCTCAGGTGCAGGCTCGCGCCGACACCAACCAGTACGTGATCCCCAGAGCTAACACCGCGGCGGCGGTGGCCCAGACGTACTCCGAGCCCACGGTGTTGAAGTCGAAAACGATGACCTTGCGCGCGATGGCCATCAGGGCGGTGGCGATCACGAGCTTGACGTGGATGATATCGTCCCTCAAGTACATGGTAATGTTGACAAAGATCTCGATGGCGATGAGTACCGCAAGGAAAGCGCCGAAGGTTGCGAGAATATCGCTGATGGCCAGCAGCATAAACGGAGGGGCCATCAAGCGCTGATACAGTACCCATGCCACATCACCGATACCCCACAAAATCACCATTACCATCAATACGGCTAGCACACGGACTGCCTGTCTAATCACCTTATGCAAGTTATCGATCAAAGGATCGCCACGCGCGATGGAAAAATCGGTGTGATGTTCTGGCTGATGTCGGTTGTGGTCGTGGTCATTCATGGTCGTTCATAGTCACTTATAATAAGCGCCAAATTCAGCCAACGTTGTGCCCTCAAGGGCCAATCTCCCACCCAGCCCCAATGATCCCAAGCACCTCGCCAGCCACCCGCATCTGGACCCCGTACCCTGAGAGGTTGTGAAAAAGCCGTCGAGAGCGACCCGAGGGCAAGGCGGACGGCGCCAAGCCGAGAGACATATCAGATAGATAGGCGAGGAGCGAGCACCGCCCAACGCCGCTATCGGGTTGTGTAGCAGGTTTTTTCACAACCTCTGAGATGAAACACTGGCGATCACCAAGCCCGCCATAACCGCTCAGTTTGGCCGTCCCTTCCCCAGCCGCTACGAAGCTGTTTTAAGAATGTCACGAGCGCCGACATAGCAAGGCGCACAGTGGCGACAAAATCGTCGGGAACGATTTTGAACAGCTGCAAGCTGGCCTCGAAGGGGCGAGCCCCAAGGATGGAGCGAGTAACAACCGGAGTGTACAAGGGAGTACATGAGGATGGCGAGCCGCTGAGCAACGCGCTCAGGCAAGCGCAGTAGTTTTTAAAACAGCTTCTGCGACCCATCGCCGCTCTCCGCAACTGATGGCAAGCACGCAGAACCTCTCGGCTTGGTCACGGCGCTAACACGTCCAAAAATGTTGCTTTCATTTGGATATGATAATCACAACCATTATGTTTGCTTTTTTTTCAAATCCCCTATTAATCGCCGATGGATTTCTGCGGGCAAAATTGTTGTCTCGGAAAGTTGGCTTGAGCACCCCGATCACGGACAATAATAATGGATATCTAGGCATGGCTAGAGATCGCGATGTTAGATTTCGTACTTAACAGCAAGGAGAAAGTAATGGCTAAAACAACGATTAACAAGAGCCGCAGAGACGCTGTCAAACTCATGCTTGCAGGTATGGCGTCGGTTCCCTTGATCAATCTCGTGCACGCCGCCGCTGCCCAAGCGGAGGACTTACCACAACTTTCCGAGGATGATCCCTCGGCCAAGGCATTGAATTACGTGCACGATGCGACCGCCGCCAACCGTGTGGATAAGGGCGGAACGCCTGCTAGCGAACAACTCTGCAGTAACTGTCAGTTCATTCAGGCGGGCGAAGGCGAGTGGCTGCCCTGTGCGCTATTCCCTGGTAAGGTCGTGAACGCAAACGGCTGGTGTGTGTCCTGGATGCCTAAAGTGTCATAGCTGAGGCACCATTGAGTCGCGGCGCCGACCCACCGTGGGCAATACCTCGGTGGGTCGGAAGCGGATGCGCCGTTCGACCAAACAGCTTATGGTGCCGCGACACTCCGGAGGATACCTAGGCGGTGAATAGCTTACTTTTCCTCGCTCGGAGCATCGATTGGCTCAGCGCATCCTTGGGACGCGCGATCTATTGGCTGATCCTGATCGCGGTACTCATCAGTACGGGTAATGCCCTGGCGCGCAAGCTTTTCAATCTGAGTTCCAATGCCTTTCTCGAGGTCCAATGGTACCTCTTCTCGGCAGTGTTCCTGTTAGGCGCAGGTTATACCCTGCTTCGCAATGAGCACGTGCGCATCGACATCCTTTCTCAGCGATGGTCCCCAAGGACCCGCGCCTGGGTCGACGTGCTTGGTGCGGTGTTCTTTTTGCTACCCCTCTGCATAACCATGGGGTGGCTGTCTTGGCCAATGGTTTTGGAGTCCTTTGCACGCCAGGAAATATCCGCCAATGCGGGCGGACTGCTACGTTGGCCGGTCAAGCTGCTCATCCCCCTGGGCTTTTGCCTGCTCTGCCTGCAGGCTCTCTCAGAGATCATCAAGCGGGTCGCGTTTCTGCAAGGGAAAACACCCGATCCCGGCGCCAAGGCTAAGCCCCATGCGACGCCATCCCTCACCCTCGGCACCCGTCAGAGCTTGTGAGAAACTTGTCAGACGACCCTAAGCCGTGATCGAACTGCTCACTGCTTACTTTGCGCCGCTCATGTTCGCGGCCCTGGTGCTATTCCTCCTGCTCGGTTATCCCGTCGCTTTCTCACTCGCCGCCAACGGTCTGTATTTCGGGCTAGTCGGAATGGCCCTTGGCCTATTCGGCGCGGAACTGTTTCAGGCCCTACCAGAACGCGTGTACGGCATCATGCTCAACGACACGCTGCTCGCCATCCCCTTTTTTACCTTCATGGGTTTGATTCTCGAGCGCAGCGGCATGGCCGAGGATCTGCTGGACACCATCGGCCAATTATTCGGAGCCGTGCGGGGCGGACTCGCTTTTGCGGTGATATTCGTCGGCGCGCTACTGGCCGCCACCACCGGAGTCGTGGCCGCCTCGGTGATTTCCATGGGGCTCATTTCATTGCCCATCATGCTGCGTTACGGCTATGACCGGCGGATCGCCGCAGGCATCATCGCTGCTTCCGGTACGCTGGCCCAGATCATACCGCCGAGCCTGGTGCTCATCGTCCTCGCAGACCAAATCGGCCGCTCGGTGGGCGACATGTACCGCGGCGCCCTGTTGCCAGCGCTGATGCTGTGCGCCCTCTACGGAGGCTTCGTGCTGGTGGTCAGCATCGTTCGACCCCGTGCCGTGCCGGCCCTGCCCCTCAGTGCGCGGACCTTATCGGGCTGGAATCTTTATCGCCATGCCCTACTGGTGATGGTCCCGCCGCTGTGTCTCATCTTTTTAGTCCTCGGCACTATTTTCCTCGGCATCGCCACACCCACCGAGGGCGGCGCCATGGGGGCCACAGGCGCCCTGATATTGGCTTTGCTGCGCCGACGTTTAAGCTGGGCACTGCTCAAGCAAGCGATGGACTCGACAGCGAAGCTCTCCTCCTTCGTGCTATTCATTCTGATCGGTTCAACCGTTTTCGGCCTCGTGTTCCGTGCCGTAGATGGCGATCTGTGGGTCCAACAGCTGCTGACCGGCCTACCCGGTGGCCAGCTGGGATTTCTCATCGTGGTCAACGTCCTGGTGTTTCTGCTCGCCTTCTTTCTCGACTTCTTCGAACTCGCCTTCATCATCGTCCCGCTACTTGTGCCGGTGGCCGACAAGCTCGGTATCGATCTCATCTGGTTCGGCGTGCTGCTCGGCATCAACATGCAGACCTCGTTCATGCACCCACCGTTTGGGTTCGCCTTATTTTTCTTACGCAGCGTGGCACCCCCCAGCGTCAAGACCGCCGACATTTACTGGGGCGCTGTGCCGTTTGTGGCCATCCAGCTGCTCATGGTAGCGATCGTCATAGCCGTACCGAGTCTGGTCACGGTGAGTCCCGCGCCTGTAGAATACATCGACCCCAACGACATCCAAATCGACTTACCCGCGCCTCCAGACTACTTGCAGCCCATCGAAATCCCGCCGCCAGATCCGAGTCCGGAAGCACACTCCGGCGATGGACAGGTCGATTATTACTCACGCCATTGAGCGCGCTCTCAACGCCGAGGGGGAGCAGAGAGGAGAGAATCAGCGCTTGCTGGCCGACTTGCCGTAGACAAAGTTGTCGAAGGTATTCTCGGCCACCCGAAACCAAAGATAGTCGTCGGCCCGAAATTTCCGCCAGGCGGTGTAGATTTTCCTGAACCTAGGATTTACGGCAGCAGTGTCTTGATAGAGTTGAAAAGCGGCCTGATAGGCAGCATCGAGCACTTCGCGCGGGAAGGGGCGCAATACCGCGCCGGCGGCCACCAGGCGCTTGAGCGCCTGGGGATTCACAGCATCGTACTTGGCCACCATGGAGCCATTCGCTTCCGCACACGCCGCCTCGAAGATACTCTGGTAGCTCGGCGGCAGTTTATTCCACTCGTCGATATTGACATAAGCCGAGATCTGCGGTCCGCCCTCCCACCAGCCGGGGTAGTAATAGTATTTCGCAACCTGGTGAAATCCGAGTCTTTCATCGTCATAGGGCCCGATCCATTCGGCGGCATCGATGGTACCCTTCTCGAGTGCCGGATACACATCGCTGCCGGCAATTTGCTGGGGCACCACGCCGAGCCGGGCGAACACCTCACCGCCCCAACCGCCGATGCGAAACTTAAGCCCCTTCAGATCCCTGAGGGAGTTGATCTCTCGGCGAAACCAGCCGCCCATCTGCGCACCGGTATTGCCTGCCGGAAACTGGATCACGTTGTATTCGGAGAAGAGCTCGCGCATCAACTCCAGGCCACCACCATGATACATCCAAGCGTTCTGCTGCCGGGTATTGAGACCGAAAGGCAGCGCCGTATCGAACGCAAAGGTCGGGTCCTTGCCGACGTAGTAATAGCTCGCCGTATGCCCACACGCCACAGTACCGTTCTGCACAGCATCCAGCACCTGGAGCCCCGGCACAATTTCCCCGCTGGCAAAGACTCGAATCCGAAACTTCCCGTCGGTGGCCGAAGCGACGCGCCGGGCGATCATCTCGGCACCGCCATAGATGGTATCTAAGGTGTTCGGGAAACTCGATGCCAAACGCCATTTGACGGTCGGCATGGATTGCGCCCACGCCGGCGCCGCCGCTGATGCAGCAGCGCCAGCGCCCGCCAACTTAAGCAAGGAACGTCGTTTCATGGCCATCTCTCCCCAGCACTTGTGCATAGAGGGACAAGGATTCTCAAGGCGCTTCCTGAGACTCAAGATAACTGACCACGATGCGCTCCAGATCGGTCTCAAAGATGCGGTGTAGCCTCTCGGTGATCTGTTGTTCAGTCAGCGAGGAGTCATTGGCGATCTCCTCAGCCAACGCCGACTCGAAAAACCAATCACGAAGCCTCTGGAGGTTGTCCCCGTCTTGAAGAAACGCATGTACCCGTTCGCTCATCTGTTGTTTCATCCCGATAGCCTCCCGTATCAACGCGCCACCAGTTAAGCCTGCCGCCACATCGGTGCGGCCAAATCTTCCTACAACGTCTGATGCGCGCTATCTTTCTGCCTTGGTTGACTGCGATCATTGCGCTCTTTGGCCGCTAGGCGGAACATGCCCCGTAGCGCCTGAGCAATCGTCTCCTATGTCGTCAACACCGAAGGAGGAACCAACCCATGCTGACCTTTGTCATGGTAA
>CAZUZO010000163.1:0-6381 GCA_964624765.1 uncultured Thiotrichales bacterium
CGGGGGTTTCAGGAGGCGCAGCGGGACGCCCGAGCGAGCGGATCGCTTCCTGTTCCGTTGCATCTGCGAAATGCCCCGACGCGCCTGATGCGGGGGCTCGATTACGGCGCTGGCTATCGTTACGCCCACGATGAGCCCGCTGCCTATGCTGCCGGCGAGTGCTATTTCCCTGAGGCGCTCGGCCCCCGCCAGTACTACTTCCCTACCGATCGGGGGTTGGAAATCCGTATCGGTGAGAAGCTGGCGAATCTGCGGGCGCTGGATAGGGCGAGCTCGAGACACGGGCGATAGCGGTCCGCAGTGGCAGCCGCTGTCGCGTATACCCTAGCGCCGGGTAGTCGTCCCTGAGCGATTCGGTCATGGTCATCGTTTCGTCAGGTGCTCTGGCGTACACCGTCGCCGCGCAAGCCTTCGGCTGTCCCACGGGCACAGGTCATCAAGCTGCCGAAACGATGACCAACGCCGAAGTATTCAGATGCCGAACCCCCTGTTGCCCATGCTCGGTAGCGGCTATGCTAAGCGCTTGGATAGATCGATTCGCGTTGGTTGGCCACTGAGAGGCTATGAAGAGACCCTCGCGCGCGGCTCGTGAGCAAGACGAGCGGCGCGGCCAACAAACCATTCATGAGGAAGGGAAAGAGGCCATGCATGCGTTGATCACCGGCGGGACCGGTCTTATCGGCACGGCGCTTTGTAAGGGGCTGGTAGCCGATGGTCACCGGGTCACGGTTCTGACCCGGAAGGAAAACCCAACCTTGGTCCCGGGCGCGGTGGCCCAGATTTGGGATGCAAGGACCCCGGAAGGTTGGGGTGCCCTCGCCAATGAGGTTGATGTGGTGGTCAATCTGGCCGGTGAGAGCCTCGCTGGACAGGGATCCCTGCCCGCGCGCTGGACAGCATCGCAAAAACAGAGGATTCGGCAGAGCCGGCTCGATGCGGGACAAGCGCTGGTGCAGGCCATCGATGGTGCTGCCAGCCCCCCCCAGGTATTGGTGCAGGCCTCGGGCATCGGCTACTACGGGACTCACGAAGATGAGCCCATCGATGAGACGGCACCGGCGGGGACAGACTTCTTGGGGAAGTTAGCCGTGGACTGGGAAGCATCTACCGCGGCTGTCGAGGAGAAGGGCGTGCGTCGGGTCATCATTCGGACCGGCGTGGTGTTGAGCGCCGCCGGGGGAGCGCTTCCTAAGCTTCTGTTTCCCTACCGATTGTTTGTCGGGGGGCCCATCGGCAGTGGGCGTCAGGTTATGTCCTGGATCCATATCGACGATGAGGTGAATGCTATTCGGTTCTTGATCGATGAGGCTACTGCCGAGGGTGCCTTTAACTTGTGTGCTCCCGATGCCGTGACGAATCGTGAGTTCGGCTCCGTGTTGGGTCGAGTCATGCATCGTCCTTCCCTGTTGCCCGTACCGGCCTTTGCAATGCGCGCCTTGTTAGGCGAGGTGGCCGATGTGGTCCTTGAAGGTCAACGCGCCATTCCGAAGCGGTTGCAGTCCTTCGGCTACGATTTCCGATTCGCGCGCCTAGAACCTGCACTTCGAGACCTCTTGCCCGATCGCTAGCGGCTGCGTGGGGGCACGCAAGGTCGAACCCTAGCAAGAGTGGGAGGACGGCTATCATGGCTCAGAACGCGTTTCACGTCCATCCGGTGTGGGACGCTCCCATCCGCTGGTTTCATTGGATCAATTTCCTTGCGGTGATCGGTTTGATAGGAATTGGCCTTGTGATACTCAATGGCCAGGAACTGGGGCTGTCGAACCAGGGCAAAGTCATGCTCAAGACGGTGCATGTCTGGGTGGGCTACGTCTTGGTGCTCAACCTCGTGTGGCGGCTCATCTGGGGATTCATCGGTAACCGGTATGCTCGTTGGTCAGCCGTATTGCCGTTTGGTCAAGGGTATTTCTCTGAGCTGAAGGACTATGTTTCCTCCACTTTTACCCGTCGTCCGTCCCCGTACCTAGGACACAATCCCCTCGGCCGGATCGCTGTCACGGTACTGTTGCTATTGCTTCTCGGGCAGTCCATGACAGGCCTGGTTTTAGCCGGTACCGATATCTTCTATCCGCCTCTTGGCCATTGGATCGCCCGATGGGTCGCCGCCCCAGGCGTTGACCCAAGCACACTGGTGCCCCTATGCCAAGGAGCTCATGGATGCGTCGGCTTACGAGGCCATGCGGGCTTTTCGAGAACCCTTCATCACCCTTCACGAGTTGGGCTTTTACGCCCTTGTAGTGGTAGGTGTTTTGCATATAACGGCGGTCGTGATGGCCGAGGTTCGCGAGGGGGGAACCCTGGTGTCCGCGATGTTTAGCGGAAAGAAAATCCTCACTGGTACGCCCCGAGATGAAGATTTGACGCGGTCTGTGTGCCACGGAGCTCGGCGGTCAGCCGCACCCAGTGAACCGCTCGCGAAACAATGACCAATATCGAAGGTTTTTATCGGCGAGGTGGAGTTTAACGATGTCCCAATTCTGTGTAATCAGGCCTTTAACTGACATGGATACGGAGGGAGCCATGCACGCGTGCCATAAGACTGCTCTTGCCCTTGTCGCAGCGTTTTGTTTACTGGCGTGGAGTCTGCCGTCGCAAGCCCAGCCCTGCTTTGCCAGACAACTCATGTCTCCGAATGAATGGCGACAACACCAAGCCACCCTGTGGAGCTTGCCTCCGGCCCAGCGGGAGGTCTATCGGGCTCAACACCACGAACAGATGAAGCGGCGCGCCGCCGCGCAAGGGGTTGTGCTGCCTCATCAACCACCGCCGATGGGATTGGGGATGGGCCGCAGGATGGTTCCGAGAGCTTGGATCCCCGGTTACGGTCCAGGTTGGTCGCCCTATGGCGCTTGGGGGCGACCCGGCTGGGCGAGAGGGCCGGGACGTGCTTGGCAGCGTTGGGGTGGGCCGGGCAGGTGGTGAGGCATGAGAGGTTGCTGATAGTTTCCTAGGGATCGGCGGGCATTGCCGTTCTAGTACGTATCGCTCTAGCGTGCTCCTATCTGATCGGTGGCTCGTGATGAGCCTCCGTCGGATAGTCGGTTGGTTTCAGTGGCACGGACGACTCAGGTTTTTTCACTAGCTCAGAGTCGTCGCCGGGGTTAACGTCATGGCTCGGTAGGTTCCCAGCCCATTGGGGCTGGCGATAAAAAAATGATGGCCGCGATGCAAAATGAGAGATCGAGGGGCCTCGTCGACTCTCATGCGTGATGGTGGCACTACTGGTTAGGAGAAAACAGACGTGTTGAAGTACTCTCGCACCCTCTGGTTCAGCGCTATGCTCGCCCTGTGTATTCCTGTCACGGCATCGGCCACCAACGGATATTTGTCCCATGGTTACGGCACGAAGTCAAAGGGGATGGCGGGAGCCAGTGGAGCCGCCCTGCCGCAGGAGACCATGACCGCGTTTACCAATCCTGCAGGTATCGTCAGACTGGGTGCTCGCGCTGACGCGGGACTCGCATTCTTCATGCCGGATCGCGGCTATACGGCGAACAACGATTTTGTTCCGGATCCGAGCGATCCGCTAGGTGCTGCCCCGATCTCTCCGGGTACCGTCGAGAGCCGCAATTCGGTTTTTTTTATCCCGCACTTCGGGATCAGCTGGGCGCTTGATAATGAGAGCGCGCTTGCCGTGACGCTGGCCGGGCAGGGCGGCATGAATACCGAGTATCCTACCGCGACCTTTGAGAGCTTTGCGTTTCCGGCAAACACCACACTCGTTGGTTTTGGCCCAGGAGGACAGCCGGTACTAGAACCCGTGCTGCCCGATGACCCGCGAAATCTCAACCCCAACGGCCAGTTCAATGCCACCAAGCCCACTGGCGTGGACTTGATCCAAGTGGCCATCGCGCTCACCTATTCGCGGCAACTGACGGAGCGGCATTCCTTGGGCCTCACTCCCATCTTTGCTATCCAGCGATTTAAGGCGGAGGGTCTCCAGCCCTTCACCCAGATTGGGCCGGACGGTCAACCGTTATTCTCGGTCTCGCCGGAGAATGTCACCAACAACGGCTTCGATTACGCTTACGGTGGGGGGTTGCGCGTGGGCTGGCTCGGCACGGTTGCCGATGGCCTTAACCTCGGGGTGTCGTACCAGACCAAGCTTTACATGACTGATTTTGACCGTTATAAGGGTTTATTCGCCGAGGGTGGCGGATTCGACATTCCGGCGGTGCTCAACGTCGGCGCGGCCTACCAGCTTACCCCCAGAATGACCCTTGCTTTCGAGTATGACCGGATCTTCTACGGTGATATCAAGGCATTAAATAATAGCAATGCACTCAAGCCGCTGGGCGACAATCGGCTGGGCGCCGATGGTGGGCTCGGATTCGGTTGGGAAGATATCAATGTGTACAAGTTCGGAGCCCAGTACGACTATAGCGATCAATGGTCGTTTCGCGTCGGCTACAGCCACGGCGACGAGCCCTTTAAGGGTGCGCAAGCCCTGTTCAATATCTTGGCGCCGGCGACCGTCACGGACCATTTGACTGCCGGTTTGACCTATCGCTTTGGCGGTGGCCATGAAATCAATCTCGCCTACATGCATGCTTTTGAGAACGAGATAGAAGGCCAGAATCCGTCTAATACCGGCAGCCAGACAGGGAAGGTGTTCATGAGTCAGAACGAACTAGAAATAAGCTGGGGTTATCGGTTCTAGGAACCAGCGGCATTCTGATCGTCACTGAGCAATCTGGGCTGAGAAAATGGGGCCGGATTTCACATTCCAACCATCCGTCTCAGGAAGGCCACGTGGTGGTCTATGCAAGGGTCCCGGGTATTCTACGGTGGGGGAATCAGGATGAAACGCTGGGACGATTTGACCAGGCTTCCTCCAAGGCCCCCGGCATTGCGCGCCCGGTGCACCCAGCAAGCCCATCCCTTCTAAAAAACGCTGCAGCGTCCATTCAAGTCCCTCTTAGCCCAAGCCTTTGGCCACCTTCACCATGTCATCCTCAAGCTAGGGGACCAGTGGAGCGCATTTGAGAAAACTCGGCCATTTTTTGTCCTGTACTGAAAAAGTCACGCTCTCAATCGTGAGCTGGCCTATACACTGATCACCAGAGCACGAACAGGGTTAGACGTTTAGGAAACCGAGCCTATTCTGGGTGTTGCTGTAGGGCGGTCGGTGCAGCCTTCATCGGCTCTACGCGAGCGGTTATGGTGCTCTGATGGCACCTGGTGGATAATGATGACCTCCTTCTGTCCCTGGCCAAAGAGGAGGGCGAGAGTGGAGGGGCGTTTTGGCACCGGCCCCATTCCCACCGCAAGCAGCGCGGTGGTGAGCGACCCTAAGAGGCAGGCAAAGCGAAAATCAACAAGGAGAAGGCTTATGGAGTATACGAGAGAGTTTTTCCCCTCAGTGAGGAAGAGCATTATGCCCCGGCCGGCCTATCTCGAAGAGCGAGATATCCTCGGCCAGAGCGGCACGGCCTGGGCGACCCAAGCGCAGATTTTTGGCCCCAACTGGTATCTCGATCATGAGCATGGCTTGATCGAGATCTATGACGCCGGACCGGCTATTTGCTTTCGCGGTCTTTTACCTAAGAAGGACAAGTATGACAAAGAAAGTCTATACCTGCGCTTGGGTCTCGCATACCGCACCACGGAAAATGCGAACGTCAATATCCGCAATTTCTCCGGAAGCCATGTTACGCTTCCCAATAGCGTTGACGGCGCTATTTATTATGATCCCAGTAATTATCACTGGGTTACCGATGATCTAACGATCAATGTCAACAGTATTTACACCGGAGAGAAAATTTGGATTCAACGGGTGGATTGGGAATGGATGAGCAAAGAGATTCTGTATGAGGATGAGGCAGGTTGGCAAGATCATTATCTACACCGCAACAAAGAAGAGGTGGATGCGCTGTATTCTCCTCAACACATAACCGACGAATCGGTGAAGGGTTATCTGGTTAACCGCATTCAGAATGACGAGCGTTTTGCTAAGCGCTGTCTGGCGTTGCTGAGAACCGATCAGCTATTGAACAACGATTTGACGGCGTTATATCAAGATCTGGGGTTGGAATGATCGCGCTGATGCTTGCGATGGGCATTCAGTCAGAAGTTGTGTTAGAAATATCACGAGTGCCGGCAGAGCAATGCGCATGGTGGCGATAAAATCGTCTGGAACGATTTTGAACAGGTGGAAGCAGGTCCCGAAGGGGTGAGCTCCAAGGATGTGGGGCGAGTCACGACCTCGGTGTACAGGTGTACACACGAGTACATGAGGAGTGCGAGCCGCCGTGCAACGCGGCTCAGGCAAGCGTAGTAGTTGTTGGAACAGCTTCCCTGGGGTGATCTGGATCGATACTACTACTACGATGACCCCGGGTCCCCTCGCACATGGATCCGGGGCAAAATTTGCTGTTAAAT
>CAZUZO010000164.1:0-6349 GCA_964624765.1 uncultured Thiotrichales bacterium
CAGAACCTGCGCAGCACTGCCGGATGTTACTGAATGAACGAAAAAAGGCAAGCCTGGCCAAGGGGTCCTCTCACGTCGATGCTAGAACTCGCCTCGGGCCGCGCCTTCCATCATGGCCTTGATCGTGTCGCGCACTTTGATGGCGCCCTCCTTGAGTTCCGGCGGCAGTGTTTTCCCACCGTAGATCATGAGGTCTAAGTTCATGGAATACAGCCAAAGCCGCCCGGATTTATCTTCCACCAGGGCGATCCGACATGGCATGAACCCGGTGTAGGCGTCGACATAGTCGGCCATCATTTTTCCGACGCGAGCATCGCAAAACGATAAGAAATTGGTATAACGATAAGGCTCGCCAGTGACGGCCTCGACCTGCTTGTAGAACGGTGATTCTCCGACAAACAGGAAATTGCGTTCCGTTGCGATACTCTTGAGGGACTCGATGACATCATCGGGCGTCAAGCCCTCCTCTACCTGTTCGGACCACATCATCGCTACACCGGGATCCTGGGTTTCCAGAAGGTTTTGAGCGAACTCACTATATACTCTGGGGAATTCCGAGTCGAACTCGGACAGCGCAGGCCATACCTTCACAAATAAGTAACCTGCCGCAACTAAAACAAGTAGACCCAGCAAGGCAAGGATGTTTTTTATCAAGGCCATCGTTCTTTTCTCCTAACCGATCGTGTCATTTACGCCGCTCGGACATCGTAGCAGACATGGGCGCATTCGCAACCGCAGACCTGCTGCCATGCTCGGCGACTGGCGAGCCGGAAGCGCCCTAGTGCCCAGCTCCCCTAGTAGAACAGGAGTTCGCTAAAAGACAGGAAAGAAATGTCAGCGCCGATGTCGAAAACCTCGCCTTCCGTCACCTCCACGAGGCCATCGGCCCAGACTGCGGACGTGAGCACGTCCGAGCCCTGTCGAGGAAAGGCTTCGGCCCGCCATTGGCCGTCCCCCTGCTGGATGAGTCGCGCACGTAGGTACTCGCGGCGCGGACCTGGCTTGTGCCAGGCAAACCCCGATTTGACTCGGAACGACCGTGGCATCACCGCCGTGGCGCCTTGGCGACGCAGCAAGAATGGCCGCGCGAACAAGCAGAAGGTCACTAGCACCGAAACCGGATTGCCCGGCAACCCCATGAAATCAGTTTCCCCGATACGTCCGTAGGCCAAGGGCTTACCCGGTTTCACGGCGATTCGCCAGAGGTCGAGCTGACCAAGCTGCGAGACAGCGTGGCGCATATGATCTTCTTCGCCCACCGAGACGCCACCACTGGCTACGATGACGTCCGCTCCTGAGGCGGCTTTCTGCAGTGTTTCCCTTGTGTTGACCAAATCGTCGGCGACCGTTCCCAGATCTTTGAGCTCGCAACCCAGTTGAGCGAGCAACCCAAAGAGAAGGTAATGGTTCGAGTTATAGATCTTACCCGGGCTCAAGGATCCTCCCGGAAAAACCAGCTCGTCACCGCTGGACAGCACCGCTACACGCAGGCGCCTGAAGACCGGCAATGTCGCGAGCCCTATGGAAGCGGCAAGCCCCAGTTCTTGAGGGCGTAGGCGAGTTCCCGCCGACAGCACCTCAGTGCCTCGCGCGATATCATTGCCCTGAGGTCGTACGTTTTGCCCCGGCCTGACCGGTCCCGAAAAGCAGACGAGACCATGCTCCAATCGGCAATTTTCCTGCATGACCACCGCGTCCGCACCCGCTGGCATCGGCGCCCCGGTGAAGATGTGCGCTGCCTGGCCGCGCTCCAGCGGAACGCCTACGCGACCGGCAGTGATCCGCTGTGACACGGTGAGCCGGGTCTCGCCGTCGGGTCCCACATCGTCACTACGCACCGCATAACCATCCATGGCGCTGTTGGTATAACCGGGCACATCGATAGGCGAGCGCTGGGCCGCTGCTAACACACGACCGAGGGCGTCTGAGGTGCCCACAGTCTGCACGTCAGTGATCGGTCGGGCGGCCTCCCGCAAAAAAGCTTGCGCGGCTTCGACGCTGAGCATCCCCGTGGGAAAGCAGGAGTTTGTTGTTTGTGTCATGTCCAGTACCGAGCTTGTTATCCGCCGAATGCCCTCGAGTCAGCAAACCTGTCTGTGTCGGAGTGCGGCCACTTCTCCCCTTTGGGTTGGGCTTCGTCCATCTCGTTGGGCCATCATGCTGGTACGTTGCCGGGCTACCCGATCTTTTGCTCAGAGGTTGACCACGTTAGGCGGGGAACCTAGCAGGAAGCCTCGGATATTCTCAGCGATCCCGTCGAGCAGACGCTGGCGGGCGGCACGGCTTCCCCAGGCCACATGCGGCGTAATGATTAGACCTTTCAGATCCGTTGCGAGCAGCGGGTTACGTTCGCTCGGCGGCTCCCGACTCAGCACATCGATGCCGGCACCACCGATGGCTTGACGGCGAAGTGCACGAGCCAGTGCCGCCTCGTTCACCAGCCCCCCTCGCGCCGTGTTGATGAGTAGCGCGTGCGGCTTCATCAACGCGAGCTCCGGGGCGCCGATCAAGCCTCGCGTGTGTGCCGTGAGAGGACAGTGTAAGGTCAACACGTCCGCTTGCGAGAGGAGCGAAGGCAGTGACTGTCGGTCTGGCTGAACACTTCCACCTGGACGTTGTGCTATCACGATCGTCATCCCGAAGGCCTGCCCTAACTGTGCTACCGCTCGACCAATGTGACCGTAGCCGATGATGCCGAGGGTCAGACCGGCCAGCTCGCGGATGGGGAAATCCAGTAGACAGAAATGCCGGGCATTCTGCCAACGCCCTGCCCGTACCGCCCTATGGTAATCCAGCAGCCGATTGGAAAGGGCCAGAATCAGGCCAAAGGTATGCTGCGCAACGGCCTGGGTAGCATAATTGCGAACGTTGCAGACCGGTAACTGCAGCTCGGTGGCGGCATCGACGTCGACGTTATCGAAGCCGGTGGCGGCCAGACACACGAGCCGTAGCGATTTTGCTTGGCGCAGGGTGAATCCGTCGAGGCGAACCTTATTGGTCACCACCACCGAAGCCCCAGCCAGTCGCGTCGCCACTTGCTCTGGCTGCGTATCCCCGAACATGCGCCATTCAGGCAAGGTCGACTCGAGCATGCCGCAATCCAGGTCTGCTGGACTTAGCGTATCAAAATCGAGAAACACGCCGCGCATGTTTATCCAAGACTACCGATGTTCGGTTATGGTCATCGTTTCAGGCCCGGCATACATTTATGGGCGTTGGTCATCGTTTGAGCAGCTTGATGCTTTGCCCTTGGGGCAGTCAACCCCTTAGCGTAAGGGGTGCGATTGCCTACGCCTTGGGCAACCCGTCGGGCGCCCCGGAAGGCGACCCTGGCGAAGCGACCGCTGCTCGATCACTGCCCGCTCGCTGGAGCAGGGTATACTTGTGGCCACCAATCAGACCCATGTGAGTGCTTTCATACCACAAGATGTCTATCACAGCAGCCCCACCCCAGCGGCCTCCCGCGAATGCCACGGACGCTCGCGTTGGCGTGCTGGTGACTAACCTTGGCACCCCAGAAGCGCCGACATCCCGCGCGGTACGCCGCTACCTGGCAGAGTTTCTCTCCGATCGCCGCGTGGTGGAGTTGCCTCCACTGCTTTGGCAGCCTATTTTGCGAGGTATCATTTTGCGGGTACGGCCGCGCCGCTCAGCGGCGCTCTACCGGCGCATCTGGACCGACCAGGGCTCACCGCTGCTGGCCATCTCTCGCCGCCAGAGGCAAGCGCTGGAACAGCTGTTAGCCGGTCAATACCCTTGCGACACACCGGTCGTTCTCGGTATGCGTTACGGGCGCCCGGCCATCGGCGAGGCTCTCATGACTTTGCAAATGAGCGGTGTCAATCGTCTCTTGATCCTCCCCCTCTATCCGCAATACTCGGCGACCACCACCGCGTCCACTTTCGATGCGGTGGTTGCGGTCCTGAAAACCTGGCGGGTGATACCCGAACTGCGTTTCATCAACGACTACCACGATGAACCCCAGTATATCGAGGCGCTCGTCGCCACCGTTCAAGCGGCCTGGAAGACCCACACACCCGCCGAGCGATTGCTGTTCTCGTTCCATGGGCTACCTGAACGCTATGTGCAGGCGGGTGATCCCTACCGAGATCGATGCGAAACAACGGCTCGGTTGGTGGCCGAGCGGCTGCAGTGTCCTGCGGACCGCTGGGCGGTCGCCTTTCAATCTCGCATCGGTCGCGAACCCTGGCTGCAGCCTTACACGGACCAGCTGCTAAGCCAATGGGGCAGTACCGGAGTGGCGAGTGTCGAGGTCATCTGTCCGGGCTTTGCTGCCGACTGCCTGGAGACGCTAGAAGAAATCGCTGAAACCGATCGTCAGATCTTTTTGTCCGCGGGTGGGAAGGCATTTCGTTACCTCCCGGCGCTCAACGATCGGCCCGATCATATCCGAGCGCTGGCTGATCGAGTGCTGCGGGCAACGGCAGATTGGCGCCAGGAGCCGGCTTCATCCGTGAGCCCTGATCCAGATATCGTTGCCACCAGAGGATTCGGTCCGAGGTCTCGGCAATAGTGCTTGCTTCATTCGCTGCCGAGACAACGTGTCACGATAAAGTCTGCGATCGCTGGAGGTTGGTTAAGATCCAACACCGGCAGCGGTATCGGCTCGGTTAGGCGCTCATCGGTTGCCACCGCCACGATCGAGGGGTCATGAGGGTGCATCGCCGGGTATCCGAGGGAGGGACGGTACAGTTCGATTTTGGGGAAGGCCACCCGTTTAAAGCCCTCTACTAGGATGAGGTCTAACCCGTCGCCGGCGATGCGAGCGAGCAAGTCCTCCAGGCGAGGATTCTGCTCCTCGTCGAGTTCGACCATGAGCGCCCATCGCCGCCGGGATGCTACCAGCACCCGATCGGCCCCGGCCTTGCGCAACTCATAGCTGTCTTTGCCGGGTTTGTCCACGTCGAACTCATGGTGGGCATGCTTGATCAGGCCGATGCGCAGGCCACGAGCTTTGAGCAGGGGGAGTAGCTTGACCAACAAGGTGGTCTTGCCGGTGCCGCTATAGGCGGCAAAACCGAGCACCGGTGTCGACAGCGTGCCCATTGTCACTGCTCACTCACTCGATCGTACTTGCGCCGAGGTCCCGTAACCTGCTGATTCAACGGCCTTCACCAGGGCTTCGAGGGCGACGTTCCCCTCCACGACGGCGATGTTATCAGTGCGCATCACGCGCACATTCTGTGCGCCGGGAACAGATCGCAGCGCCCCGGCTACCGCTGCGGCACAGCCTTCGCAGGCCATACCGGTGATGGTGAGCTGATGTTTAGTCATCGGTCTTTCCTACAAAAAGAAAGTTGGTCAGGCGATAAGCGAGCACCGCCGAACATCGCTATCGGGTAACCGCAGGTTTGTTCACAACCTTTGGGACATCACCGTCGAGCTGTCGGCTTAGCTTACAGCCACATGTCACGGGTCTCAAAGGAATCGGCGGTTGCCGCAGTTTCGCCTCGTTTCCCTCCCTGTGGTACGGACTTTGCCCCTGTCGGGCGAGTACTGCATCGGGTGCCATCCAGGGCAAACACTTACCCACCATAACACCGAGTATATCCTCGGCGAACAACCTAGCGGATACCGGACTGGCTGTGCATGCCTAAGAACCGACGCGCATCTCCTCGACACCTCGGAGGCCTTGCCATACGCTGTCGCGTCCCGGCTAAGGGACGGGAATGTGTCGGAGAGCTCAGGGATGTCGGTCTTGGTGGGTTTGGCTTGCGGTCCGGTGAACAGCTGGCGGCGGGACAGCGCATCGAGATGTCGTTGATCGGCTTCGACGCCCCTATTTCCTTCCCCGCGACAGTGTTATGGTGCCGAAGCAGCGGCTGTCTGTTCCAAGCGGGAGCCCATTTCGAGCCCAGCGTCGACGCCTTTCAAGCTCGCATGCTGGAACAAATCTGTTACATCGAAGCTTTTCGTCGCCAGATTTATGAGACCACCGGTCGGCTGCTCAGTCGCGATGGCGTCGCGCTGGAGTGGATCCGCCAGTTCGCCTCGCGCTTTCCTTCCCTTTAGGCCAATGCTCACGGCGCCAATGACGCCAGCCGCTTTGCTGACCATGCTGGTTGCGGCGTTTCCAAGACCACATCGTTGTTCTTTTGGACAGTCGCGTCCACCGGTGCAGTGGTCGCGGTAAATGGGTTCTCACCGTACTGTCGGTCATCATGCCCGCGATAGAGAGTTGTCGAGTTCTGTCAACATATTGATTGCTCGACCCTCGCCATCCTTGGCGGCTCGATTCCGGCTTCCTCGCCGGAATGACGGGCTTATTCATCTGGACTGAGAGGTTGTGAAAAAACCGTCGCGAGCGGCCCGAGAGCCAGGCGGACGG
>CAZUZO010000165.1:0-6335 GCA_964624765.1 uncultured Thiotrichales bacterium
ATATAAGGGAGTGCCGTTGACTTTCGCGTGCTCCTCCCGGTTCAATTTGCGGCCTCCATCGACGGCTCTTCGACCAGCAGTTCAAGGCACCGGGCCGTCATCGGGCACGGCTTCCCGGCGGGCGAGTAGTTGCGGCCCTGGTTGACCAACGGATCGCCCACACCGAGCTGGCTCTCCATCCACAGGTGCCCCAGCAGTGCGCCGTGCTCGACAAATTCGGGCACCCCCGGCAGATCATTAGCCCGCCGGCTTTGGGTATAGCCCTGCTCGTCACGCCACAGGACCCGCACCTCATCCGGCCGTAACGCATTGAGGAAAAACGGCGAATGCGTGGTCACCAGCAGCTGCGTCGGGACTGATCGAATTGCAGGGTGGTTACTTTACACTTCACTCGCTGTGATGATGGCCTCAGAAGCCGCAGATATGTCGTTTCTATGTTCCATGCCACTTTTCCAAAGTGTAAAGCAGGTTTGACCAGTCCCGCTGCGTCCGCTCGCTGGCGACGCGACATTCCTCAGCGAGCTCCGGCAGAAGACGTGGATGCAGGAAATTCTCTGGTTCCTCGATGCCGATGAAGGGAGGCGGTAGCGGATCGTAGAGCAAAACCAGGTAGGCCAGCATCTTGAGGGTGCCATCAGAGGCGAAACGCGCCAGTACCGGATGGCTGAAGGGTGCGTCCTTGATCTGCAAGAGGAGCCGCCCATCCGGCATGACTTCGGCCAGCACGCGCTCGATGCGCGGTACCCGCTGTCGCAATACCTCAAAGATGCGCTCGAGCCGCTCAGGATACTGCTCCGCCAAATACTGGATGACGTTGGCCAGGTTGTCGCCGGTCTTGGTCAGCCGCTCCTGTGGTCCGGCCTCGAGCTGTCCCCGCGCGCTGTCCGTTGACAGATAGGAGACGTACCAGCCGGTGATGAAATGGGGGCGTTTACTTGGTGCCCGCCTTTGTCGGACTGGGTGCACCGCACTGGGATCCGCACGCCCGCGGGACCTTGTTCGGTCTCACTCGCAACACCGGTATCGCCCATCTGGCGCGGGCCGCGTTGGAGGCCGTCTGCTATCACACGCGGGACCTGATCGTCGCCATGATGGCGGACGCGAGGGAGCCGATTTCGGCGGTGCGGGTCGACGGGGGTATGGTGGCGAACGATTGGCTGCTCCAGTTTCTCGCCGATATGCTCGCCCTGCCGGTCGAGCGGCCGGCGGTGATCGAGACCACGGCGCTCGGTGCGGCCTATCTGGCTGGGCTGCAAGCGGGTGTGTTCGAGTCTGTCGACAGCCTGCGCGCTCATTGGCGCCGCGATGTGCGCTTCGAGCCCCAGATGGCGGCCGATGAGCGGATGCGGCTGATCGGCGGTTGGCAGGCGGCCATCGCGTCGGTGCGCGAGCATTCCAGGATCATCACAGAGATCGAGTCAGGCGCCTGACAACATCCCACCGCTCGGCTCAGAGCCTGTGGAGATACCTGTACTACGCTACCCGATAGCGGCGTCGGGCGGTGTTCGCTGCTCGCCTATCTACCGGATATGTCTCGCGGCTTCGCGCCGTCCGCCTGGCTCTCGGGCCACTCGCGACGGTTATTTCACAAGCTCTGAGTCCGACTCCAGGATTTCTGAACGGAAATCCTCGTATTTGCCGGCGGCGCTACGGGGAATGCTATCGCAGTAGGTAAACTGGACCTCAAAGGGGTACCCGAGATTGCCCTCGATTTGGCGGCGCACCTGCTCCTCCTCGGCGGGGTTGAGTACCCTGTCAGCAACCAGTTTCAATTCCATGCCCGTCAAGCTCTTTTGCACCAGTTGAAATTGCCGAACCCTCGTGTCGGCGCGGAATTTCAAGGGCAGCGTCGGCCAGTGGCGCTCTCCGTTCGGTAACGTGACGAGATTGCGGGCGCGCCCCCACACACGTCGAATCACCGGCAAACCGCGGCCGCAAACACAGGGCGGGCCGGGCTCGGCATAGTCGCCGATCTCATAGCGTATCAACGGGGTGGCGAAGTTGTGCAGGTCAGTGAGCACCACGCGACCGATTTCCCCCGGCCGACAGGGAGCGCCCCCGGCATCGAGGATCTCGACCAGGAGGCTTTCCGATTGCACATGGTACTCAGGACGTTCAGGACACTGAATAGCGATCCAGCCCGTTTCCTGGGCGCTATAGGCGTCGGCGAGATTGACTCCCCAGATCGCTTGGCAAGCGATGCGCAGCGGTCGATCGACCACCTCACTCAGGGTGAGCACTTCTTTCAGGTTGGGGATGCTCGCTCCGGATTCGTGACTCAGCCGTAGCAATTCTCGCAAATTGGACGGATAGGTGACGAGATACGTTGGATTCTGTTCCCGTAGCCAGGCGAACTGCTTGTCCACAGGCGCATTGATGTCGAAGAACATCATGGACCCGGCATCGGGGGTAAAATTCCACGGCAGTCCTTGGTTCTTCTCCGCGGCGTCCCGTTGCACTTCGCGCAGGTACACCAAAGCAGCCATGTTGGCCGAAAAGTCTCGGCGGTGCCAACGGTGGTAGCGCAGCTGATTGGCGATGAAACGCACGGCGGTGACGCCCGTTCCCTTCACCGTGATTGACCGCCCCGTCGAGCCCGAGCTACTGATGTCGAAGGGTTGTCCGTGCCCCGGCGGGATCGCTTCGCTGATGAGCGCCGAGCCCGCCTCCTGAACATCGGCCCGGCGCAGTAGCGGCAGCGCTTGCCAGGTGTCGAGGTCGAGCCAGCGGTGGCCGTCACGGGCGATCCCCGCTAGACGCTGCCGGTACCAAGGCACCGTGGCGACCGCATGCGCTAGCAGCCTCTCCAGTTGGCAAAACTGGTGTTGCCGGTGCTGCTCCGGTGTCAGCCACTGGCTATCGTCGAGCTGGTGTTGGAGGGCCAAAACAATCGCATCCCGGCTGTTAGGGAAAGCCGGCCAACTGAGCTCCGGCAGTGCCGTTCGAGGTAGAGGAAACGGCAGGGCGAATCCCGTTTCTGTCACGGTCGCCGCTTTGAGGGTGTCGCGTTTCATAGTATCTAAAGGGGGATCGGGCTTCGTCTAGCCTCGTGTTGTCCGCAATGTCACGGCGCCCCTAACAGGGATTGCTGCCGGTGAAAAGTCTCAACCAGGTGAGTGTCGGGCAGATCGATATCTGCCCAGGTGATCGGCTGATCCTTCCTGACCGGCCGCGTGATGCGTACCCGTTGCTCGCCGGGTTCCTGCTCAAAGAGAGAGATGGGCACCTGCTCCGATGAACGAAGGGTGGTTTGGCGCTCAATCATCCCGTACAGGTGTTCTCCGCCGAGCCCAATGGGAATTTCACTGGTAGCAGTGAGATCGCATTTCGCGTAGGCCACCACATCGGCCACGCGTCGCCGTTGGGGGATCAGGATCGGCCTTTTTCCGATGGCGAGGCTCGCGATGGCATAGGGGGTCTCCATATGACACAGGTGATAGGGTCGATAGAACAAATAGAACGGACCTTGGCCCATTTTGTAGTATTTCAGATATTCTCGTTGCACCGGATGTTCACAGTAGCCCACAGCGAATACCCCGCCACCCGGCTCAGCCCCCAAGAGATAGTCCACTACCCCGGGATTTCGCAGCGACGGCAGATCGAACTGATCGAAGACTTCTCCGACGTGTTGAGCTCGGGGTCCGATCATGCCCGGTCGGGCGGGAATGAGGCCGGTGGCGTTGGCCACTAGGGCCATCTCGATGTTGAGCTTGGTGCCATCGGTCATGGCGGCGCAGGCGACCGGATCCAGATTCCGCAGTTTCGCCTCCGCTAAAATCGAAGTCGGGGTGGCGTAGCGATCCAGGAATCCTTTGATGTTACCCGCCATCACCACCTCGAGCCCCCAGAGTTGGATCTCCTCTAACAGCCTCAGCAGCACGCCGTGCTGGTCGCCGGCGTCGCTAGACACCAAGGTACCGGATGCCTCGGCCACATGATGCAACCAAGGGCCGAAAAAGCAATCGAGCTCGGCGTTCATGAGCACCACGTGGATCCCGTTGCGTAAGGCGGCCTCGACGGCCCTCAATGCGAACCCGAGATTGTTGGTGGATTCCACCAGCACGTCGATGGGGTTCTGCGTCTGGTCAAGGAGGGCAAAGAAATCATCGGTGACCACGGTTCTGTCATGGGCCAACGCTTGAGCGATCCCCGCTTTCGAGGTCGCTTCTATCCATGGGGCGCCATACAGTCGGGCGGCCTCCGCGGCTTGAGACTGATCCACATCGACGGCGGCAACAAGCCGAAAACCGGGCGTAATCCCAAGCTGCAGGCAGATGCCGCGGCCCATGAAGCCCCCTGCGCCGGTGACCGCCACTCGGATGGGTTTGCCTTGACTGGCCAACGAAACGAGCTCTCTGTACATGGCATGTTCCTCTTGGTTCGTGACGCTCACGTTGCGCTGTGAGCGAAGGGTGCTCGGCGATTCGGCCACGGCTCTCGCGGGGAGATCGTGCGCTCGGTGAGATCGGTCAGCAACGACAACCAACGGGCGCCGATGGCCTGTACGCTGTGCAGGTCGACGATCCGGTCGCGGTCGGTGAGGCCGATTGCGCGTCGGTGCTCGGCGTCGCCGAGCCGCGCCAGACAATCGGCCCACTGTTGCACGGTCTCTGCGAAATAGCAGCTTTCCCCATGGGTGAGCGTGGCTCGGTAAGAGTCGATAGGGGAGGCGATCAACGGCAGACCCAGGGCCTTTAGCATGACCATTCGTGTGTTCGGCTTAGCCTGATACCAATCGGCAGGTGCCGATGGCAACACGGCGATGTCGCAGTCGAGAAGGTCGCTCCAGACACGCTTCCGATCCCACTGCAAGGTCGCTTCGGGCCCTCTGGAAATGGTGACCAGTTGGTAATCGCGCAAACGTGGATCCTGGAGTGCTTCCTTGATGGGCGCCAACAGATGCAGGTTCTCGGGATAGCCTACCCACACGACTTTAAGCGGCTGGTGCTGTCGAGGTTGACGGTAGTCCTTGGCGAGCCCCGCGGGGACCTCTAAGACGCCTTCGATGACGGAGGTTTTTTCCGGAAACGGTCGCGCCACGTCCTGCAATCGCTGCGAGCCGACCACCACCCAATCGACGGCGGTGGGCATACCGCTCTTGACCAGATCACCGGTGACGTAGACCGTCTTGGTGGAGGTGTTGCGCAAGGCCTGGGCGAGCGCTTCGGCCTTCATCCCCGTTACCCCTTGGAAGATCAAGACATCGAGGCCTGCCTCGACGATGCGTTGCAGCGATCGATCGCTTGGCTGGAAGGGTGCCCAGGGGATACGGGGCTTGCGCAAGATGACGGAGTTCACGCCGAGACGGCGAAGGTGGATATGGGGGATCAAGGCGCGCACGCGGGATGCGCCATCATTCTCATCGGCGTACAACAGCCAGCCGACGAATAGGCGCTCGGGATAAAGGCGACGCATGAGTAAACCGAGCGCGAGATCGGGGTGTAGAACCAACCCCGGATCGCTGGCATTGATGAACCCACTATGGGGAGAGCCTAAGACCCCGACTTCCAATGCTGTCGTGGAGGGGCTGGCCTGGGAACCAACGTCTAGGGTGGCCGGGCTTGTAGGTGCGGCCTCACGCTGCGCGCGGTCAGCCATCCTCTTCGCGCCCCCGACTGGCGTCGCGTACCCTTGGGTCTTTCGGACATGTTCGATGCCTGCCCCGCGCGGGCCGGTATCCAGTCTTGTTCATTGTTATGGCCTCTTGTTAGCTGTTTTCCGCGGGGGGCTGTTCCAGCGGACACGCCGGAGAACGATCCCGACCAACCATGGTTTGGTCCGGCGGGAATCGTGATCCGCGTGCGATGATGATCTCGATTGCCTGGTTCGACAGATTGCAATAGGAATCCGACAGGGGGCGTGGTCATTTTTACCGCGAGCTTGTGCGAGAATACCATTTCGCCATCAATGCGCCTTGATTAATATTGCACTCGCCACCCAAAGTAAAGCTCGTGAAGCCATCGAGCGCTTTTACGATGGGGGTGCTGTGACGGCTGGAATGCAGGCTAATATGTGGACCTAATATCATTCTGGAGTCACAGTACAGTTTTAATGAGTAAGTCCTGATCACATGGCTTCGCCAATGGCAGCCCTTTCTACGCGAGGTCCTAGCTATCGTAAAGCCAAGGGCATTGACGTGGTCATGGGGCAGGACAAGCCTCTAAACCGCTGTCACAGGAGTGGACAAGGAGGGCGCGATGTCGGTCGCAGGATGGCGCGCCTAGGCAGTCGTTAAGAAACTGTTTTAAAAATGTCACGAGCGCCGGAGTCGCAAGGCGTACAGCGGCTCGCCACCGGAGTGTACAAGGGAGTACATGAGGATGGCGAGCCGCTGC
>CAZUZO010000166.1:0-6232 GCA_964624765.1 uncultured Thiotrichales bacterium
CGCCGTGAAGACGTCCCTGTCGGCTTGGGTCCGGCCGCCTCCGCACACACCCTTGTCCCAAGGGGTTCGGCTGCCGAAGGCTTGGGCGCCGATGATGCGCTCCGAACAGTAACCCTGCCGAAACGATGACCACGGCCGGCCGTACTTTGGAGCTTGGCCGCGTCTCGGCTTGCCAGTAGCATGGGGAGCCGTGGCGTAACTGTTCGACGTACCGCGTAAAGTGTTAAGAGTGACTCACAGAATAGTGGTATGAAGTGTGGGGTCATTGGACTCGGGGCCATGGGGGCACCCATGGCCTTGAATCTACATCGTGCCGGTTTCTTGAGCGCGATCTGGAATCGCAACCGCGCCCGCGCCCAGAGCGTCCAGGCACAGGCGAACGTCGCGATCGCGGTGAGCCCGCTGGAATTGGCTGCCAATTGTGAGCTCATTATTACATCAGTTTCTCGGGATACGGACGTGGTCGAGGTGGTTCAGGCGATGGCACCCGGATTGCGGCCTGGCACGGTGGTCGTGGATACCTCCACCACCGCCAGCCAGACAGCTCAGACGGCGGCAGAGCTGCTTTGGCAGCAAACCTGCCATTTTTTAGATGCCCCGGTTTCGGGTGGCGTTGAGGGTGCGCGGCGAGGCACGCTGGCGATGATGGTCGGTGGCGAGGAGGCGGTGCTAGAGCGAGTGCGCGCTCCCCTTTCGACCATTGCGAGCCGCATCGCGCACATCGGTCCCGTGGGTAGCGGACAAGCCGCCAAAGCGGTAAATCAGATCATGGCGGCAGGTGTCAACCAGGCAGTCACCGAGGCACTCGCCTTCGGGCGTGCCATGGGGCTTCCGATGCGCCAGGTAGTGGAGGTGGTGAGCGGTGGCGCAGCGGGTAACTGGTTCTTGGCACACCGAGGCTTGACGATGCTAGAAGGGAAGTTCGAAGCCGGTTTTCAGGTGGCCTTGCACCATAAGGATCTCAAAATCTGCGAACAGATGGCGCACGCCAAGGGCTTTGTAGCACCGCCCGTTGTGCAAAACACGCTAGCCGACTATGACTGCCTTATGCAAGAAGGATGGGGGCAGGAAGATATTTCAGTGCTGTTTCGCTTGAAACAGCGACAGTATCGGCTCTGAAGTGTTCTAGTATAGCCCGTTTCCCATACCGCCTTTTTATATGAAGAGTAATTAGTAGAGCGAAACTGACGGTGGGATCGACAAAGCCGGTGCAGCAGCACGACGTCACTTGCTTCCAGGGGCTCATCCTGGCGTTAGAGCAATTTTGGGCTGAACAGGGGTGCGTGCTGCAGCAGCCCTACGACATGGAGGTAGGTGCGGGGACATTTCATCCGGCGACTTTCCTGCGGGCGATCGGTCCCGAGCCTTGGAGTGCTGCCTACGTACAACCCTCGCGACGACCGACAGACGGGCGTTACGGAGAGAACCCCAACCGGTTGCAGCATTACTATCAATACCAAGTCATAATCAAGCCATCCCCGTTGGCGATACAAGACTTATATCTTGAATCCTTGCGGATGTTGGGTCTGGATCCCCTCGAGCACGACATCCGATTCGTGGAGGACAATTGGGAATCTCCGACCCTCGGCGCTTGGGGTCTCGGCTGGGAAGTGTGGTTAAACGGCATGGAAGTCACCCAGTTCACCTATTTTCAGCAAATAGGCGGTCTGGACTGCCGCCCCATAACGGTAGAGCTCACCTACGGTCTGGAGCGCATCGCCATGTATTTGCAGAGCGTCGATAGCGTGTTCGATCTGCGTTGGGCCGAGGGCCCGCAGGGAGCGATCACTTATGGCGATGTGTTCTTGCAGAATGAACAGGAAATGTCCATCTACAACTTTGAGCGAGCGGATATCGAGGTACTGGTGGGGTGGTTTGATGCCTGCGAACGGGAAAGTCAACGGCTGATCGCCCAGCAGCTATCGCTGCCGGCCTACGACATGGTGCTAAAAGCCTCCCACACGTTTAATCTACTGGATGCACGCCATGCCCTTTCTGTCACCGAACGGCAGCGGTATATCTTGAGAGTACGCAGTCTCGCGCGGGCCGTCGCCGAAACCTACTACCAGCGTCGCAGCGCCATGGGATTTCCCCTGTCAAACCGCCCGGATACGGATAGCCTATGACTGAGGCTCGCGATCTATTGATCGAAATCGGCACCGAGGAGTTACCGCCAAAATCCCTCAAGCGCCTGTCCCAAGCCTTCGGCGATAGCATTCGTCATGCCCTGTCTCAGGCCAGTTTGAGCCACGGAGACATCGCCCTCTTCGCAACGCCTAGGCGCCTGGCCGTATGGGTGATGGAGCTCGAGGTTCACCAGCGACCCCGGCAGACGCAACGGCGCGGGCCCGCCCTGAGCGCAGCATTCGATGCCGAATCCCGACCCACCAGTGCAGCATTGGGATTTGCGCGCGCCTGCGGGGTCGATGTCAGAGAGCTTGGGCGGCAGAAATCCGAGTCAGGAAGCTATCTGATTTTCCGGCAGGTTGATCCGGGCCAGGCAACCGCTGAGCTGTTACCGGGAATCGTAGCACAGGCATTGACTGAGCTCCCTATCCCCAAGCGTATGCGCTGGAGCAACCTCGACGTCGAGTTCGTGCGTCCAGTGCATTGGCTCGTGCTGTTGTTTGGGCAACAGGTTATCGAAGCGGAACTCATGGGCGTAAAGGCGGGGCGGATGACGCAGGGACATCGATTTCACCATCCGCATGCTCTGTCGGTGGAAGCACCCTCAGCTTATGCTCGCTTGCTCGCGGAGCGGGGCCATGTCATCGCAGACTTTGAGCAACGTGCGGCGAGCATTCGTCAAGGGGTGCAAGAAGCTGCCCGTGCCTTCGGGGGTAGGGCCCATATCGAGGAGGAGTTGCTGGAAGAAGTCACAGCACTGGTGGAGTGGCCAGTAGTGCTGGCTGGCAACTTCGACCCGGCGTTTCTCAAACTGCCAGCGCGGGTTTTGACCGCAACCCTGCAAGGAACGCAAAGGTACTTCCCAGTCTTGGATCAAGGGGGCCAACTACTGCCTCACTTCGTTTGGGTTGCCAACATCGAGAGTCGTACCCCCAACCTGGTGCGGCGTGGCAACGAACGGGTGATCCGTCCTCGGTTGGAGGATGCCGCATTTTTTTATCGCAAGGACTGCCAACGCACGCTCGCCAGTCGACTGGCAGACCTCGAGGGCATGGTGTTCCAGGAGCGGCTCGGCTCACTGCTGGAAAAGTCTCACCGCGTATCACGGCTAGCGAGTACCGTGGCCCAGGGGATGGGCATCGGACCCGAAGCAGTGGAGCATGCGCGCCGCGCCGGTCTGTTGTCGAAGTGCGATCTGCTGACCGAGATGGTGGACGAGTTTCCTGAGTTGCAAGGCTATATGGGCCGCGAATATGCGCTGCAAGATGGAGAAGCGGAGGCCGTGGCGGTGGCGCTGGAGGAAGTCTATATGCCTCGCTATGCCGGCGACGGAATCCCCAGCACGGCCGTTGGACAGGCCGTCGCCGTCGCGGACAAGCTCGATACCCTCGTGGGGATCTTCGGAATAGGTGAACTACCCACCGGAGATAAGGATCCCTTTGCCCTCCGACGAGCCGCCCTCGGCATCTTGCGGATCCTTATCGAGGGGCGGATCGATCTTGATCTGGGCATCTTGATCGAGGCCAGTATCAAAGGCTACGAGGGAAAGCTCAGTGTGGCGCCAGAGGCAGCCGAGCAGGCATTCGATTTCATGCTGGAGCGCCTGCGGGCTTATTTTCTCGAACAGGGAATTGAACCCGACGTGTTTGCAGCCGTCATGGCGCGCCGCCCCACTCGACCCTATGATTTTGCCCAGCGCGTGCGCGCCGTCGACACTTTCCGCACCTTGCCCGAAGCTTCCGGGCTGACAGCAGCCAACAAACGCATCCGAAATATCCTTAGACAGGTGCCCGAGGCATTGCCGAACGAGGTGCATCAGGATCAGTTTGCCGAAACGGCAGAGGTAGAGCTGGCATCTAAGCTCAACGCCATCCGAGCACCGGTGAGAGAGCTGCTGGCCGCAGGAGATTACACCGCTGCGATGCAGCACCTCGCCGGTCTGCGCGACAGTGTGGACGCCTTCTTCGATTCGGTGCGTGTGTTGGCCGATGATGAGATGCTCAGAGCCAATCGGCTGGCGTTGCTGAACAATATTCGCTCGCTATTCCTGGAGACGGCTGACATTTCGCGGCTCCAGTCCTAGTGAGCCACGTTGCGCGGTCAGCGCCAGGCGTATATCGAAGAACCAAGCTATTGGGAATAGACTCAGCATGGACTGGAGTGGGCTGATGGATGATGAGGGTTCGTTTAAATCGATGGTTCAAGCGGTCCAGGCTTTTCATGAAAAACATGACTTCAGAAATACCGGTGGCGAAGATCTCACCTACCGCATTGCGCTGATGGCAGAGGAGCTCGGAGAGATCTCCGCCTGCGTGACCAAAGGTCACGCCACCGAGCAACTCGCGGAAGAGTGTGCTGATCTGTTCATCCTGCTGGTGGGCACGGCGCTCGCTGCTGACTTCGATCTCGGACAAGCATTCTGGGACAAGATGCGCCGAATCAACGAACGCCAGGCGCGTATGGTCAACGGGCGAATCCGCGTCTCGGAATTCAAATGAGAGGTGGTCAAAACACCCTAGCGGGCAGCCTGGGAACTACGGGCCTGGCGCGAAGCAAAGAGCCCTATCAGACAGATGGGCACGCACCCAAGCACCGTTTTGCACCGCTGGCGGGTCGTGGAACCCGTTGCTTTGCACGAATTGTGACGGCTGTCTGCGAACACGCAACATGCATGGGCGAGCAAGGCTATCCCCTACTACCGGTCGCTTCAGGTACAGTTGAGAGGCACTGCGGGACCCCATGCCCCTCATGATTCTCGACCGTGACGGGGTGATCAACCATGACTCCGAGGCTTACATCAAGGCACCGCACGAGTGGCATGCCATAGCGGGAAGCCTGGAGGCCATCGCGCGACTCAATCAGGCGGGGTACCGAGTCGCCATCGCCAGCAATCAGTCAGGGATCGGTCGAGGGCTACTGGACATCGCTACACTGGAAGCAATCCACGATAAGATGCACCGTGAGCTTGCTCGGGTGAACGGGCATGTGGATACGCTTCGTTATTGCCCCCATCGACCGCAAGACCACTGCCGATGCCGGAAGCCACAACCCGGTATGCTATTGGATATTGCGCATCATTTCTCCATGCCGCTAGAAGGCGTACCCGTGGTAGGCGACGCGTGGCGGGATATCGAGGCAGCACACACCGTAGGCGCACGCGCCATACTCGTCATGACGGGTAAAGGACGGGATTCGTTGGCTGAGAAGCGATCGTTGTGCAGCGTAGAAGTGTACGACAATCTTGCAGCGGTTGTTCAGGCACTGCTAGCGCCTGCCCATGATAACTGACGAACGCCCTGCCCAGAATGAAGCGACACGCGACAACGGATCCGCGATGGACCTGACTGCCGGCCTAATCCTACGCTCTTGTGCGTTCACCCTCGGGCTCATCCTCTCGACGGTAATCTATGCACCGCTTACCCTTCTGACCTTTCCGTTCGGCTACCTCAGGAGGTATCGTTTTATCAGCCAGTGGAGCCGTTTCAACCTCTGGTGGTTAAAGGCCACCTGCGGCCTCAGACACGAAATACGGGGCGTCGAGAATATCCCAAACCAACCAGCAGTGGTCTTAGTCAAGCACCAATCGGCTTGGGAGACACTGGCATTGCATGGGCTATTCGTGCCCCAAGTCTGGGTTATCAAACGAGAACTGCTTTGGATACCCTTTTTTGGTTGGGGCTTAGCTATGCTCAAGCCTATCGCTATCGACCGCCGAGTAGGACACCGCGCTGCGAGAGAGGTCGTTGCCCAGGGTCGCAACCGTTTAGAATCGGGCTGCTCAGTCATCATCTTTCCTGAGGGTACTCGGGTCGCGCCGGGCGAGCGCAAACCTTACCTCCCTGGTGGTGCTTTGCTGGCCAAACGCAGTGGTTACCCGATCGTGCCCATCGCCCATAACGCCGGTCAGTTCTGGCCCCGTCGCAGTTTCATTAAGCGCCCTGGCGTCATCTCGTTGGTCATCGGCCCAGCCATCGACGCGGCGGGCAGGGAAGTCGCCGAAGTCAACCACTTAGCTGAGAAGTGGATCGAGGATCAAGTAGAACGCCTCATAGCTTGTGAAAAAACCTGCTGCGCTACCCGATAGCGGCGTTGGGCGGTGCTCGCT
>CAZUZO010000167.1:0-4760 GCA_964624765.1 uncultured Thiotrichales bacterium
AGAAGCTGTTTTAAAAACTACTGCGCTTGCCTGAGCGGCGTTGCGGGGCGTCTCGCAATGCTCATGTACTCCCTTGCACACTCCACTCCGGTGGTTACTCGCCCCTTCGGCGCGAGCTTCCAGCTGTGCAAAATCGTTCCCAACGAATTTGTCACTATCGGGCACCTTACTCTGCCGGCGCCCGTGACATTTTTGAAACAGCTTTTCAGATCCGTCATTTCTCCTGAATTGCTCCGCGAGCCTGTTCACTCAAGATCTGCTGTAGACTCGTGAGGGACTTGTAGGCGGAGGAGCCTTCAACTGCCTTGAGCGCAATATCCTGCACCTTCTGATAAGCCGCTTCGATCTGCTGGGAGAGCTTGGCGATCTGGTCGTTCTGCTGTTCTACGGTTTTTTCTAGCGAAGCGATGCGTGTGGTCAGTACATTTCGTTCACCATCGTATTCTTTCTTAAGCAGCTCCTCGCGATTTTTTGCTTCTGCCTTCAGTCTTTCTGTGGCGTCCTTGACGGCTCGGGTAACGGCGGCTTCTATTTCACCCGTAAAACCCTGGACAGCTTCCTCTAGCTCGTTTAGTTTGTGTTCCCGCGCTGCGACAGCGCGTTCTCTTTCCAGCAAAGATTTCTCGGCTTGTTCTTTGCTTTCTCGAAGCGTCTTCTCTAAATTGGCTTTTTCTTCTTGAAACTTGTCCGTCGCTAGGCGCTTTTCCCGTTCGAATTCATAGGCGAAATTTTCTTTTTGTCGGTCGCGGCTTTTCTTTTCCTCAGCGTCCCTCTCTCGTATTTGGGCATCATGTTCCTTGTTCTCTCTTTCCCACTCGGCTCGAAGGGTCAGAATCTCCCGATCCAGCTGTTGCCTGCGGGCGGCCATCTCGGTTTCGAAGTCGAGCCGTTTTTGATTCTGCGTTTCGATCAGAGCGGCGAGGCTCGCGGCAGTCCGCTCAATCTCGTACACTTCTTGGAAATCTTTTTCCTTAAACTCGATCGCCTGCTGTACTGACTGGAATTTCTGCACTTCTTTTTCTAAGCGATCGGCAATCTGTGCCAGAGCATTGTTGATCTCAAGTTTCAAGTTATTAAGTTCTTTGGCAACACCTTCCGTAGAAAGCGATGCGGCGATGCCGACGACTTCGCTTTTTTTCCTTTCTTCAAGCTTCTTCTCTGGTCTTAGTGCTGCTTTGTCCTTCTCCTCAAACTGTCTTAGAAGGGCATTGTAGGCATCGATCATCTCCTTTTTTGTGTTGCTCATGGAGAGTTTTGGGGAGGGTGTGTCAGGTAGTGTCTTCTGCTCGGCCATGTTCGTCTCACAAACTGTTTTGCGGGGCGCTGCGACATCGTGGGTTCTGGCAGGCATATGTTAACCCAGTCGCCGAACGCCGCCAGCCCATGGGGTGCTTTCGATGGCTCGGCACAGCTCAAGTTAGCGCCTACTCCGACGATATAGCAGGTGTTTCCTGAAATCCGCAGCAGCACTCACCTCCCGGCCCAGCTCGATCGTGCTCGCATGGAAAGCGACCGCCAGTTTCACTGCATATTGACTTTCTCACGGGGCATCGCGCGCATACCACACCTGCGTGAATTCCTTCAGGTTCGAGAGATCGTCTCTGCGGATAGTTATCGCGGCCGCTGCCAAGCGGATGGCGTCGTCGGTTGGGGGCGAAAGCCAAACACGCTTGGCGCGCGCCGTTACGCTGAGCAGAACGGCCTCCCTTATCTGAGTCTCGAGGATGGCTTTCTACGGTCGGTGGGACTGGCCGTCAACGGCTATCCACCGCTTTCGCTGGTCATCGATGATCTGGGTATCTACTACGATGCCAACCGACCGTCACGCCTGGAGGCATGGCTCAACGCCCCGCCAAGCCTAGCGGATCCCCTCGACAAGAGCGATATCTTGACCCGGGCAGAGCATTTGATCCAGCGCATTACCCACGCTGGGCTATCAAAATACAACGATACGCCGGCGGCGCCCCGTTGTTTCGAACCCCGGCAGCGACGGGTTCTCGTGGTAGACCAGACGGCCGGGGATCTCTCCGTGAGCTATGGCATGGGAACGCCGCAAACTTTCACCTCCATGCTCCAGGCTGCCCTGGATGAGCACCCTGAAGCAGAAGTGCTGGTGAAAACCCACCCTGATGTCATCGCCGGGAAGCGACGGGCCTATTTGGCTACTCGGCGAGAGACCGACCGGGTTCGGGTGCTGGGGCAACACATTAATCCCTTTGCGCTGTTGGCCCAAGTGGAACATGTCTATGTGGTGACCTCGTTGCTTGGCTTCGAGGCCTTGATGCTCGGCAAGCCGGTGACGTGCTTTGGGGTTCCCTTCTACGCTGGCTGGGGACTGACTGATGATCGCGTTGCCATGCAGCGTCGCGCTCGGCGCCGCTCTCTGGCTCAGGTTTTCGCTGCCGCCTACATCTTGTATCCGCGCTACGTCGACCCAGACACGGGAAAGCGCGCGACCATCGAGCGGGTGGTCTCACACTTGGAGATTCAACGACGCCAGTTCAAGGCCAACCAGGGTCGCATCTATTGCTTCGGTTTCAGCCTGTGGAAGCGCAACTATGTTCGCGCCTATCTAAAATCTCCCGGAAACCAGATTCGGTTCCTGCGCAGCGTACGACAGGCCAGACGGCTGGAATTGGATTCTAGCGTGCGGATCGCCGTCTGGGGTGCCAAAGCGAGCCGGCAGCTCGAGGCACTGGCCGCCACCCATGGGATTCCGATCTGGCGGTTGGAGGACGGTTTTCTGCGTTCGGTAGGCCTCGGATCGGATCTGACCCCGCCTGCCTCACTGGTGGTCGATACCCGCGGGATCTATTTCGATCCCTCCGTTCCTAGCGATCTCGAACATCTGCTGCAAAATGAGCGATTCACTGAGGCTGAACTCGAGCGCGCCCAGCAATTGCGCACCCTGATCCTCGCTAGAGGACTCAGCAAATACAATGTCGGCGCACGCGGCCGCCTCAGAGTCTTCCGGGATCCCGGCCAGCGGTGCATTTTGGTGCCGGGGCAGGTGCCCGACGATGCCTCCATTCGCCTTGGCTGCGGTGAGATTTCCACTGACGTGGCGTTGCTGAAAACGGTACGGGCGGAACATCCGGATGCTTTCCTGCTGTACAAGCCGCACCCGGATCTCTTGAGCCGGAATCGCCGTGGTGGACCGGGCGATGTGGTTGCCTTGGGCGACCTGTACGATCAGCTGGTGCTGGATCGCAGCATTGCGGATTGCCTGACTGTTACCCATGAGGTGCACACCATGACCTCCCTCGTGGGCTTTGAGGCTCTGCTGCGTGGCGTGCCGGTTACCACCTATGGTAGGCCGTTCTATGCCGGATGGGGACTGACCGAGGACCGTATGCCTTTGCCTAGGAGAAGCCGAAGGCTGACCGTCGACGAGCTGGTGGCAGGTGTTCTCATTCGCTATCCCCGTTACCTCAATCGTCGGACCGGTACCTTCACATCTCCGGAAGCCGTCGTGGCTGAGCTGGCAGGCCAATGCGCGCGCCAGCGAAGTGCGAGCTCACTGTTCCTGCCGTGGCCGGTGCGTCAGCTGCGAAAGTTTGCCCATCTGTGCAAAGGACTCGCCTATGCCAGTTAACGCCTTGCTTCTGCAGGGGCCGGTTGGGCCCTTCTTCAGCCGACTCGCCGAGCAGCTGCAACGCCAGGGGATACCTGTTTCCAAGATCAACTTTAATGGCGGCGATGCGTTTTTTTACCGCCACCGCGCGATGGCCTATCGCGGCGATCTGGCAGGGTGGCCACGTTTTTTCGAGGAGCAGATCGATACGCTCGCCATCGATCGCGTCTATCTGTTCGGTGCCTGCCGTCCTTACCATGCCATCGCTCGCGCTATCGCCATGCGGCGAGCGATGCCGGTTTTCGTGTTTGACGAAGGTTATTTACGACCCGACTACATCACGATGGAGCAAGCTGCGCTGAACGGCGCGTCATTGACACCGCGTGATGCCCACTTCTACCGAGAGCTAACGGTCAAGGAGCTTCCGCCTGGGCGCTCAGTCGGTCAGGCCTACAGGACCATGGCCTGTTATGCCAGCCTTTACTATGTGGCCGGTTACCTTGGCCGCAGCCAGTATCCTCACTACCAGCATCATCGCTCCTTCGACGTCTTCGGCGAGGCGGGCAAATGGCTACGCTCGGGCTTTCGTAAACTGCGATACCGAGCCCTTGAGCGAAACATCTGGGGCCGGCTCCAAACGACACTGAAGAACCGCTATTTTTTGGTCCCATTACAAGTCTACTGCGACACGCAAGTCGTTTACCGTTCACCTTTCCGTTGCGTGACTCAGTTCATCGAAACCGTGGTGGCTTCCTTTGCCGCCCACGCTACGACCGATACGGTGTTAGTCATCAAGCACCATCCCATGGATCGGGCTTACCGCGACTACACCCAGCTCATCGCTGCCTTGAGCCAACGCTATGAACTCGAGGGACGCTTGTTTTACGTGCATGACTGCCATTTGCCCACCCTGCTTCGATACGCCCTCGGTACGGTTGTCATCAACAGCACGGTGGGACTCTCTTCTTTATACCACGGCACGCCGGTCAGGGTGCTCGGGCAGGCGGTCTACGATGTTCCAGGCCTCACCTTCCAGGATTCCCTGGATGAATTCTGGCGCGCCCCGGGACGAGTCGATCCAGATCTTTACCGACGTTTCCGCGCCTACCTATTGAACACAACGCAAATCAATGGGAACTTCTACCGGCGACTCGCGAATACCGGCAATCCCATGGGCGTGGTGTGG
>CAZUZO010000167.1:4860-6223 GCA_964624765.1 uncultured Thiotrichales bacterium
CTACACTTAACGCATGATCAAGACTTTCGCGGACCGGCTTACCCAGGAACTGTACACCACAGGCAAAGCCAAGCGACTTCCAGCGGATGTGGCCAAACGGGCTGCGCGTAAGCTGGAGTATGTGGATCTGGCTACGCGACTGGATGATCTAAAGGTTCCGCCCGGCAATCGGCTTCATTCACTGGACGGCGATCGAAAGGGGCAGTACTCGATCTCGATTAATGACCAATGGCGTATTTGTTTCCGGTTCGTGGACGGTGATGCCTATGATGTTGAAGTCTGTGATTATCATTGAATGGGGTGAGAAATATGAGCATTCCGAATACAACCAGGATCAAGCGTCGGCCCACCCACCCGGGGGAGATGCTGCGTGAAGATTTTCTGCCCGATTATCGGCTTACTGTTTCCACCTTGGCTGAGGCCTTGGGCGTCTCGCGGCAGTCGATTAATGAGTTGCTGCGTGAACGCCGGAGTATCAGCCCGGAGATGGCGCTTCGGTTGGGACGCCTGTTTGGTAATTCACCTGAATTCTGGCTTGACGCCCAGAGAACTGTGGATCTGTGGGATGCCGCAGAGGCAATAAAGAAAGATGTGGCTCGCATCAAACCACTAAATGCCGCATAATCGGGTCGCCGGGGGTTTCTCTCCCATAGGCGCCAACTGAGCTTGCCGATCAGCGACACGGTCGTGCATCGGCCCGAGGCGTGTGCGCGGTGTGGCCAAGTGCTGGAGCTGGAAGCGTTCATTGCCCACACGGGGTTGTATGGGCTGGATGTGGAGCGCACGGCCGGTGACGGGCTGCAGGGTTTGCAGGTCCGTCACGACAAGCATCTTTATGGTGAGATCGGCTGCTCCTGCGGGCACGTGAACCGCACCGAGCCGGCGCGTTGCCCGGCGGAGCCGCTGTGGGAGGTGGAGCTGAGCGAATGGCACCGGGTGGGGCCCATGGCTTTGAGTCTGATGGTGTGCTTGGTCGGTGCGGATGCGCCTGTCAAGACGGCGGATCAAAGAGCTTCTGGGTGACGGGCTGGGCGTGGAACTGAGCACCCGCACGATCAACCCATGTATCCACGAAGCGGGTCGGGCGGTGGAGCCGATCGAAGCGCAGCGGGTAGACGCGTTGCAGCAGGCTTCGCTGGCCTATGCCGATGAGACGCCGTGGAAGGAATGGGGCCCGTTACTGTGGCGGTGGGTGATCACGACGTCCACCGTGTGCCTGTACTTTATCGGCTACCGCAGTCAAGCGATCCGAGCCAATGTTTTCGGTGAGGGCTTTGTCGGCTGGCTGATGAGCGAGGGTGACCCGGTCTACCGCCGGTTCCGACATCGGCTGCGCTGTTGGGCCCCTCTGCAGCGCAAAGCG
>CAZUZO010000168.1:0-6161 GCA_964624765.1 uncultured Thiotrichales bacterium
AGTCTGGGCCGTGTCTCAGTCCCAGTGTGGCTGGTCGTCCTCTCAGACCAGCTACGGATCGTCGCCTTGGTGAGCCATTACCCCACCAACAAGCTAATCCGACGTAGGCTCATCCAATAGCACGAGGCCCGAAGGTCCCCCGTTTTTCCCCTTAGGGTTTATGCGGTATTAGCCCGAGTTTCCCCGGGTTGTCCCCCACTACTGGGCAGATTCCTACGCATTACTCACCCGTCCGCCACTCGCCGCCAGGGAGCAAGCTCCCCGCGCTGCCGTTCGACTTGCATGTGTTAAGCATGCCGCCAGCGTTCAATCTGAGCCAGGATCAAACTCTTCGATTTAACTTCAAGTTTGATGAAGATTCACTGAAGTTCAGCGAACCTTCCTTATCTGCTGAATGCAACCAGGTTAAGTGAATTCACCCACTTGCATCAGCGAATCGCAAGCGTCCCATCGACGCGAGCGCCCACACAGATTACCTAATCTGACTGTTAAAGAGCTTGCGCAGGCACTGTGGCCTGCTGAGAACGTGAAAGTATACACGTTCTGTGGCGACCGTCAAGCCTCTTTTTCAAGCGGTGTTGCCGAGCCGACAGCAGACAGCCCCTCACAAGCCGTCGCCACAAGGTTACGACCACCGGTGCGGCTTTCGCTCCACCGAGGACAGCCGTCCATCGCATCGCTGCACAGCTCACAAATAGCCGTCTGGCTCAGCCACTCAGAGCTTGTGAATAAACCTGCTACACAACCCAATAGCCGTGTTAGGCGGTGCTCCCTCCGCGCCCATCTATACCGTTCGCCTGGTTCTCGGGCCGCTCGCGCCGGTTTTTTTCACAACCTCACCGTCATCTGACTTGGCCTCGTGTTGGTCAGCGTACATCGCTGGATCTTGGCTAGATCAATACCACAGAGATGCGTGCGAACCGCCTCTTGCCGATTTGAACGAGGTGAATACGGCCGGCTTCAATGGCCGCCTTGCGGTCACTTACTCGCTCCCCGTCGACACGTACCGCCCCCTGCTCGATCATTCGCAAAGATTCCGAAGTACTTGAGGTGAGCCCTGCCTCTTTGAGCAGATTGGCGATCGGCATCGCTCGGCCTGGGCTGTGAAGCTCGCGCACGGGCAGGTTCGTGGGCACGACACCATGCCTAAATTGAGCCACAAAACTGGCGTGCGCTCGCAGGGCTTCAGCTCGGCCGTGAAATCGCTCGACCAGCTCCTCCGCGAGGCTCGCCTTAATATCGCGTGGATTGGCGCCTTCCTCGATATCGCGCTGCCAACGTTGAATTTGTGTCACAGGGCGCAGGCTAAGCAGCTCCAGGTAGCGCCACATCAACGCATCGGAGATGGACATGAGTTTACCAAACATCTGCTCCGGGGGCTCGGTAATGCCAATGTAGTTGTTCAGCGACTTGGACATCTTTTGCACGCCGTCCAAGCCTTCCAGGATCGGCAACGTCAATACCACTTGCGGTTCTTGCCCGTAGGCAGCTTGCAGCTGACGGCCGACGAGCATATTAAACTTCTGATCCGTTCCTCCTAACTCCACATCTGCCCGCAACGCCACAGAATCATATCCCTGGATAAGAGGATAAAGAAACTCGTGGATAGCGATGGGTTGGCCTGAACGATAGCGCTGCTCAAAGTCATCCCGCTCCAACATGCGGGCAACCGTGTGTTTTGCTGCCAGCTGGATAAGCTCCACCGCACTCATCTTATCCAGCCAGCTGGAGTTAAAGCAGACCTGGGTTCTCTCGGGGGTGAGGATCTTGTAGACCTGAGCCTCGTAGCTTTCTGCGTTGGCGAGCACTTCACTACGCTCGAGTGGTTTTCGGGTCACATTTTTGCCTGTCGGATCCCCGATCATTCCCGTGAAGTCGCCAATCAAGAATAGAACCTCGTGATCAAAGTCTTGAAACTGTCTGAGTTTGTTCAAAAGTACGACGTGACCGAGGTGCAGATCGGGAGCGGTGGGATCGAAACCCGCTTTAATGCGCAGGGGAAGCCCCTTCTGAAGCTTGGCGTGCAGTTCCTCCTCAACCAGGATTTCACGCACGCCTCGCTTGATGATTTCCAACGCTTTTGTGGCGCTCGCCATAGGTGGGCCTTTCGCTAACGAGTCTCGTGGGAGCTTAACACAGCCAACGGCCGCTAGCGCAATGCCTCCCATACGTTGACCGAAAGGGCTTAACGGACTATTTTTGTAGGGAACGGTAAGGATAGGTATTTCAATGGATTATAGTATAAACATGAGAAATAATGGGAGGTACCTGAAGTCACGACCGCGTGGGGAGGCCAGGAGGGGTTACAGACAGCGCCTGCGGCGTTTACCGCGATCTCGCCTGCGCTGGATCCTTGCTGCGGGGGGTTTAGCATGCTTTATCATGGGTTTAATGATCGCCCCTGAGTCTGGCGGTGGTGCGAAGCAAAGGGCTGACACCATCGTAGACGTAAAGGGCGCTGAGGCACCTGTGACTTTCGCGCTGGCTTATCCTACGGCACCGACGAGGGGGTTGCCGGATTCGGATTCAGAGGCAATGGCATCCAGCCCGGAGGCATGGCGGCCAACATCATCGAGGCCGGAATCTGCCGACATTGAGGCCTCCCCGCAGCTATCGGCGGATCTGAAGCATTACTCGGTAACGATTGCGCGAGGGGATTCGTTGTCGAGCGTGTTTATGACCCTAGGACTGACCCAGTCCGAGCTTCACCGTATCCTCGAGGCGAGCGACAAGGCGGCGCTCAGTCGTCTGCAGGCAGGCCAAGGTTTAGAACTCACCGTCGATGCCAATAACGAAGTCAAAGAAATGACGCTATCTGTGGATGCGACGCATTCATGGCATTGGGTGCACAGCGGCGATGGTTTTCACATGCGGCGGCTGGATGCAGAGCTTGATTATCGAGCCGCAACGGCCACCGGAAAGATCGCCAGTTCCTTGTTTCTGGGCGCCAGGGAAGCGGGGTTGTCGGATCAACTTATCATGAAGATGGTGGATATTTTTGCTTGGGATATCGATTTTGCGCTGGATATTCGGGAAGGAGATCGGTTTACAGTCATCTACGAGGAGCTTTACCAGGACGCCGAAAAAGTAAGTGACGGTAATATTCTGGCGGCAGAATTTGTTAACCGCGGTCGCAACACTAGGGCTATTCGCTTCACCGACGGCGAAGGGCGCACCAACTATTACACTCCAGACGGGCGCAGTCTGCGCAAGGCATTCCTGCGCACCCCGGTGAAGTTCTCGCGTATCAGCTCGCGTTTCACCCAAAGTCGCTGGCATCCCGTGTTACATCGGTTTCGAGCCCATCGTGGCGTAGATTACGCCGCACCAACCGGTACGCCAGTCAAGGCAACAGGCGACGGCCGGGTCACCTTCGCCGGACTTCAGGGGGGGTATGGTCACACCGTCATCCTTCAGCACGGCGAGAAATACACTACATTGTATGCTCACTTGTCAGGCTATGCCGAAGGGCTTAAGTCTAACCAGCGCGTTACCCAGGGGGATGTGATCGGTTATGTGGGGAAGAGTGGTTTAGCATCGGGGCCGCACCTGCATTACGAGTTTCGCGTCAATGGCGTGCACCGCGACCCCTTGACCGTCACGCTGCCGAAAGCGGCCCACATCGCCCCTAAGTATCGGGCGGACTTCTTGGCTCACGCTCAGGCGCTGCTAGCGCAGCTCGATTCGCTCGGCAGCGTTACCGTGGCCAGTCGAGACGATTGAGGAGGAGGGTCGCCTGCTCGGGTGCAGGCTTGCCCATTGGCACGACAGTCTGCAGACTGAGAGCTTGTGAAAAAACCTGCTACACGACCCGATAGCGGCGTTGGGCGGTGCTCGCTCCTCGCCTATCTATTTGATATGTCTCTCGGCTTCGCGCCGTCCGCCTTGCTCTCGTGCCGCTCGCGACGGTTTTTTCACAAGCTCTGATAGCTCAGCTCCTGCGGTGAGGTCGACCCGACCTAGGCCATCGATCCGAGTAGCCGGTATTGAACCGGGTGGGAACTTCTTTTCCGGAGCCTTGTTTTAAAGATTGCGCCTATTTATCGGTCTAATGTCGGGAACCAGCATGGATGCTATCGATGCTGTTTGCGTCGATTTCGACGGGCAATTCCCTCGACTGGTCGCAACCCATGGACATCCTATTTCCGCTGACATTAGAGACAGCGTGCTAGGCATTACCGCAGGCGTGCCGCATGACTACCACCTCGTCGCCGTGCTCGACGTGAGGATCGGCGAACTGTTTGCCGAAGCTGCGCTAGCGGTCATGGAAAAGGCGGGCGCAGCGCCAGCGTCTATCCGGGCCATCGGGAGTCATGGACAGACAGTGCTTCACCGACCGAATGGCGATTGGCCGTATACGGCGCAGATCGGCGATCCCAACATCATCGCCGAACGCACGGGGATTACCACCGTCGCCGACTTTCGGAGGCGGGATGTGGCGGCGGGTGGCCAAGGGGCACCTTTGGTGCCGGCGTTTCACCAGGCTGTCTTTTGGAGCTCGGCGGTTAACCGCTTGGTGGTCAACATCGGCGGCATGTCCAACATCACGGTTCTGTCTCAAGACCCCAGCGTTCCTGTGGTCGGATTCGACACCGGGCCGGGAAATGTGTTGCTGGATGCTTGGGCCTCTGTGCATCGTGGCGCACCCCTCGACGAGGGGGGGCGCTGGGCAGCTCAGGGTCAGATTCATCTCCCTCTACTGCAGGAGCTACTCCAGGACGACTACTTTTCACTGCCCCCCCCGAAGAGCACAGGCCGGGAGCGCTTCAATGTGTCCTGGCTTCAAGAAAAGCTTGCTCGGCTACCCGTGAGTGTGGCTCCAGAGAACATTCAACGGACGCTCTGCGAGCTCACGGTGACTAGCCTGAAGCACGCCATCACGCAGTATGCGGATCCCCCGCGGGAGGTGCTCATCTGTGGTGGCGGTGCCCACAATCCCCTTATCATGGCAGGACTGTCCCAATCGCTCCCCGGCAGCCCCGTGTATTCTACGGAGCGCTATGGTTTACCGCCCGATTGGGTGGAAGCCGTCGCCTTCGCTTGGCTCGCTGAAAGGACCTTAGCCGGACTTCCCGGCAACTTGCCTTCGGTCACAGGGGCCAGACGATCCGTCGTGCTGGGCGCCGTCTACCGCGCCTGATATCGCCCTGTCGGGGCGCTTTGCGTTCAGAGCTTGAGAGATAGAGCGGCTAAGCTACCCCACCGCGGCGTTGGGCAGCGCTCGGCTGCCCGCCTATCCCTCTCCGTCGCCGTATGGCGTTCGCCGGGTTTTCGTGTCGTCCCTGGGAGCTTAGACCGAAAACGACGAGCCGCACCCGCAAGTACTGGAGGCGTTCGGGTTTGATACGACAAAGCGAGCGCCCTGGAGATCTTCCAGGTAATCGATGGAAGCGCCTGACAAGTACTGCAAGCTCAAGGGATCGATGACCAGCTTCACACCGTTGTTTTCCACTACCGTGTCATCTTCTTGCAGTGCCTTCTCAAACTCGAAGCCGTACTGAAAGCCGGAGCAACCTCCACCCTCGATGTAGACCCGCAGCATCAGCGCTTCCGTCTCGGTCTCTGCCGATAATGCTTTGACTCTTGCCGCGGCTTGTTGCGTGAAATGTATCGATGGGACAGATGGTGACATGGTATCGCTATTCATCATTTGGCCGAACCCTCTCGGGATGTATCAGGTATGTCTATCGAACCGAAGCTACCAAAACCCTCTCGATATTACTATATCTCAAAGGCTAATCGGCAGCTTCTAAGGATGCCTCATGGGCTAGCCTTAGGGGCGGTTGCTCGCACCCCGGCGTCTCAGAACGGACCAGGTTGCCGTTCACCTGTGCGCCCATAGCCATCTCGATCAAGGTGTAGTACACGTTACCAGTGACCCTTGCTTTGCAAGAGAGTTCGATATGCTCTTCGGCATAAACATCGCCGATGACCACTCCGTTCAACAGGAGATGGGGGACTCTGACATCTCCTTGAATGGTGCCATGCTCGCTCAGAGTCAACACCGATGAGGCGTCTTCCTCTGCCGTGACATTGCCTTTTATGGTTCCGTCGACATGCAGTCCACCGGTAAAGTGCACGTCGCCGCATAGCTCGGTTTGCCGACCGATCAACGAATCGATCTTCGTCGTTCTGATCTTCTTACGGTTTCCCCACATTGT
>CAZUZO010000169.1:0-6159 GCA_964624765.1 uncultured Thiotrichales bacterium
TTTCTTGAAAAGCAACATGATCGGAATACTCCCCTCCGTCATTCCGGCGCAGGCCGGAATGACGAGGGGTGGCTTCGATCCTCTGGTGATGTGCCATCCACTCGCGTTGCGGTCGACGAAAACGTAGCACCTTGAGCCCGGCGATATTTCGCGCCGCTAAGGTCCTGGCTCATGCCGGTTCTCCTGTGGCCACGCTGGCGAGGGCTTGCCGCACGCCGGGATAGGTGGTCTCCAGTTGCTGCATCAGCGCCGCCACCGGCTCGAGGCACCCTTGCCGGCCCAGGCTCTCCAGTTCCCGGCACAGGGTGGCAAGCTCGGTGGCACCGAGGTTGGCGCTGCTGGATTTCAGGGTGTGAGCAGCCTGTTGCACCGCCTGGGGATCCCCCTGGTGCACCGCGTGGCGCAGCGCTTCCACGAGCTTCAGGGAATCGTCCAGATACAGTTTCACCACCTTCTCCAGCACACTGGGTCGACCGGGCCGCTGCAACGCCCGAATCTGATCCAACGCCCCTTCGTCCAGCACCGTTCCCGCCGTCGGCACCGCCTCCGGCGGTTCCACCCGCGCCGCCAGGGAGCGGGCCCCCTCCACCGGCTCCGGTGCGGCGCGCCGGTGCGTCAACCAGCGCGCCAACACGCCCTGCAACTGCGCCTGGGTAAAGGGCTTGCTGAGGTAGTCGTCCATGCCGGCGGCCAGGCACCGCTCCCGGTCCCCCTGCAAGGCGTTGGCGGTCAGCGCCACGATAGGCTGGCGAGCGCCGTCCGCCTGCCGTTGCTCACGGCCGCGGATCGCGGCGGTCGCTTGGAAACCATCCATCTCGGGCATGTGGCAGTCCATCAGCACCACGTCGTAGCCCCCGCTGGACAGGGCCTCCACCGCCTGCTGGCCGTTCTCGACCACCTGCACCGTGCAACCGAGGACCTCTAACATCCCCAATGCCACCTCCTGGTTCACCGGGTTGTCTTCGGCCAGCAGAATACGCCCCCCGCCGACCTCCGCTGCGACTGCCGTTGGCGTTGACTCCACCGGCTCCGCCCACCCGTGACCCGTGCGCCCCATCACCGCCGCCAGGCAGTTATACAACTCCGATTGCCGCCAGGGCTTGGTCAGATAGGCTTCGATGCCCACTTGTCGCCACTGGGTACTGTCCCCATCATCCCCCACCGAGCTCAGCATGACCAACACCACGCCAGCGATATCGGCATCGGCTCGGATTGCAGCGGCCAGCTGCAATCCATCCATCTCAGGCATCCAACGGTCTAAGATAGCCACTTGGTATGACTTATTTCGCCGCGCCGCATGGCGCAGGGCCGTCAGCGCCTCGGCGCCACCGATGGCACTGTCGTGCTCCACTCCCCAGGCCATCATCTGGTGTTCGAGGATCTCGCGATTGGTGGCATTGTCATCGACGATGAGGAGGTTCACGCCGCGCAGCGCGCCTGGCTCGAAGGGCAGCCCGACCTCACCGCCGGCTTGCATGCCCAAACGCGCGGTAAACCAAAAAGTCGAACCTCGCCCGGGAGCGCTCTGCACGCCGACCTGCCCGCCCATGAGGCCCACCAGCTGTTTGGTGATCGCGAGTCCCAACCCGGTGCCGCCATACTTCCTCGTACTGCCCCCATCGACTTGCGAAAAGGCATCGAAGATCCGCGCCTGTTGCTCCGCAGCGATGCCGAGACCGGTATCTCGAACCTGCACCCGGATCATCCCCGTATCCTCGGTCTCCAGGCAGTAATCGAGGCGTAGGACAACCTCTCCCTGCTCCGTAAACTTCAAGGCGTTTCCCACCAGGTTAACCAACACCTGGCGCAAGCGCCCCGCATCCCCCCGCCATGCCCGCGGCAGATCAGGCGGCAGGGCGCTGACGAGCTCCAGCTGTTTGCGTTGCGCCGGCTCGGCCATCAGCTCCGCCACATCCTCAAACAGCGCCCTCAGATCGAAGACCGCATCGTCGAGCACCAACTTCCCGGCTTCGACCTTGGAGAAGTCCAATATGTCGTTGATGATACCGAGTAAGGAATCCGCCGAACGCTTAATGGTGTCGGCGTACCGGCGTTGCTTGGTGCTGAGCGTGGTGGCTGAGAGAAGCTCGGTCATGCCCAGCACGCCGTTCATCGGGGTGCGGATCTCATGGCTCATGCGGGCCAGGAATTCGCTCTTGGCGCGGCTGGCCGCCTCCGCGGCATCCTTTGCCCCTTGCAACTCATGGGTACGCTCTCTGACCTTTTGCTCTAAGTTTCGCCGATGTTCCTCGACCTCGTTCCAATAGGCTCGCAGGCGGTCCACCATGACATTGAAGCGTTGCCCCACCTCGCCGATTTCATCCTGAGTCGTGATCGCAACCCGATGGTCGAAACTGCCCGCAGCCACCGTCTCCGCGGCCCGCACCAGCTTTCTCAGAGGACCGATTAGGTTGCGGCTCACTAGTAAGGTGATCACAATACCGATCAGCATCAACGTGGCCGTCATCGCGATCACCGCCACCAAGAACTGCTGGACTTGCTGTTCCAGCCGCTCCTGACTGATGCCGAGCTGGAAGTAACCGATCGGTACCTCTGCACCACCCTGCGCCTCGGCCTCGGTGGGCTCTAGGAATCCACTCTCCGCCACCCCACTCATGACCGGCACGGCGATGTCGACATAATGACTGCCATCAGTTCGTACCAGTCGTAACTGCGGCTGCGCCGCCAGCCTCACCTCCCACTCTGTAGACCCATGCCACGGTGAGATCGCGAGAGCCGGTTTACCCTTACGCTCGGCCAATAGGTTGCCGTGCTTATCTTTCAAGGCCGCATAAACGGTATCGGAATAAACGAAGGCGCTCTCTAGAACCTGTGCTAAAGCCTCCGCATTCTCCGTATAAATGGCGTACTCGCTGGTCTTGGCCAACATCAACGCGATGCCCGTGCCGTGCTCGAAACTCACCTTGAGGGATAACTTCTGCTCGTGCCAAATCACGAAAAGGGCAACGCCGAATGCGGTCATCGCGATCAGCGCTATCGACAGCAGATTGAACTTAGTGGCAATACCCAGGCGCAGCTGCATCGTTGTCGATATCCATTTTTTAGTTACCGAATAACCTGTGCAGCTCCGGCGATCAGCTCATCGGCCAAGTTGATTTTCATGTGCTCGGCGGTCTTAAGGTTTAAGGCGTAACGGATTTTCCGCGGTGAGGTCACCGGAACCTTCGCTACCGAGCCCCCACGCAGGATAGCCAACGCCATTTCCGCGGTTTGCACGCCCATGTCCTGGTAGTCCCAGTCCAACGCGTACAGCGCCCCGGCTTTGACCCATACGCTGGAAACCCCGATCAAGGGAACGCGGTTGTGAAAAGACGCCAACAAAATAGCTTTAGCGGTCTGTGGAGACAAAACAATAGAGTCTGGGAGGCCCCACAAGACATCCACCCGCCGCATGATCGCCCCCAAGGCCGCAGGCAACTCTTTCGGCGACTGCAGTCCCACAACCTCAAACGCGAGGCCCAACTTTTTTGCCGTTGCCTTCGCCTGCTCGATCTTGGCTTTATTTTCGAGTTCGTTATAAACCACTCCAATGGTCTTGTATTGCGGCAGGATCTTCTTTAACCACTCCAACTGCGTCTGGATAGGAAACTCCAAAGCGACTCCGGTGCTATTCCCGCCGCGCACGATGTCTTCGCCATTGACCATCAAACCGGCGACGGCGGGGACACCTGCAGCTTGCGCCTTGGCCACTTTGTAAGCCTGCGCACCCAGACAGTAGACGAGCGCCAGTTTATGGCTGGCGAGGGTCTCTCGGAACGAAGCCGGTATCTCGCCTTTGTCATCCAGGGTGATGTCGATATAGGTCACCTGCGCCTTCTGCTCGCGCAGATGTTCTTTAAATGCCTGCGCCATCTCGGTGTAAGGCGCCGCATGATGACTCAGGATCACCAGCAGGGGCATGTCCTTGGCTGGCGCAGTGAACCCCATCACCGGCACACACGCCGCGGCGAGCAGCACCAATCCGTTGATGATGCGTCTTCGCAGGCCGGCCAGAAACACGAACGCTCTCACCGTCAGAAAGCATAGTAGAGCTTGACGCGATAACTGCGGCCATCCTGCAGGATGGTGCCTTGAATGTGCTCTTCTGAGCCGGGATGGCTATACTGCTTATCGAACGCATTATAAATGCTTGCCGAGATACTCAAGCCTTTCCAAAGACTCGGCGCGTATAGGGTGAGATTAGCGATAGCGTACCCTGGGGCCTGATTGCCGCGCACCGTTTTCCGTGCACTGGTGTACTGTGCCTCCGCCGCAGCAAAAACCCGATTTCGGACTAGCGGGGCCGTCAGATTGCCCTTTAACAAGTGGTTCGGAGAATTAGAGAGACTGGCGCCAGTGGGCTCTTGCTCGGTCTGCGTGAACGTGTAACTCACGCGCGTCTCCCAGCCGCTTGGCCATTTCCCTTCCAGCCACCCTTCTATCCCGTAAGCATCGATGGTGTCGGTGTTGCGAAATATCAGCAGATCATCCTGCGGGTCGGTCTGCAACGTTATCAGATCGTCAACTTGGTAATAAAAAATATCCCCGGTGGCACGCAGGTAGCGGGTGATCTGCTGTTCCAACACCAGTTCCGCCGTTCTGATCGTCTCGGCATCCAGTTCTTCGGCCGGCTTCATGGTCATCCCGCCGTCTTGGTAAAACTGCTCATAGCTATTGGGAGCACGAAAGGCCGTCCCATAGATAAGCTTGATGGCGGTTGTCTTCCATGGGTTATAGATTAAGGCCAACCTCGGGTTGACAGTCCCAGACAGGTCGCCATACTGGTCGTAGCGAAGCCCGGCATTCACAGTTAAATTATCACGGACTGACCATTCATCCTGAACAAACAGCCCCCAATCAAAGGAATACCGCCGGTCATCGAGATAGACTTGCTGCTCATCAAAGTTTTTTTGGTCCTGGCGTTGTTTCCAACGAAGTTCTCCACCCACGATGACTCGATGTTGCACTCCTAGATTAAAGGTGAACTGTGCCAGACTGCTCCAGGCGCGCCCTCGAGCATTATCCTTGTTGACAACAAGATACGGTTCATCCTCTTCGGAGTAATCAATTAGGTAATCGCCATCGTAGTCATAGTATTGGTAGTTGATATCTCCGAAGAAGTGCGTTCCGTTTGTGAACAGATGCTGATAGCGCAGATCGACATAGAAATATTCGTCCACCGTGCGCGTTCGCGGGTCGTTGAAAACTGTTCCGTAGGCACCGGTGGGGATACCTTTTTCCCGCCAATGGTAGTTGCTGGATAGACTGAAATCTTTGTACGATAGCTCCAGGAAGAGCTGCTTGGCGGCTTCGTCATCGGTATTTTTGGTGACCCCATTATGGGTTGCCGGATCGTCGAATTCCGCGTAGTAGAGCTGCTCGGGTCCTGCGCTGTCGAAATAGCTCCCGGAGAGGAGCATTTCGACACCGGCATTGAAACGCTCGCCGAACGTGGCGCGCCCCTCTAGGGTCTCGAATCGACCGACGGAGCCGGCGAGCTCGAGGCCCTGATAATCTCGGCCATTCTTGGTGACGACATTGATGACACCAAAGAAGGCGTTGGCGCCATAGAGCGAAGAACTCGGCCCGCGGATGATCTCCAAGCGCTCGATGAGGTCGATGTCGATGGGTAACACGTGGCCCAGCGGCGCCTGATCATAGACGGCATCGTTCAGGCGCACCCCATCGACCAGCAGCAGCAACCGGCCATTGTAATCACCGGGCCTGCCGAAACCCCGGATGCCGGCATAGGTATAGTTGCGGTCTCGAGTGAAATAAAATCCCGGCACACTTTGTAGGATCTCGTCCAGGGTACGATAGCCGTACTTGCGAATCTCATCGGCGGTGATGATGCTCACCGCCGAGGGTGCCTGGGTCGTTCGCTGCTCGTATTTCGAGGCCGCAAACACCGTGGGGATCTCCGCGAACAGTAGCTGCTGCTCGTCCAGAGCCGCGGGCGACCCGGACCCGTCTAATTCAGCCGCCACTCCAGCAAGGGGGAACATCAGTATAGAAACGCTTGCTCGCGTTAGGCTCGCTACCTTGCACCGTGCGCCCATGGGCACCTCCATTTGCTATTACGCGCCAGACCTGTTGGCTATCTGCACTCAGAGGTTGTGAAAAAACCTGCTACACGACCCGATAGCGGCGTTGGGCGGT
>CAZUZO010000170.1:0-6044 GCA_964624765.1 uncultured Thiotrichales bacterium
GATACGTTTGCCACTTTGAAGAAAACCTGCCGAAAACTCGGGGTGTCGTTCTGGATTTTCCTCGTCGACCGCGTGTCCGGTACCCACACCGTTCCCCCGCTACCTGCGCTCATTCAGGCTCGTGCCGCCTCACCGTAACAGCCCGGACTTATTGATCTGTTACACATCAGCATGTTCTGCGAATTTTAGTAATATGGACCGACCGGTCTGGTGAATAACTGTTAGGTCTCACTACAAGGAGTCACCATGTTTGCAAACTCGCTGTCCCCTTGCATCACGACGGCCAAGGTCGAAGAATCCCGCGATTTCTATGTCCGATATTTCGGCGCAAAGGTCACTTTCGACTGTGGTTGGTACGTTAATCTTGAATTCGGAAAGGGTGCGACTATTCAGTTCATGGCACCGCAGTCCGATCAGCCTGCCTGCAATCCTGCCGGTTTGACTTACAACTTCAACGTCTCCGATGTTGATGCCGAGTTCCAGTCACTCACGGCTTCTGGTCTGGTTGCCGTCATGCCTCTCGAAGACCATCCTTGGGGGGATCGCGGTTTTGCCGTTCAAGACCCGAACGGCATCGTTCTCTTCATTTTCTCCGAGCGCGAACCCAGCCCTGAGTTTAAGCAATACTACAAGTCCTGACGCCATGTCCGCAGACCACATCTCGAAACTACTCGATGACATACGCCTTCTCGATTCTAGGCGCTTCGAGCTTGTGCAAGCGCTGAGAGAACTCATCCTCAATCTGGATCCCTCAATTTCCGAGGAAGTGAAATACGGCGGGATCTTGTTCTCCGCTAAAAAGCCGTTTTGTGGAGTCTTCTCCTACGCATTGCGCTCGGGTTCCATATGCTCAGCCACGGCACGCGCGCACTCCAGCTTGCGCAAGCCGGTGCTAAAATAACCCGCCCGCTTCAGCACCAGTTCAAGCGCCTCCCAGGTACCGCCCAATATTGCATCGGGGCCCCGATACCTGGCTTTGTTCGGGATCGTCGCCGGCACTCGGGGATAGGCCGCCCGTACCGCCTGCCAATCGCCAAAGAACCAGGCCTCCAACTCCTCGATGGCGATGCGGTTGGCTACCTGAAAACGCTTGCCGTTGGCGGCGACGGTCTTAGTCAGCAGGCCAGCGTCCGCTGCAATGGTCTCCAGTCGCTGCTTGAGCGCCAGGCAATCATCATCGTCGCGATCGACCAACACCAGAATGGCCCAGGACTCCGGCAGCCAAGCCGCGTAACCCGCCAGCCGCTCGGGCAAACAGACAAGCAGATCGTCCTTGCATTGGAAACGCCGAATCTCGAATTCCATGTCGCCCAACAGCCTGGGCAGCACCTGTTTCAGTGCCGCCTCCATCGAGTCTTCCTCGACAAACACAATCAACTTTTCCAGCATCAACCGCGCCCCCTATTGGTGGTGCGCGGCGCGCCCTGGTTAATGAGTGGATCGCCGAGACCGAAGTGGCCCTCCATCCAGAGGTGCCCCAGCGACGCCCCCGCCTGGATGAACTCGGGAATGCCCTGGATATCGCTGGCCCGCACGGCCTGGGTGAAACCCTGCTCGTCCCGATACAGTATCCGCACCTCCTCCGCACGCATGGCATTGAGCAGGAGGGGAGAATGGGTGGTAATCAGCAACTGGGAACGCTCGGACGCGGCGCGGCACTCCTCGGCCAGCTCCGGCAGCAAACGCGGGTGCAGGAAATTCTCAGGCTCCTCGATGCCGATGAAGCGCGGCAGCTCCGGATCGTAGAGCACGGTCAAATAGGCCAGCATCCTCATCGTGCCGTCGGAGGCAAATTTCGAAAGCACCGGTTGCTCGAACGGGGCATCCTTGATCTGCAACAACAGGCGGCCATCCGGCATCGGCTCTGCATCCACGCGCTCCAGGCGGGGAATGCGTTCGCGCAGCAACGGGCGCTGGAATATCAGCCGCCGGCAGGCGGTGGATCTGCAGACCGGGTTGCTGGCCACGCAATGCACCGAACAATATCCCCGGTAAGGCATCGCCGACCGCCTGTTCGGGCGCGGTCTCAAATTGCACCTGCCAGATGGCCTCGATCAGCGGCTCCTGCTTCAATCGCCTGGGTATTCGACAGGTCATTGCTGTTCTCCGATCCAGTTCATTGCTTTTCCAGCACATAGGCCGCGGCTTCCACCATCGCATCGTCCATCACGCCATGGCCCAGATCCGCCATGACTTCTGGGCGGGCAACGCCGAGCACCACCTGCTCCCGCCATTTCTGAAAGCTGGAAAGGAAAAAGCAAGTACGCGAGGTGATCGCGCCGATGCGGCCACTCGGACGCAATAGCTCCAACCCTCGTTCTACGAAGATGGCCAGCAGGTCGTTCTTGCTGCGTGGATAGGCCTTCGCCAGTTGGTTCTTGGTCCCGCTGGCTAGCCGCGCCAAATGGGGGATTCATCACCACCACATCGAAAACCTCGCGGCACAGGTCGATCAGACGGAGCCTCTGCAGGGCATCCTGTGCAAAGAGACGTCCCTGATACGTGGATCTCGCCGCCTGGGCAAACTCGCTGAGCGCCTCACGCAGCCTGTGCTCGGCCCGCTGCCAGCCCTCCTGCTCCTGCTTGGCGAACAGGTCTGTGCCTTTGCCCACATAGACCTGGCGGATCGGCTCGGGCAACTCGTGTTCGACTTGGAGCAACATGCCGAGCTCGGGCAGCCCCTTGAGCATTTGCAGCGTTTCCTCGAACAGTTCCGCATTCTGCGGATCCAGCGTTGCGGAAAACTGCTCATGCAACTCATGCTCCGCCGGTGGGGCGACGGCGGCCACCACGTTACCATGACCGACAGACTGCCAGTCTTTAGGCCATTTCCGAAGAAGAGCTTCCCTATTGTGCAGGCCGAATCAAAATGTCCCACTTGGGCAATAGCGGGTTTCGCTCTAATCGTGCTTCAATCCCGCGCATGGCCTTCTTGGATAGCGAAATGCCCTTATGGTAGACGCGACGGCTCAACTTAACCACCGGGTGGAGACCCTTCCAGGTCATGCTTTTCGCCCATTCCAGCAGGGTCTCCGCATCCACCCGCTGGGTGCCGCCGTTCCAGTGCTGCTCCAAGATACCCCAGCAGCATTCGATGGGATTGTATTGGCTATGGTAGGGCGGATAGTACAGCAGGTGGATGATCTGGCCGGTATGATCGGCAAACTCCACCCTACGTTTGAGGCATTTCCTTACACATATCTCATCTAGTCATGCTAGAGGCATGTCGGCGGCGCATCCAAGTCATTGATCCCTCGTCCTCCGGCGCGGGCGGCAATGTCGGGCCTTGCTGGTGCCGATTTTGCACCTTGTCTGAGCGCAAACGCTGCAACATGCTGATTTTCATAGTGATAATTCTGTGCGAAACTTATGTGTAAGGGAATGCGTTTGAGGAACGGGGTGCGCACCCCGCTGCTTTCCCCCCCTGTGTTCCTGTAGCCCGAGTTCAACGGTGTCGCGGTTCCAGCCAAACACTCGCTCCGCTTGGCGGGCATTGCCCCCGCAATATTTCAACGCCATGGCCGCCTGGAACGATCGGCGTTCCACCCCCGTCATTTTTGAGCTCGCCAATCTCAAGTCTTCGATTTGGGAGGCGGATAAAAGCAGGGCGGTCGATTCGGTCACCGATGGCATCGTCATACTCCCGAGGCCATGTGGTCGCGACATTCTACCTGACGGGGGAGACTATTTCCCGTAAATCACCGAAGAACTCGGAGGCAGGTTCAACGCTAGTTACAAGCAGGTAATCTCGCGCCCGGGTGCAACCGACGTATAAAAGGTGTCGCTCAGTATCGTATACCTCTTGAAGGTCGGCTTCGTCAGCAACGGCTTCGATTCTTTCCTGCAACGGAATCACTTCATCGTCACAAGCCATCACGACTACAGCGCGGAACTCTAATCCCTTAGCCAAATGCATTGTGCTCACAGATAATCGACCGGTGGTTGTCTCCACGTGTTCATCAAGCACCTTGAACGGTGATCCCGACTCCTGCGCGGCCTCCTTCGCACGGTCGAGCTGCTCCCCTGATCGGACAAAGATGCCGATCTCGTGTGGCACAACACCCTCTGCGATTCTCTCAGCGATCCACGCACCGACAGCCTCTATTCCTCTTGCTCGCTTGATTCGCGCCCGGAAGTCCGCCCCCGATTCGGCCGGACGTTTGACGTCATATCGCAGGCCGTGGGACTCGTAGCGATAGCGCGCGGAGAATCCCCGCTCGGATGGATTGGGCTCGATAAAGTAGGAGAGCGTCACCCGCATTTCCACCGCCGTTTCCCCCAGCGCCTCGAGCTCCTGCAATGGCCAGGGAAGGCGATGAAGATGCATGTCTCGCAGGGTTGGATCCATGTGCCCTCACGCCCGAACGGATGCAGCTGGCCCTCGCAGATCATGGTGAGCGAGTTTTCGACACTCCACAGGGCGCGCTCCAGATCCGGCACCCCGAAGCCGCAGTGGCGCACAAGACGAGCAACGTCCGTCTTGGTAGGTTGTCCGGTGCCCGGCAGAAACGCCTGTCGCATCGCGTCGGTCCACTCAGCCGAGTGCACGATGAGCGCCCGAATCGTCTCAGGCCAGAGATCCGGATACTCGGCCATCAGCTGCGCCGCCATCCGTGCCGCAAGCGCTGATGCAGCGCTCGTCGCGTTTGTCGTAGTGAATAACCTCCTCTCAGGTTCCATCTCCGTCGTAAGAAGACTCAGACTCGCGTTCGTTTCAGCATACGGTTTGGCATAGAGGTGCGTAACAGCTGCATTGCCGCCCTCAAACACCACATCCGGCTTGAGCGGCCACTAAGGCTGCCAGGTCAGTGACGTAGTACTGAAGGGGCTGAGGCAGCCCGCTGGCGCGATTGCCTGGTAGGCTTGAGTGTTCGGCTCTGTAATCTGAACGAGGCCGGTCGCCGCTCCAACAGTGAGTGTATTCCAGCTTTGCCCAGGATCGTGGATACCATCAGTCGCGTTGCTCTCGGAATATTCAGCCCAGGCATTCGGGTCGCTGACGTTTCCCGCGGAGACTACAAACAGTCTGGGCGTTTCCCCGTATCCGTCCGCATCCGCGGCCAATCGATCGATAGCCGCCGACCAGGCGAAAGCCCAGCGCCCGTAGTTGCCGGGGTTGTTGACACCCGGCACCCAGTAGGCCTCCATGGTGTTTTTCTTCTCTTTCGCATCCTCCCGCCGGTAGCCCTTGATCTCGACGACGCGGTGTAGCGGATCCTCTTTGCCGTGGCCATCGTCGACCAGGACGATAAAGTCCGGGATGTAGGTGCGCATCTCGGAGCCGTAGCGGTATGGCACCTCGAGTCCGAGGTTGTGGTTCTTCACGTAGGCCAGCACACGTCGATGGGCTTCCGCCACGCGACAGAACTCGGCTTCCCAGTCACTGTCCAGGATCACCTAGTTCACGTGGCATCGCCGCGCGTCGGTTTCGTAGCGATCGGTCTTGGACGTGTTGAAATTGACGTGCGCCGTGGAACCGACCGGGTTGTAGGCGTCCAGCACGGCTTTGACCGGACGGCTCCCGATCTCGGCCCGCGTGATCGCGGCGGTGATGCGCTCGCAGGCCATGTCGGACAGTTCCTGGTACATGAGCTGCGCCGGGTAGGTGCCGCCTTTGCAGACGAAGCACGTATCCAGCCACTGTTTGATAATGCGCTTGAGCTGGCCGAAGAGGTGGAGCTTCGGCTCCTCGCCCGGGTCGCGCCATTTGGTGTAGAGCAGCCGTTGCGTGATACTCGATGATCAAGTTTTTCGTACTTGAAAAGGGTTGGCGAAGGGGGTAGCGGTGTCAGCCCGCCAGACTCAGGCTCGAGCGCCTGCAAGAACCATCGCGGTGTGACGGGCTGGCCCGCTACCGCAGCATATTGTACGCTGGCTCTCAGCGGTGTTGCCATTGGCGACGAGTCGCGCTGAGGAGGTCGGTCGTGTTGATTAGCGAGCCCTTGTCCTTTGTGAAGGCTTTTGTTGCGGAACTCGACGCGGCGTTGAGGGCGCATCGCGCGGGTGCACAAGCTCAAGGACAAAACGAGCGGGGGCTTTGTGAT
>CAZUZO010000171.1:0-6029 GCA_964624765.1 uncultured Thiotrichales bacterium
TCCTGCTTCAACAGGCCTCGGACCAGGATCGCCTGTGGTTGCAGGAGAGCCGCAAGTACCTGGACTTTCTGGCGCGTACCGAGGCCGTCACCCCATTGACACCCGAGGAGCATGCGCCTGGGTCCGCGATCACCCTCGTCGGCGAGATGAAGATACTCATTTCCTAGCTTCGTGAGCAAGGCCCCGGTGCAGGTTGTTCAGAAGGAGCGGGACAAGATCACCGAGCAGCAGGCGGCGACGGCGGAGCTCCAGAATCAGCTCACAAAGATCCGAGCGTTAGAATCTCACTAGCCGGCACGCTGACTGATTGCCCGAGCTCGCGCTCATCGCCCTGCAACGATGCGACCGATCCGATCCGCATTGGCCATTACCGTGAGAGTGGACGATTTCCCCGACAGCGCAGGCAGACAGGATGCATCGGCCACGAAGAGATTTGTCGCTCCCATGACCTCTCCTTCGGTGCTCGTCCAGGTACCCATCGCGAGGCTTCCCGCATAGCGCGCAGACGCACCCGGACCGTAGGGCATTATTGATCCCGGGAGAATGAAAATCCCCAGCTTACGAAAGTCCCTTGCCAACCCCTTAGTGGTCGTGCGAAGCAGGTCATCATACTCGGAGCTGAAACCGCCGTTAACCACCAAGCGGTGGTCCTGACCACCCGTTCCTCGCTGCAGCCGTAGGCTAGATCGGCTGCAATATCCCGGAAAAGACAGCAGTCCAATTACCATGGCTGATAGCATAGAACGGATCAATACCCGCCCGCCCCGATAGGACAAGGGGAGCTGGGATATGATCTCTGTCGCCAAATAGTGCTCCGCGCTATAGAGAGAACCTGCCGCCTTCTGTCCGGGTGCGGACAGCAATTCCAACGCGAAGCTGAGCTGAGCCATTCCCAACGCGCGCGACGGCAATGGTTTACCAAGCCAAGTAGGAACAAACAGGGCGAATGCAGCCTGTGGTGAATCCAGCAAGCGCACGTCCATATCGAAACAGTCGAGCAAGCTCAACACTAATCGAGTCGAGTTGAAGATCCCGGCCGCCAAGATGACCACCGGAGCGGCGTACTTGCGGCTTGCCTCGGATCCGTTGGCTACCGTGACTTCGTAACCGCCGTCAGTCGGAGCTATTGCCACGACCCGAGAGTTGTCCAGGCAGGTGAAGTTGTCTCTTGTCTCGAGCTCGGCGACCTCATCGGCGCTATTGTAGATTGCCTTCTCCGGACAACCCCAGGAACACATGGTCTCCAAGCGGCATGCCCGACGTCGCCCGGCGTCCGTGCTCAACACCGCCAATCTCGAGCGGCCGATACGTGTCCGCAGAGACTCGCGCCGGGCGTTATATCGATCGAGAATGGAGCGGAATATAGGACTGAGCTCAAGCGGCGGTTGCAAACTCACCTCTTGGCCGTGCAAAGGTGCCATATCATCTTCCGAAGATCCGCTGATACCAATGCGGCGGGCTACGGATTCGTAAGATGGAGCAAGTTCCTCGACTCCAAACGGAAAATCTGCAAAGTCACTTCTGTCAAACGCGCCGGCGCCGGCACCCCAGAAGTTGGATAGTCCGCCGCGCGCATACACCCCCATGACGGCAAAATCGTGCGCCACGATCCCGGACTCTGCGCTGAATCTCGCAAGCCTTTCCCCGCCCACACGATAACGAATCTTCGGTGAGGCAATATTGCTGGATTCCAGAACGCGGAGGTCCTCGCCCAGCAGAATGGGCCACGCCTTGGCTTCCCTGTAACGCCGCGACCCGGACCGCAGCTCCGCCAGAGAGGACGTTTCTCCGGGGGGATCAGCAGCGCTCAGCTTGGCGCCAGCCTCCAACATGACCACCTGCTTTCCGGCCTCTACCACAGGCCATGCCGCAGACGCTCCGGCCGGTCCACTACCGACAATCAGCACCTCTGAGCGCTCTACCAATGCCACAACCTTCCGAGTACCAGTCGAAAGGGCATGATCACACCCTCCACAAAGGCAAGCGCTGCGAGCCTTATCCAGGACGCGACCAGCTCCCTGCCCTCGTAGTCATAGAACAAAGGCGCTTTCTCGGCATCCGCTATAAAGCAAACCATGCGCAAACGCTGCTTGAGGAGACCTACCCCCCTTCCCTCTCGGCCACCTTTGACTGGCTCGAACAACCTTAGGAGCGGCGGCCACCACTCTACGAGCGGTGGCAAATGCAGAGGGCGGTCGTTGGACGTCTGCTTCGTCACCGCATCTACATAGAGATGAAGCGTCTCGGCGTCGGCCACCTGCCCAAGGAGGTACTGAAACAACACGGACCCCTCCTTCTCCAACAGCCGTTCCTGCAGCGCAGGCGACGCCTCTAGTGTAGTTTCGAGCTTTATGCCTTTATCGCAGAGTAATGCAGAAACTCTTACTCGTAGGTATATGATTCCGCATGTTAGACGGCGTAAAAATATTCCCGGACGCACGCGATATTCTTCTCCACCTCTTCCATGGCATACTTCGGATAGGTAGGGAGCAACAGCGTCGCTGCCGCTGTCGCCCTTGCGTTTGGACAATCTCGGTAATATTCGGAAAAGCACGGGGCGTCGGCATTGTTGCCCAAATGCTGTACTGTGATGTCGCGCCCCTTCTTCATCATGAACCGAACCAAATCGTGCCGATCTGGAGCTTGAATCGGAAACGTTTGATAGGTGTGTGATCCATCGTCCCTGTAGGGGGGTATCAGTATCTCGGGAATGTCCCTCAATCCCTCGTGATAGGCTTGCGCAAAGCGTCTTCTAATCCGCGAAAGCTTATCCACGTCAGCGAGCTGTTTCCTGGCTAGCCGTGCTTGCATCGGCGTCATGCGGAGCAGCCTTTCTTTCTTGAGGATAGGTGTCAAAGTCGGGGCGCGTTCGCCGCGTACGACACGATTGGCCGTGTCGATGTCATGCAGATAGGCGTAGCGCAGAACTCGCGACATGAAGGTGGAGAACAGGAAAGGGCTGAACAAGAGATTTGTGATCAAGCAAACCATTGCCTGTGAAATCAACCGCCTGGTCGGGAAATAGGGAAGCTCGGTCATCCGCGCGCCAATGCGGCTCGCCAGGTCACGGCGATTCGTCACCAACATGCCGCCGTACAGGGCGTTCACCACCTTTGCCCTGCCCAAGCTAAAAATCCCGACATCGCCAAAGCTGCCCACCATTTGGCCGTTGACACGCGTGCCGAAAGCCTGTGCCGCATCCTCGATCAGCGGTACACCTTGCGCTTTGCAGATGGCGCCGATGCGCTCCACGTCGCAAGCAAGGCCGTGCAAATGAGTAATCAACACTGCGGCCGTCTCATCATCGATCAAGGCTTCTATCTGCTCAGGCGCGATGTTGCATGTACGGCGGTCGATGTCGACGAAGACCGGCCGCCCTCCGGCGCAGATCACCATGTTGATAACGTCATGGATCGTGTAAGGCGAAAGCAATACGTTCTTGCGTTCTTTCGTCCACTCCGAGAGCGCTAGGGAAATTCCGATCCTAGCCTGTGGCATAGCCAAAGCGTATCTTGTTCCGATCATGCTGCTGATCTCGTGTTCTAGCTCGCTGACGTCATCCCCGCCCTTGACGCGCCCGAAAGGCACATCGAGCGCGATCGTGCTCGCATGCTCAGGTAAACCGTAGTAGCAAAAACGTGCCCGTGGAGAAAAGCGCATACCATTACAATACCTTCGACAGAGTTAGGACGAAAAGAGGGTGGTTGTACGTCGTGTTAGGATAAGGTTGCTTCCCGATTCTTGCACAGCGAAACACAACCAGGGTACCGCCACACTTAACCGTGGTCGAGGGTTGAAAGTCTAGACAACGTAGGTCCAAAGGGTATACTTCATAACGATGTGACTCGTACATCACATTTTCGGGAGGCCACGATGGACCCACGAAGGCAATTCTGTCAGAACCCGGACTGCCCGGATAGAGGGCAACGGGGGCGAGGCAACATCCGTATTCATAGCCAGCAAGCGCAGCGCTACCGCTGCCGTACCTGTGGGCGAACGTTTGCTGCGACCAAGGGGACGCCCCTTAATCGGTTACGAACGGCTGCCGATGGGGTCACCCTTGTGCTGACGCGGCTCTGCCAGGGTTGCCCGCTGCAGGCCATTGTGGCCGCCTTTGGGTTTGACGAACGAACGGTGGGGCAATGGCAAGCCCGTGCCGGGTGTCATTGCCAGCAGGTCCATCAAGCGATCTTGAGCCAGGGCAGGTCGACCTTGGCCCCGTGCAGGCCGACGAGCTGTGGGTAAAATGGGTGGCCAAACGGGTGTGGATGGCGATGGCGGTGCCCTCACGCCTGTGGCTCGGCGGGTCTATCAGCGCGCATCGCGACCGCACGCTGATCATGAAGCGGGTGCACCCGGTGCGTGCCTGTGCCCGCCGCCTCGCCATCTTATTAGTTTGTGTGAATGGGTTCGCGAGCTACGTCACGGCCTTTGTGCGCGTGTTCCGTCATGCCGTGCGCCGCGGGCGCCGAGGCCGACCGAGGTTCGGTGGTGGAGCCGGGGCTGCTCATCGGACAGGTGGTCAAGCAGTATGCCCGCCGCCGGGTGGTCAGTGTCGTGCACCGCGTGGTTCGGGGAACAACCGCAGCCATTACGGAAGTCTTGACGAAAACCGCAACCGGGAATGTGATCAACACCGCTTACATCGAACGCCTCAATGCGACCTTTCGCGCGGCTTTGGCGCCCTTAGCCCGGCGCGGTCGAGCCCTGGCCCACTTAGATACGACCCTGACCGCGGACATGTACCTGGTGGGTTGTGCTTACAATTTTTGCTGGTACCACTGCCGCCTTCAGCAAGAGGTTCCCACCGACGAATCCCGCCGCCGGCAAGCGCGCACCCCTGCCATGGCGGCCCTTTTAACCGACCACCGTTGGACCATGACGGAACTGTTGCGTTACCAGGTCCCTTGGCCGCCGTGGATACCGCCCAAGCGGGACGGCCGGACCCCGAAACAGGCTCAACCACCACTGTTGGCTAACACCGCCGCATGACCACGGTTAAGTGTGGCGGTACCCTCATGCCTTCTTGTGGTGGGTTAACGACGCGCCGGAACTTTCCACAAACGCGAACGCCTACCTGGCCGAGCCTCGCAACGAGATCTTTTTTAGTCTGGCGAGTGTTTTGGAAATGGCGGCCATGGTCATCGTTTCGTCAGGGTGGCTCTGGAGCACACCGTTGGTGCCCACGCCTTCGGCAGCCGAACCCCTAGGTGCAACGGTGTGTGCGGCAAGGATGCCGGACCCAAGTCGACAGGGAGGTGTTCACGACGTCCCTTGCCACAACGGGCCGGTTGCCCCAAGGGTAAAGGTCATCAAGCTGCCGAAACGATGACCAACGCCGAAATGGCTATCAAGCTCAGCATCGGCAAGCTCAAGCTAGCAGAGCCTCTCGAAAACTTCGTTATGGAACAACTTCAACGTAACAGCTTCCGTCAACTGGGGATTAGCTTTCAGCATGTTACCGGCGTGGCTTCGCTACCGTTCCATCACCGCGACCCTTTCGACCGCCTGATCATCTCCCAGGCACTTGCCGAGCGGCTGCCCGTTCTGACCTCTGACAGAACGTTTGACGCCTATGGCATTCAACGCCTTTGGTGAGCGACTCTATTACAGCTTCGCCAGGTCTTGCATACCGCCCTCACCCTTTCCCTCTGCCCGAGGGAAAGGGAATACTAAGGCGATTTCCAGAATGAAACCTACCCGCGTGAAATCATTCGGTGGGGTGCAATAACGTAACGCAGCGTATTGCACTGCCGCGGCTAACCCGCCCTAACCCGTCCCCCAAAAGGGAAAGGTTTTGGCGGAAATCACCTAAGGAGAATAAGGAGAAGGAGTCGTTGTCGCCGGAGGAGAGGGGATGAACAAGGCTAGGGTCAGCACCACTGCCGGTGCCATGGGCGTCCTGCCCAATTTAGGCATCGCCACCACCCAGATGCTGGTTCTACCGGCCTCGTATTGGAAATCGCGATTATCCTGGGTTCACCACGTTTGGTTAAACAATAGTATCATATGTGAAACTATTCAATGCA
>CAZUZO010000172.1:0-5986 GCA_964624765.1 uncultured Thiotrichales bacterium
GTTGCATAGCAGGTTTTTTCACAACCTCTGAGCCTCGTTGGGCCATGGTCATCGTTGCAACCGGACCATCAACACGACAGCCGTTGCCGGGATTGTTCGGAGAAATATCTGAGGCGGTACAGGTGCCAGGGCTGCTGGAAGCCGTCACGACAAAAGCCATAGCGAAAGGTGTCCGGCAGTGCGGGCAGATCGTAGCGGAGATCCGTGAACCAGACGCAGGTTTGACCATGACGGCTGTCGATACGCGACAGGCTGGGGTAGGCAGCAAAACGCCGGAAAGGTTCGAATCGAGGATCCTCCCACAGCCGCTCGACCCATGTCCGGAGTTCAGGCCGGTCACCGTAGAGGTGTCGGACTTGCCAGGTCAAGCGTGCCGGCGGCCGATAGGCACCCGCTAGCTCCTTCAACCACGCCGGGCGGCCTAACCGCGCTCTCATCGGCGAGCCATGGCCTGCCAGGTTGACGTAAGCCTGGTAATAGCGTGGACCCTCGACACCGATGAGTTTCCAGTTAAACGGTGACAACGGCTGCGCCAGTGCCGACAGCTCCTCGATGGCAAGGCCGCGTGCCTGCAATGACGCCCAGCCAACGTTTAGCGCACGGCTCTGGAGAGCCGCTTGGCCAGCGACATACAGACACAGCACAACAAAACCGATCCCGGCAACCGTTCGCCGCGCCGTCCACAGGCTCAGCACGAGCCCCACCAGGACGATTCCGGTGAACCAGGGGTCGATGACGAACGTCGTAGCGAAGCTCAGGCGCCGATCGGACAGCGGGAACAGCACCGCCGTGCCATAGGCGGTGATGAGGTCGGAAACGATATGGGAGCCGATAGCTAGGCCGCTGACGAACACAGCCTCCAGGAAAGCGAAGCGTCGATCCGCCAGACGCACAAACACCCCGCCGATCAGGATCGCCCAGAGCGGCAGAAGCACCACGGAGTGCGTCGGCCCTTGGTGCCAGTCGGCCAGGAAAATCAGTGGGTTGAACAGAAAGCCAAGAAAATCGATGTCTGGAAAGGTCGCTGCGATACCACCGAGCAGCAGGCGCTCGCGGGTATTTAACCGGGACCGCTTTGGCACCACCACGTGAGCGACCGTGGCCCCGAGCAGGGCATGGGTGAAGATATCCACCAGACCAGCCTACTAAATGAATGGGAGAGCGGCTAGGAAGGCGGGTTGCTCACGCTGGCCTAGCGTACTGCGGCGCTCGCACCGCCCTCAGCCGGTGAGACCCAGCGGGCAACACCCGTCGGCGTGAACTGACCCCCGTTTGCATTGTCTACGACAATACCGGTATCGCACTAATACTGGGTATGAACCATGCTGAGTGCCACGATTCGGGGCTAAACCCATCGTGCACATGACATCGCAGGAACGAGGCACAGGGCCAATAAACTCGCAGAAGGAGGCTAAGTACTATGTCACCCTCCGCCAATCGCCATGAAGAATCACAGCAAAACAGTTCCCCACCATCCGAGGCAGTGCGTCAAGTGGCCGCAACAGCTAAGGGAGGCGAACAAGTGAATGGCAAAGAGAGCATGTTTTCCATCCAAACCCGTCACGACAACGCCGGGCGCGTCATCGTTATCGGCCGACCGACGCGAAAACGCGCTCAGGCATTCCTGAACATTCCGATCTCGGATAACACCCGCAGGCGCCTAGATGAACAGCTCGTTGGCTCTCTGGCGATGGGTGCCAGCGCCCTATTGGAGTGGGCACTGCAAGAATTGCAGCAGAAGGAGATCAGCATCGAGGCACGGCCTCAGAATTAGAGGCTCAATGCAAAGCCAACCTTACAGCTCCGATCGCTTACCCCCCAGGTGAACGACCGCTAGCGGCTCTCTGAGGCCGCGTTGGCGCAGGCGCGCCCCCGGCGTTCCGGCGGGCGCACCATCATAGCGCCGCTCCCTGCCCTATATACCTGTTAAGCGGCTGCGGGCCACTCGCGATGGTTGCTCGCGACTTCTCACTCTTGAAGCGGTTGGCGAATCGTGAACGCTCCCCGCAAATCCCCCACCGAAAAGCCGGTCGCTTGGTCTTGCGGATAAGCCTCCTTGAGCCTTGCGGCAACGGATGGTGCCAACGCCTCACCGTGACAGGTCAAGCACACCGGTTGCGTCGGAATGGCCTTCATGTACCGGAACTCATCCTGTCCATTCGCAGAAACGACCGCGTACTGCTCCATCTGCTGCGGATCCTCACCGCCTGCCACCCGTCGTTCGAACTCCTCAAGCACGCCTCGCTCCCACGCGTCGGGAGCGTTGTTCGAATTGCGCAGCCTGAGACTGGTCCGTCCCACGTCCCAGCCTTTCGCCTGTGAGACTTGCGCCGCGATTTCCGGTGCCTGTTCTTGACAAACATCGACGGCATAGGTTGGCCCACCGGAGGCCATGGCCGAGCTCAGCGCGCTCTTGAGAGCCATGGCAAATTCCCCGGTGGCGGCTCGGCTACCCGCTAGCCGATCCTCTACTTCGCCAGCCAGGGGAGAGCCCAAAACCAGGCAACCCACCACGCCGATTAGAGCCAGCAGCCGCATCGTCGGTACTCTCATCGCTACCTGCCTCACTGCCCACCCGTAACCAAACTCTGCCCATGATCAAAGCCAATACTACCATAATGAGGCGACCACCCAGGCTTCAAATCACAACTCCTCTCTCATAGCCCTTGCATCAACCCCTGAAAATTGCGTTCAATGATCGCTCCAATCGATTCCATCAAGGAGGCATCACCGTCATGGCAAGCAAAAATATCTTGATGTTAGTCGGTGACTTCGTAGAAGACTACGAGGCCATGGTGCCCTTTCAAATGCTCTCGATGGTCGGCCATAACGTCGTTTCGGTTTGCCCTGGGAAGAAGCCCGGCGATACCGTCCGCACTGCTGTGCATGACTTTGAGGGCGACCAAACCTATAGCGAGAAACCCGGTCACCGCTTCGCGATCAACGGTGATTTCGACGACATCGATACCCAGGATTTCGATGCGCTCGTCATTCCCGGTGGCCGTGCTCCTGAATACTTGCGATTAAATGAGCGGTTGCTCGATATGGTGCGCCAGTTCGCCGCCGCTGACAAACCCATCGCCGCGATCTGCCATGGAGCACAGATCCTCACCGCCGCGGGGGTCATAGAAGGAAAACAGTGCACAGCCTACCCCGCAGTAAAACCGGAGGTAGAACGCGCAGGGGCGAACTGGGCCGAACCGAATGAAAGTTACAGCAACGCTTACGTCGACGGCCACCTCGTGACCGCGTCCGCCTGGCCTGCCCATCCGGAATGGATGAGAAAGTTTCTAGAGGTCCTGGGCTCCCGAATCGAACCTTGATACCCGACCCATGATACCCACCACCATGGAATGATGATCCGCAGTCGTACCCCTCGCTTCCCCTGCCGCAGATGAGCCGGAAGCGAGGACGGCCGGCTCGGGCACCCGCCTGGCGGAGGCACAAGATGGAACTCAAGCATTTCTTTTTTCTCCACCGGGTCGGGCAACATTTTCGCACCGAGCGTGGCCTCGAAGTGTACGTCGACGAGGAGCGGCTGCGGGTGGAGGTTCTGCGCAAGGATATCGTACGCCTACAGATCAGCCGGCAACAACGCTTCGACGAGCGACCGACGTTCTCAACGACGACTGAGATCGATGCCGGCACAGCCGACTTCTCCATCACCGAAACAGCATACGACTTGCGGATCGCCACCGAGCCAATCGAGGTCGTGATCCGCAAAGCACCCTTTGCCATCGATATCTACCGTCGCGGTGGGCCACCGATCCTTGAAAGCCATCGCAGCGCCCGCGGCGCCGGGCAAGCCTATGGCACACTCAACGATATGTTCGTCGTGGTTCGCCGTTGCCAACCCGACGACGCCATCTACGGGCTCGGTGAAAAGACCGGCCGCTTCAATCGCAAAGGCCGCACCTTCTCACTCTGGAACACCGATGTCCTGGGTCCCGATGAAAGGGGCCAAGCACCTAAGGATGCAGGCAGCACCGCGTTCGACCCGTACTATATCTCGATCCCTTTCTTCTGCTGCTTGGACCGCCGCACCGCCGCCGCGGCCGGCTTTTTCCTCGACAATACCTTTCGTTCGGAGTTCGATTTCTCCCGCCCCGATCAGTACCGAATGCTTTTTTTCGGTGGTCATTACACCGAATATGTACTGGCCGGTCCCTCCCTGAAAGCCATCCTGGAGGGGCTCAGCTGGCTTATCGGCCCGATGCCGCGCCCTCCGGTGTGGGCTCTCGGGCACCATCAGTGTCGCTGGCAGGCCTACACCCACGAGACCTTGCTCGATCTCGCCACCCAATATCGAGAACGGGAAATCCCCTGCGATGCGCTGTGGCTCGACATCGACTATCTGGACGGCTATCGCGTCTTCACCTGGGATACCAACCGGTTCCCAGCCCCTTCCGAAACCGTCTCTAGACTTAACGCCGATGGCTTCCAAGTCGTCACCATCATCGACCCAGGCGTGAAGGTGGAACCGGGCTATCGCATCTACGAACAGGGCCGTGCCGGCAATCACTTCTGCAAAACTGAAGGGGGCGCCGTCTACACCGGCCAAGTGTGGCCCGGCGCGAGCGCCTTTCCGGATTTCCTACAAGCGCCGACCCAACGCTGGTGGGCACAGCACATCGCCGAGCAGATGTCGGCGACCGGCGTCGCTGGAATCTGGAACGACATGAATGAACCGGCCACGGGGGTCATCGACCCGATGCCGATGCGATTCGATGGGGGCCGGCAATCCCACCTGCGCCATCATAATCACTATGCGCTTCTCATGGCACTGGCCACCGCCGAAGGTTGTCGACAAGCGATGCCCGATGGCCGTCCCTTCGTGCTCAGTCGCGCGGGTTGTGCCGGCATCCAACGCTATAGCGCGAACTGGCTCGGGGATAACTTCTCCCGTTGGGACCACCTCTGGATGAGCATGCCGATGAGTATGGGGCTCGCCTTGTCCGGGCAACCCTGCGTCGGGGCCGATGTGGGGGGATTCGCTGGCCATTGCTTCCCCGAGCTGCTGGTGCGCTGGTACCAATGCGCAGCGCTGACCCCCTTTTGCCGCAACCACAGCGCCACCGGTACTGCGGAACAGTATCCTTGGTCCTTCGGCCCCACGGTCGAAGCCCTGTGCCGCCACGCCCTCCGGATGCGCTACCGACTGATGCCTTATGTGTACGCCGCGTTTGTGACCGCCTCCGAAAGCGGAACGCCCATCCAGAGACCCTTGGTCTACGAGTTCCAAGCAGATATCGCCGCCCACGATATCGATGACGTTTACCTGTTCGGTGAGCAGATGTTGGTGGCACCAGTCTATACTCCCGGCCAGCGCGAGCGTGAGGTCTACCTTCCCGAAGGAACCTGGTATCACTGGCATACCGGCGAGATTTTTCACGGACCGCGAATCATCAAGGTCGCCGCTCCGATTCACTATATCCCCGTATTCGCACGCGGTGGCGGCATCATTCCGAGCTGGCCCACCGTACCTCTGACCACCGCCGGTTACCAACCTCCCAGCATCGATCTCCATGTGTTCTTGCCCCATACCTCGATCCAACAGCGCTCGACCTTACAGGAAGACGACGGATTGAGCTTAGCCTACCGACGAGGTGATTTCCGGCGCACGGATTTGCTGTTGGAGCGCGATGGGAGGCGGTTTCAGCTTTCTGCATCGGTCACGGGCAACGGTTTTCCCGCCTGGCGGCGGGCTGGGTTTCGGTTGCGCTTTTACGGCACGCGGTTGGACCGGGTCGAGCTCAACGGCCGATCGTGTCGCCTTGTCGATAACACGCTGATCCTGAACAATCACCGTGAAGGCTTTATACTGTCTGGGACGATCGTCTGAGAAGCTGTTTTAGAAATTACTGCGCTTGCCTGAGCTGCGTTGCGCGGGGACTCGCAATCCTCATGTACTCCCTTGTACACTCCGGTTGCTCGCCACCGTGCGCCTTGCTCTGCCGGCGCTCGTGACATTTTTAAAACAACTTCT
>CAZUZO010000173.1:0-5952 GCA_964624765.1 uncultured Thiotrichales bacterium
TACCGGTCTCGCTGTCATCGATCCGATCCCTTAGGTCGTCCACGTAGGTCTGCAGGATGGCACCCTGATCGGCCAGGCTGAGGGCTTGGAAGGCCTCGGTGAAGCTCAGATGAAGTTCGCGGCCGAGACCATCGGTCTTTTCTACCAGGCTCACCCTGATCGGCCCTTCGATCAGCATCTCTTGGTTCTCCTTCTGCAGCGTAAAAACGTTGCCGTGCCGGCGGCTCGGTGACGAGTGGGCCATGCCATCTTGGCGGGTATACAGCCGATGCCGCTGCCGCGGTCCCAGCTCCCGGATGGCGCTGGAGATGAGATCCGGCCAGGGCGACTTTGACTGGAGCAGGCAGGTCAGCATCAGACTCGTCCAGCAGGCTATCGGCCAGGCGGGCTCATCACTCTGCTTCACCGAAACGCGCCTGAACCAGCTCTTGAAGCGCGTGCACGGCCTCCTGGGCATCCTCTCCGGTCGCGTGTATCTGCAGCGCGGTGCCGCGGCTGGCCGCTAGCATCATGACGCCCATGATGCTCTTGGCGTTGACCTCTCGGCCATCCCTGAGCAGCCGGATATCACTCTGGTAGCGCGAGGCCAGGGTCACGAACTTGGCCGCTGCTCGCGCATGGAGGCCGAGCTTATTGACGACGGTGACTTCACCTTGAACGGTTTCAGTCATGTGGCTGCCCCGGACAGATGAAAACCCCTTCCCGGCCGCCGCTGACGGCCTTTTCCGCAAGCCGGTCTAGATCGAGCTGGGGGTAGTTCATGACGCGTATCAACATCGGCAAATTGATGCCAGACACGACCTGCACACGGTCGACTTGGATGAGGCTACCGGCCACGTTGCTCGGGGTACTGCCGTACATGTCGGTGAGCACCAAAACACCCTCGCCTTGATCCAATTTTTCCACTTGCGCCTGTGCCTCCTTGCGCAGCTGATCGGGGTCACAATCGCTCGACACCGCCAGGACTGCTAGCGGTAGCGGGCATCGGCCGAGCATGGACATCGCTGTTTCCGCCATAACCGAGGCAATGCGCTCGTGAGTAATGATCAACAATCCGACGCTCATCTTGTTCCGGCAACTCCGAGGTTGCAAGGGTGCAGGTCAGCTACTGCTGGCTGCACAGCAGGCATTATAAGCCTTCCTCGCCCATTCGTGATGTCTGCTGTGATGTTTGCTGGGTCGCCGGCCCACGCTGGCTGAATGCCGGCCCGCATGCCAAGTGGCATAGCGCATCGAGGATCGCCTGGTCGCTGGCGTCGCGGGCGACGATGGGCGGGCTTTGCACACCGATGGTCTGGGCAAATCGGGCGATGCGCGGACTCACGGTCACCAGTAGTGTGGCGCTGAGCCAAGGTTTCCCCTTGGATCCGGCGATGGCGAACAGATTGTTCAGGGCTTCTAAACTCGTCACTACGATGGCGTGGATTTTGCCCTGGTGCTTGAGGAGCTGTTCCGGCGAGACCTTGGGCTTGGTGCGCCGATAGACCTCCAGGTATTCCACCGTGGCACCACGCGCCGCCAGGGCGTCTGCCAACAGTTCACGGCCGCCCACGCCTCGAACGATCAGGACACGGCGTCCGGCAACGGCCTGTTCCCGCAACTCGGGGATCTCCAGCAAGGCGTCGGCGCCGGAGCCTTGACGAGGCCGCAGTGGAGCCGGCAATCCCAGCTCTTCCATGGCCTTGGCCGTTCCCGCGCCTACCGCTACCGGATGTACGGCCGAGAGCCGTTGGACTTGGTTGGGAAACAACCGAGCCCAGCCGGCGGCGGCATTGGCGCTCACGAAGATTGCGAAATCAAAGGTATCGAGCCTGACAGCCAACTCAGTGAGGGCCGTGCCGCCATCTAGATAGGTGATCTCCAGTAGGGGGAAGCGAACCACTCGCCCGCCGGCGGCTTCGATGCGTTCGGCCAGGGAGTGGGCCTGATGGGCGGGTCGGGTGACCATTACGGCCAGGCCGGACAACGCGTCCGAGCGAGCTGGTGGGACGCTGCCCTCGGCGGGAGAGGCGCGGTCAGTCACGGGTGTGGATGTCCGCCAGCAGTGCTGCGGCCCCGCGGCTAAGGAGGGCGTGAGCAACGTCATGGCCCAGCTGCTCCGCTTCGGCGATCGGGGCGTGGCGTTCCTCGCGCAGGATGTCACGACCGTCGAGGCGGCCAACCAAGCCGCGCAAATGTAATCGGTCTTCTTGAATCGTAGCGTAGCCGGCGATGGGTACCTGGCAGCTGCCACCGAGGATTCGATTCATGGCCCGCTCGGCTTGTATACAGGCAGCGGTTTGCGCATCATTGAGCGGTGCTATGAGGGGCTCGATCGCCTCGTCGTCTTGCCGGCATTCGATGCCGATGGCCCCCTGTCCGATGGCCGGGAGCATGATATCTAAGCCTAGCAACTGGCCGATGCGTGCGGTCAAACCCAGTCGCTGCAAACCGGCGGCTGCCAATATGATGGCGTCCAGCGTGCCCGTATCGAGCTTGCGCAAGCGAGTGCCGACGTTTCCGCGCAGATCCAGCAGTTCCAGTTCTGGGCGGTGGGCCCGTAATTGGCACTGGCGGCGCAGACTGCAGGTACCCACCTTGGCCCCCCTGGGAAGCGCGTCGAGGGTAAGCCCGTTGCGTGTCACCAAGGCATCTCTTGGCTCCGCTCGGGGCAGGATGACGGGCAAATGGAGTCCGGGAGGAAATTGGATCGGCACATCTTTCATGGAGTGTGCAGCGATATCGGCGCGCCCTTCGAGCAGCGCCTGTTCCAGCTCTTTGACGAACAGACCTTTTCCGCCGATTTTCCCGAGCGGTACGTCGGCGATCTGGTCGCCCTGGGTGCGTAGCGGAACCAACTCGATGCGCGTGTCAGGGTGCAAGGTTTCGATCCGTTGTCCCACATGCTGCGCCTGCCAAAGCGCGAGGGGGCTCTTGCGGGTGGCAATGCGTAGACATCTCTTGGAAGCAGTGTTCACGGGGTAGGGGGTGAGAGGTTGTGAAAAAACCGTGGCGAGCGGCCCGAGAGCCAGGCGGACGGAGCGCAGCGACGAGACATATCAGATAGATAGGCGAGGAGCGAGCACCGCCCAACGCCGCTATCGGGTTGTGTAGCAGGTTTTTTCACAACCTCTGAGTCGTAATGCTGAGACACAATAGTTTGTACACAACTTCTAAGCTCATCGTTCTTATCCACGCCCTGGGGGCTGTGCGGTAGACCTCTTGGCACAAGGCTTTGATGTCCGGTTTGACGCCTTAAACGAGTTCTGACAAAACGGTGACACTGACCATCCATCCTACGGCGCAACGCCAAACGGTGCAAATTTCCCCTCGGTGTCGAGCCGTTTCCCACGGTGGTCACCGGTTAGGGGCCAGGTAAAGCAAGCGGAAGTCTTTGCTCATGACGATGACGTTGGGTATCGTAATGGACCCCATAGCGTCCATTAAAATCGACAAGGATAGTAGCTTCGCGATGCTGCTGGCCGCCCAGGCGCGTGGCTGGCAGCTTTGCTATATGGAGCTGTTTGACTTGCTGCTGCGCGATGGGCAAAGCTACGGGTATGCCAAGCCGCTTCGCGTTCGTGACCACCCCAGTGATTGGTTTACCTTCGTCGGCCAGGAGGCATTGACGGCGTTAGGCAGCCTCGACGTTATTCTGATGCGCAAGGACCCACCCTTCGATCTGGAGTATGTCTACGCCACCTACGTGCTGGAACGGGCAGAAGCCTTTGGCGCGCTTGTGGTCAACCGGGCGCAGAGTCTGCGGGACGTTAACGAAAAGCTTTACACCGCCTGGTTCCCAGGATGTTGTGCACCGACCTTGGTCGCTCGGCGTCAGGATGAGTTGCAGGCGTTTCTGCATCTGCACCAAGATGTGATCGTCAAACCTCTGGACCGTATGGGGGGCGCATCGGTGTTTCGCGTGCGCATTGGGGATCCCAACGTCAACGTGATCTTCGAGACCATGACCGATTACCAGCGGCGTTTCGTCATGGCCCAGCGCTTCATTCCCGAGATCAGCGCCGGCGATAAACGTATCTTGTTGATCGATGGCGAGCCGGTCCCGTATGCTTTGGCCCGAGTTCCTGCCCCTGGCGAGACGCGCGGTAATCTTGCTGCGGGGGGGCAAGGCATCGGTATCCCATTAGGCGCTCGGGATCGTTGGATATGCGCTCAGGTGGGACCGACCCTACGGGACAAAGGGTTACTCATGGTGGGTCTGGATGTCATCGGCGATTATCTGACGGAAATCAACGTGACCAGCCCGACGTGTATCCGGGAGCTGGATCGCATTTTCTCTCTGGATATCGCCGGACAGCTGATGGACGCCATCGAGGCACGTATCGGTGCGCCCACGGCGGGGTTGAGCTAGCCGTGGGCGGTGTCTTTGCAGACCGGCCCATTGCTTTATAATCCATGACGAGAAAGCTCTGCTCGCAACGCCGAGGCCAGCGGCCGAGGATTGAAGCAACACTGAACAGGGGGGCTTGTGAACACCTGTGGTGAGGTGGCAGGGGCGTGGAACCCCACCGAACGCCTGATCGTCGCGTTGCTTCTGGCGTTGGCTTTCCACGCCACGGTGCTCTTCGGAATGACCTTTGCCCCGACCGATAAGGGCCGGTCGCACTCCAATACCCTCGACATCGTCCTGGTTCAGCACCGCAGCGACGCCGCCTCCGAGGAAGTGGACTTCCTGGCGCAAGCGAACCAACAAGGCGGTGGTCAACAACCCGATCGGGCGAGGCCGACCACTCCCTTCAAAGCGCCTTTCATCAATTCGGATGCCGCCGTGGCGCTGGCCTCAAGGCCGCGCCGGGAGCCGGCGGTCGAGGCGACCTTGCCCGCCACCCTTTCACCGCCGGTGATGACGGCGGATGATGCCATCAGGCGGCAGTGGGTCACCGAGCAGCCGCCTGCCTCGGCCGAGGCCAGGGTGGTGGAGCCAGCGCCTGAAAGGGTACCACCGGCTGACGATAGCCGTGCCTTGGAAGCCATCGATGCCGAGGCGCTGGTGAGTCGTAGCCTGGCGATGGCGAGCCTCAGTGCCGAGCTCGATGAAAAGCTCGAGGCGTATGCCAAACGACCGCGGCGCAAGTTCGTCTCGGCTAACACCCGAGAGTACAAATACGCGAGCTACATGGAGGCGTGGCGCACCAAGGTAGAGCGGATCGGCAACCTGAATTATCCGGACGAGGCGCGCCGACGGCAGCTCTCCGGAAGCTTGCGACTCGGCGTTGCGGTGAATGCTGATGGTACCCTCAACGCCATCGCGCTGCGTCGATCGTCTGGCCACAAGGTGCTCGATGAGGCGGCGATCCGCATCGTGGAGCTGGCAGCGCCCTTCGCGCCGTTCCCCGACGATATCCGCAAGGATACAGACATCCTGCACATCGAGCGGACCTGGCAATTCCTGCGTAATAATCGTCTCGCGTCGCAGTAGGGGGGAGCGCGTGCACCGTTCTAGTGGGGGGTGAGGTAGCTAGAGGCATGGTGGTCGAGATACTGGCGGGGGCATTCGATCCATGGCAACGCCTGGAGCGCTTTCAGCGAGACAGTCTGGATTGCCGGGGTCAGTACGGTGCGACAGCGATCTTTGTAGGCACCATGCGCGATCTCAACGAGGGCCTTGCGGTGGAGGCGATGACCCTCGAGCACTACCCGGAGATGAGCGAGAAATACCTCGCCCATATCGTTGATGCGGCAGCGGCGCGTTGGGACATCCTCGATGCCCTCATCGTACACCGCGTGGGCACCTTAACACCCAGCGATACCATCGTGCTGGTTGCGGTGTGGGCTGCCCACCGAGCCGCAGCCTTTGGGGCCTGTCGTGATCTGATCGAGGAGCTCAAATCCCGGGCGCCGTTCTGGAAAAAAGAGCGATTCGGTGGCAGCGAACGTTGGGTGGTGCGCAATACGCCAGGCTGAGAGGTTGTGAAAAAACCGTCGCGAGCGGCCCGAGAGCCAGGCGGACGG
>CAZUZO010000174.1:0-5899 GCA_964624765.1 uncultured Thiotrichales bacterium
GGCTCGCCATCCTCATGTACTCCCTTGTACACTCCGGTGGTGACTCGCCCCATCCCTGAGGCTCGCCTCTTCGGGGCCAGCTCAACGATGTTCAAAATCGTTCCGTACGATTTTGTCGCCACTGTGCGCCTTGCTCTGTCGGCGCTCGTGACATTTTTAAAACAGCTTCTTAGGCGGGCTCTCGCTCGATCGCTCACTGATTCGTACGTTCACAACATGACTTGGGGATCCACATCCACGGACCAGCGAACCTGCCGGCCTGACTTGAGGGTCTCCAAGACCGGGACCCAAGCGTGGAGCAGCCGGTGCAAAGCGCCCCGCCGAGGAGCTTGAATCAACAGCTGTGCTCGATAGCGTCCCCCTCGCCTCTCCATCGGAGCCGGTACCGGGCCAAGTACGGCAACGCCGTCAGTTAGCCTCGCCTGTGCTCGCTGCTTTGCCTCGCTGAGAAACGCGATGGTCGCGTCGCGGGCGCTGGTTTCGGCTCGCACCAACGCTAGGGCACAGTAGGGGGGAAGGGCGGCTTCAGATCGTTCTGCGAGAAGCGTCTTGGCGAAGCTGTGATAGCCTTCCGTTATCAACAGCCGCAATAACGGGTGCCCTGGATGGTGGGTTTGAATGAGCACAGAACCGGGCCGTTCGCCCCGGCCGGATCGACCCGCCACCTGAATGATGAGCTGACCCATGCGTTCGGTGGAGCGAAAGTCAGATCCAAATAGGCCGTGATCGGCATCGAGTATTCCAACTAAGGTGACCCAAGGGAAATGGTGCCCCTTAGTGAGCATTTGGGTTCCCACAAGAATGTTCGTCTCACCCGTATGCACACTGGACAGCGCCGCATCCAGGGCTCCCCTGTGGGCGACGGTGTCTCGGTCTATACGGCCGATGTGCGCATCGGGGAAGTGCTGATTGAGCGCCTTAACCACCCGTTCAGTGCCGGTTCCCAAGATGCGTAAGTCGACGCTGCTGCAGGTAGGGCAGCGTTCAGGTACGGCGTGCTCGGCCCCACAATGGTGGCAACGCAAGCGCTCAGCCGTGTGGTGGTAGACTAAACGGGCATCGCAGTGGGTGCAGTCGGCGATCCAACCGCACTCATGACATATCATGAGTGGCGCATAGCCGCGACGGTTGATGAACAGCAAGGATTGCTCCCCGCGACTGAGGCGGTCGTCGATGGCCTGCAACAACGGTTCGGAAAGACTCGCATCCAAGGTGCGGCTCCGTAAGTCGATGATGCTCACTGCCGGCGCACTAGCGCCGCCGGCGCGCGTTGGCAGGAGCAAGTGCCGGTATCGACCCTGGACGACGTTGTGCAAGCTCTCGAGAGAAGGGGTGGCCGACCCGAGCACGACGGGGACATCTGCTTGACGTGCCCGCATTACGATGATGTCACGCGCCGAGTACCGGAACCCATCCTGCTGCTTATACGAGATATCATGCTCTTCGTCGACGATGAAGATTCCGGGGTTCTTAAGGGGAACAAATGCGGCTGACCGAGTCCCAATGATAACCGAAACCCGGCCATCACGTGCCATCGTCCAAGCACGTAAACGCTCGCCATCGCTGAGCCCGGAATGTAAGACCTGCATCCGTATACTGAGCCTCTGCTGAAAGCGAGCTAGCATCTGAGGTGTCAGTCCGATCTCGGGTATGAGTATCAGCGCTTGGCGACCGCGGCGAACGCTGTGGTCGATCAGCTCAAGATAGACTTCCGTTTTTCCGCTGCCCGTCACTCCCTCTAGTAGAATCGGACAATACCGTTGCCCGACTGCCGTGATAGCTCGGATGACCTCAGCTTGCGCGGGCTCTGGAAGCCACGGTGCTTTCCGGTCTGGCAGCGGTGTTGGCGGATCCGACTCGACGCGTGTAACCCAACCTTTCTTCTCTAAGGCCAGGAGCGCTTGACGTCCACCGGGCTCGGCGGCGGCAGACGCGTTTCCGATCATCCCTTGCGGATGCGCTTGGAGCGCACAAAGTACCCCTGCCTGCCGCGGTGCGCGTTGCAAGTCCGAAGGCGAAATACTGGCTCCGAGCTTTGTCAGCTGCCAGCACCAATCGTCCTTGCGCGCGCTGGGCTCTCGGCCACGCCGGAGTAAAGCAGGCAATATGGCCCGGAAGACCTCTCCAATAGGGTGGTGATAATACCTGCTGGACCACTGCAACAGATCAAGCGTATCGGGTGGCAGGATAGGGTTGTCATCCAGCACAGTTATAACGCTTTTCAGTCGGTTAGGCGGAACTGCACTATGGTCAGCAACCGCGATTACGATGCCGATGCGTGTGCCTTTGCGAAACGGTACTTGTACCCGTAGTCCTGGGCGCAGCGATTCTGCAGCGGCTCCAGCGGGTGCCCAATAGTCGAAACACTGTCGCACCGGTGAGGGTACTGCGATGCGCAGGATCGGCGCCGCTTGAGTGGCACGACGGGCCGATGGTCGGTTAGGCGGTTGGCTCTGGCGCTCGATCATTCATTACCATGGTCCATAAGGGACTCCACTACGGCTACACTGGCGCGCCGCATTGGTCTCCCATCGATGGGGCATAAGGGCGCATGCTTACGGGCACGGTATGGGAAGACCACAAGTTCTACCGCGACCTCGTTGGCGACGAAAGTGTAGGTCGGGTATAACCTAAACGCTTCCGGGGAAATCCGCAGGCGCCGCTCACCGCTCTCATGGGGAATACCGCTCTCAAGCAGAAAGAGAGCGACCTCTTCGCTCGGCTCGGCAAATAAGTGCAGACTGACGTTGCTATGCTTATCAGCACTACCCCGCAATACCGGCCCCACCAAGCGAGGATAGAACTGCTTTAGAAAGCGCATGGCTTGCCATGCAGTCCAGCGCAATTTCGCTAGGCGTTCCAGATGGTCCTCGGATCGGAACAGGCGCTGATAGGTGTTGATCGCCTCTTCGATCTCGTCGTTGCTGGGTAGTTGACCGGCATCGCTTGCTTGCAGGTTCTGAGCTGCCTTGCGCTTTGCTAAGGAATAGTCTTGGATGCCCCCCTCGATGATAAGCCGCGCCGCTGTTTGGGCTATATGCGTTCGTAAATGGGATTTTTGAGATTTTTGACGCATGTTCATGACAGGCGATCAAGCTAACTGGTTTGGCGGTAGGCGTTTTCCCCTTCCTGCGCTGCGGCTTATAGTTCAAGCGGGCCTCTTTAAGCCGGCAGACCAGCGCCGTTGTATCGGCTGAAGCGCATCGGAGCAACGTGCGACGGCAACGTCGAGACGACAGGCCATGGTTACCGTTTGGTCACAATCGCTCTTGCGAGCGCACGGTCGGGTCGGTGCCCAAGGGCAAAGGTCATCAAACTGCCGAAACGATGACCAACGCCATCAAAACAACCGTTCATCGATGTCTTCAGTACTACGAGAACGCGCTTTGCTTGTCTCCATTTTCAGGGGTGCTCTAGAACGGGGAACATCAGTGGCTTTGAACGTCTCGAATATGGCGCCTGGATGGGATACGCCAGCAACTTGCCCGGTTTCTGGATCGATACGGACCGTGACCATTCCCTCTGGCTGCTCCATGAATTCCTCGGGAAGACCTCTCAGGGACTCCTGCATAAACGCCAGCCACATCGGCAACGCAGCCCGGCTTCCTGTTTCCCCATCACCGAGGGGTTGCAAACGGTCGAATCCCACCCACGCCACAGCGACCAGTCTGGGATTGAATCCAGCGAACCAGGCGTCCCGATGTTCGTTCGTGGTGCCCGTCTTGCCAGCGATGTCTTTTCGTCCCATATCTCGCGCTCGCTTGCCGGTACCACGCTGGATCACATCTCTTAGCATGGAGTTCATGATCCAGGTGTTGTGGGGTGCGACAACTCGGGGCGCCCGTTGTTGCAAGTCGAAAACACTGGAGTCACTCGGTTCGACCGGCTTACCCGTTTCGGATTTCGCGTTTTCGGTGGATTGAAAAGCCGCTCGCAAGTCTAGGCTGGTGTCGGCGACATCACAGTGGTCACAGACCACGCGGGAGCTTGCCTGCCAAACCTTCTCACCGAGCGGGCCCACAACGGAGTCAATGAAGTACCCATCCACTGAGTAACCTCCATTCGCGAACACACAGTACGCTGTGGCAAGCCCCAGGGGGCTCAATGTGCCGCTACCGAGAGCAAGGGACAGGTTCCGTGGCAACGCAGCGTCATTAAATCCGAACCGCCGAAGATAGCCGATGGTGTAATCGATGCCAATAGCTTGGAGTAATCGTATCGACACGAGGTTTCTCGAGTGCACGAGCGCTTCGCGAAGCCGTGTCGGCCCAAAAAACTGCCCGGTGAAATTTCCTGGGCGCCAGGAAGCCTCCAGTCCCGGATCATCGAACACGATCGGTGCGTCATTGATCATACTCGCAGCAGTGAATCCCCGGTCAATGGCCGCTGCGTAGATGAAGGGCTTGAAACTTGACCCCGGTTGGCGCTGCGCTTGCGTTGCGCGATTGAACTTGCTTCGGGCGAAATCGAAGCCTCCGACTAACGCCACGATGGCTCCATTATCGGGATCCATTGCCGTCAAAGCGCCCTCTACGTCAGGCACTTGGCTAACATGCCAGTCCTCGCCTTTTAGCCTTATCCGAATGATGTCCCCCGCCGCAAGAATCTCTGCCGCCGTCTTGGGCTGAGGCCCGCGGCGATCATGGTCCAAGAACTGTCTAGCCCACGATAGGCCGGACCATGGTATTTCCACTAGACCGTGATGTTTGGTCAGTACCCTAGCCGCTTGGGGCTGGATATCGAGGACCAGGCCCGGCTCCAAGCCACCGATCGTGGGTATCCTGGAGAGAACCGCGGCCAGCCGATCCGGTTGCTCGGCAGAGTACTCGATGCGTTCTTCAGCGCCGCGATAGCCGTGGCGCTCATCATAGTCAATGAGAGCCTTGCGTAGCGCATGATTAGCTATCTCTTGGAGACGACTATCCAACGTCGTATAGACGCGAAAACCTTCAGTGTAGGCCCTGTTACCAAAGCGCAGCTCCATCTGTGCCCGCGCCATTTCCGCGACGTAGGGGGCTTCGACCTGCACCGACAAGCCGTGCAATGACGCGGTGTTGGCCGCTTGCCTGGCCTTTTCGTAGACCTTCGAATCGATGAGCTCCTCCTCATGCATGCGATGCAGTACATAGTTACGGCGTTCCATGGCGCGCTCGGGATCCGTAATCGGATTGACGCGCGAAGGCGCCTTGGGTAGTCCAGCGATCATGGCGATCTCTGCCAATGAGAGTTCACTGAGATCCCGGCCGTAATAGGTTTGTGCCGCGGCTGCTATGCCATAGGCCCGGTGACCCAAGAAAATTTTATTTAGATAAAGCTCCAGGATCTCCTGTTTGCTCAATTCGCGCTCAATTTTTAGCGAAAGCAAAATCTCGTTGAGCTTGCGCAAGTAAGTTCTTTCACGATCAAGAAAGAAATTGCGGGCCACCTGCATGGTTATGGTACTGCCTCCAGGTCCTTTCTCGCCTGTCCGTAGGAGATGCCATGCAGCCCGCGCGATGCCTTGCCAATCCACCCCAGGATGCTTGAAAAAACGTTCGTCCTCGGCCGCCAAGATCGCCTTGACCATTAAGTCGGGAGTGTCTGACAAAACAATCGGTATACGTTTCTTCTCACCAAATTCAGCGATAAGGCGTTGATCACGAGTGTAAACCCTCAGGGGAACCTGAAACTGGACGTCCTGCAGGACATCGGTAGAGGGGAGTCTAGGAATCAGATACCACAAACCGCCGCCCAACACGACGACGGCGAGCAATATCATAGTCAATATCATGATGCCAATTATGCGGGCCATCCTAAGCATCGGCTTTATCCTTCATACTACCCCTGCAATCGCCTCTTTCCCTGAGAAGCTGTTTTAAAAACTACTGCGCTTGCCATAGCTGCGTTGCGCAGCGGCTCG
>CAZUZO010000175.1:0-5716 GCA_964624765.1 uncultured Thiotrichales bacterium
GCTGCCGTGCGCCTTGCTCTGGCGGCGCTCGTGACATTTTTAAAACAGCTTCTAATCGCCCCGGTGTTTGTGAAAATAGGGGTGTAATGTCTTGAGCCGTGGATCATCGACCGCGCCGCCAAGGGTGAAATGATAAAGGCTCTGCCAACAGCGATCGGTGATGCCAAGCAGCTCGTGCATGAGGTCATCAAAGAAACAACCGATGCCGGTGGCACGGATAGTAGCCGCCTCGGCCTCCAAATAGAGGACTTGGCCGATTAAGCCCGCCTCCCAAAACAGCCGCGGGTACATCCATGCGCCTTGCTCAAGACTCGGCTCGAACTGGGCCAGCATCCCGAGCGAAAATACACCATCGGCGGCGATGGCCTGATGGCAACTGATAAACTCGGCGACCGCTCGAGTATCCCCTTCGGCGAGGAGGTAAAGGGGAAGGTTTGCTGGACACCGTGGCGGCTTGCGCCATACGAACCCTGTGCTGAGTTTGCTCCGCAAGGATGCCAGGTGGCTCGGATCACGCACTAACAAATACAGCCCCGGCTCCAACTCCGGCACCCGGTGCACCATCAAAGCGAGCGACAGCCGTGGTCGCCAGGGAAGTGCATCGTAGGGAAAAGGCGATATCTCAGGCGTTACGCGTCCGAGGATGTGATAGAAGGTGCTTTCCGCGAGCGAGGTTCGGCCATCCATCCCCACTGCGCTGCGCCGCTGATGAATCAGTCTGCGAGCGGATACAGCACGAGGGGGCAAGATCGGATCATGCCTACCCGGCACTGCCACAGGCAGGCATTGCGCGCCCCGTCGGCCTGGGTCCTGCGTTGCCGCCGCCACGCGGTCGATGATGGGCCACTCATGGTGATCAGGACTCAGCCGGTTCGGGTGCCCCGCAAACGGCGCGGCCTGTAACCGAGAGCACAACGGGGCAGGCAACTCAAGCGAGACCGTAGCCGACTCTGCTTGCGGTGCGATGACCAGCAGACAATCAGCATGCTCCGCCTCAATGCCCCGCTGTTGATGGCAGCCAAGCAGCACGGCAATACTTTCAGTGGAAGGTCCATCCAACACGGCGACCCGCCAACCCAATACGGCCGCGGCCAGTGTAACGGTGCCGATGGCATGGCCGACGTCATGCTGGCAATAACGAAAAGCACGCTCGCCGTATTTCCATGATTCCCGCCAATAGATGGACGTCAGCCCGACGAGAAATCCACCGGGCGGCAACTGGCTCGCGACAGCTGCCCATTCCGATGCCGTGAACGTTAAACGCTGTTCCAATGCGTGCTCATAGGGCGCATAGTGATAGATGCTCGCGTCTTCGCTCAAGCCCACGGTCGGCCCGATGACCAGATACCCCTCGGTGGGATGCAAGTCTCCGCTCGAAGGGTTGACCCGCAGCGACCACCGATTGCCGGGGGCGGCTTCCTTCCAAGCTGAGAGCGCCAGGGCATCGAAGAGCAGCTGGCTGATGGTCTGGTAGTCGATGGGTTGGACGGGTCGAGAGCCGGCGAAAAGCTCGTCGTAGGCTGGCGAGTCAGAATCCGCCGGGTGGGCCAAGGGTAAGACCCGGGCACCTCGGAAACGCCGAAAGGGATCGGGTTGTGTGGCCCAGTCGAGGTAACCCAAGGAATGGGCATAAGCGTGAGGCTGGTGTTTGCTGCGCTGGTGATAGTCCAGCGCCGTTCGAATGGTGTCGGTCTCACCACCTATCAGTTTAATCATACCCGTCGTTCCGGCATGGATTGCCGGAACCCAGTGGCCATGGAGGGCCACCCGGGATCACATCCCTGTGTTCTGGATACCGGCAATCCATGCCGGTATGACAGACTGTTTTCTCCATAAGACATAACTGATAGGTGGTAAGTGGTGTCGGTATCGGTCATCGGATATCGTCGTTGAGTTGATACGCCCCTGCCCTTCGGTGGCCCCCTGGTAAGGTTACCCCCGCTGCTGCGCCGGTTAATTTGTTGCCCTGGCAGCACGGCGTTCGCCGCGATATAAGTCCGGCCGGGCACTAACGGCCGCTCGATAAAAGCTTAAAGTCTACTCGATAATGCGTTTGGCTTTTTGTTACCCTATAACTCTTAGAGATGGCGCCCCAAACGGTCGATCACGACTCGGGGGTTGGTCGAGAATCGTTTATCGGAGATTATGGAGGTAAACCGGTGAGCAACGCTAGACCGTTCCTGTCTGCTCTGGCACTGATTTCGATTGCAGTGTGGAGCCCGTTTCTGGCAGCGCATGAACAGGGACATCGCGAACACGGTGTACATCAGCATGGTGTCGGCGAGCTCAACGTCGCCGTGGAAGGCAGCGCTGTACATGTTGAACTGATCACGCCGGCTGCCAACATCGTCGGTTTCGAACATGCGCCGCGTGACGCCGAGGAAGAAGCGGCCTTACGCACTGCCATCGATACACTCAGAGCAGGAGATGCCCTCTTTGCACTATCACCGCAAGCAGGCTGTGAGTGGGTGGAGACGGATGTGCAGCAACATCATGATGATGAGCTCCATTCCGAGTTCCACCTGACCTATCAGTTCAGCTGTCGAAACCCATCCGCCCTGAAACACATCGATGTCAACCTGTTCTCGCTATTTCCAGCGACCGAACGCCTGATTACCCAGGTGATCTCGCCGAGCAGCCAGAGCGCTTTGCAACTGACTCCGACGGCGAAGCGCATCGAGCTTTGAGAAAGTGGCTTGAGACGCGATGGACGTGCCAGCGCGGTTAGACAGTGACGCATGACTCTCAGCCCGAACATTATTGAAGTTCAAGATCTGCAATTCCGCTGGCGCAGCCACAGCGCCTTCACGCTCGACGTGCCAGCGTTGTCGATCCGCCGAGGGGAACGGGTATTCATCGAAGGAGCGAGTGGTAGCGGCAAGAGCACGCTGTTGAGCTTGCTCGCGGGTGTGGTGGTCCCCGATGAAGGGGACATCGCTGTCCTCGGTCGCAGTACGCGCAGTCTGCGGGCAGCCGCACGGGATCGGTTCCGAGCGGACCACATCGGGTTCATCTTCCAGATGTTTAACTTGATTCCCTATCTCTCGGTATTAGAGAACACGGTACTACCGTGTTGGTTTTCCGCCGTGCGCCGTACCAAAGCGCTAAACCACGCTGCGAGCTTGGAACAAGAAGGCGAACGCTTACTGGCGCATTTGGATCTGGCCGGGGCGGGCTCGCTCGACCGACCGGTTGCCGAGCTAAGCGTCGGTCAGCAACAGCGCGTAGCAGCGGCTCGGGCACTGATTGGAGGGCCGGAGATCGTGATTGCAGACGAGCCGACATCGTCATTGGATGCCGATCGCCGCACGGCTTTTCTCAACCTTCTGTTCCAAGAATGCCGGGCAGCGCAGGCAACCCTCGTGTTCGTGAGCCATGATACCTCGCTCGCTGGGCTTTTCGATCGCACGTTATCGTTGGCGGAGATTAACCGCGCCCGTTGCATGGCTGAGAAGCTGTTTTAAGAATGTCACGAGCGCCGGCAGAGCAAGGCGCGGAGCGGCGACAAAATCGTCTGGAACGATTTTGAACAGCGTTAAGCTGGCCCCGAAGGGGCGAGCCCCACGAATGGGGCGAGTAACCACCGGAGTGTACAAGGGAGTACATGAGGATGGCGAGCCGCTGCGCAACGCAGCTATGGCAAGCGCAGTAGTTTTTAAAACAGTTTCTGAAGACCGAGACGGGAAATCGAGTTGATCATCATTCGCTTGGCTCTGAAGAGCGTCTTGAACCGTCGATTCACGGCGCTGCTCACCGTGTTTTCCATCGCATTGAGTGTGATGTTACTGCTCGGGGTCGAACGCCTGCGCCAGGAAGCCAGGTCGAGCTTTGCCAACACCATCTCCGGCACCGACCTTGTGGTGGGGGCTCGCAGCGGGACCATTCAGCTGTTGCTGTACTCTGTGTTCCGGATCGGCAATGCTACCAACAATATCTCCTGGCAAAGCTATCGCGATATTGTCGATCACCCCCAAATCAAGTGGACGATACCCCTATCATTGGGCGATTCCCACAGGGGGTACCGAGTGATGGGGACCAATTTGGACTATTTCAAGCACTATCGTTTCGCCCGCGACCGCGCGCTTGAATTCGCCGAAGGCAAGCCGTTTACCGATCTCTACGACGCTGTGCTAGGCGCCGAGGTGGCAGAAGCCCTCGACTACCGATTGGGGCAAGCCATCGTCATCGCCCACGGAGTAGAAACGGTCAGTTTTGCCCTGCACGAGGACAAGCCCTTTCGGGTGGTAGGGATCCTAGAGCGCACCGGTACCCCGGTAGACCGAACGGTACACGTCCGTCTGGAAGGTATCGAAGCTCTTCACATCGACTGGGTAGCCGGCATGCCGATCCCGGGGCTGGCCATGTCGGCCGAACAGGTGGCGCAGCGGGATCTCACGCCTAAGGCCATCACCGCGTTTTTGGTCGGGCTTCACTCGAAGGTGAGTACCTTTCGTGTGCAGCGCTTCATCAATGACTACGCCCACGAACCTCTCCTGGCTATCATACCGGGGGTCGCTCTTCAGGAGCTCTGGGACCTCATGCGCATCGCCGAGCAGGCCCTGCTCGCCGTCTCGAGTTTCGTCGTACTCGTGGGGTTAACCGGCATGGTGACGGTGCTGCTCACGAGCCTCAATGAGCGGCGGCGGGAAATGGCGATCTTGCGCGCGGCGGGGGCGCGGCCGATGCATGTGTTCGGTCTCATCATGGGCGAGGCGATGTGCATGACCCTGGGCGGGATCACGCTCGGCGTGGCTCTGCTTTATGTCCTGTTCCAGCTAGCGCAACCCTTGATCCAAACACGCTTCGGTTTATTCATGGCGATCGGATCGCCTTCGGCCTATGAGTTGATCTTGCTGGGGGCAGTGCTCGTAGCAGGGCTTCTGATCAGCGCCGTTCCAAGTTACCGCGCCTATCGCTACTCCTTGGCGGATGGTATGACAGTCAGGCTGTGAGCAGAGAGGTCGTGAAAAAACTGTAGCGAGCAGCCCGACAGCAAGGCGGACGACGCCAAGCCGAGAAACATATCAGATAGACAGGCGAGGAGCGAGCAGCGCCGCTATCGGGTAGCGCGGCAGATTTTTTACAAGCTCAGAGGAAGTGAGCCCATGGCGGCAAGCGTACATTCGGGATGGTTGGCAATGCTGCTGTCGGTCGCGCTGAGTGTTTGCGTGCCGGCCCTGGGGGCGAAAGATGCTCAGACTTCAGGCCCGGACGCCAGCGCTGCGCGCAAGCCACAGGCCGCTACGGACGGTGTGCAGGAACTGGAGTGGGACGCCTTGGTACCGGAAGGTTGGCGGCCCGACGACTTGCTGCGCGAATACGATATCGATCAGCTAGACGACTCTGATCCGCGCGCCCAGGAACTCATGAGCAAGTTGCAGGCATTGTGGAGCCAAGCCCCGGTGGTTGAAGCCTTAGACGGCAAGACGGTCAAACTGCCTGGTTTTGTCGTGCCTCTGGAAGGTGATGGAGAAAAAGTATCGGAATTCCTTTTGGTTCCCTATTTTGGTGCGTGCATCCACGTCCCCCCGCCGCCAGCTAATCAGACTGTGTACGTGGTGACGGGGCAATCCGCTGCCACTGTGCGCAAGCTGTTTGATGTCGTGTGGGTTACCGGGGTACTCAGGGCCAAGTCCAGTACCACCGACTTGGCGGACGCGGGGTATACGTTGCATGCGACGACCGTGGAGCCTTACGAGGAATAGGGGGTTAGCCC
>CAZUZO010000176.1:0-5676 GCA_964624765.1 uncultured Thiotrichales bacterium
CTCGCCGTCGAGGCACCTTGAATCGCCCATCAGAAAGCGTACCATCAAGGGCTGCCTCCGGGATTTTCTGGCGTTCGACTGAACAAAAACTGTCCTACCAGTCGCTCCAACACCAAAGCGGACTGGGTCAGTTGGATCTCATCGCCTTGCTTGAGAAACCGTTCCTCAGCCCCCGGTTCCAAACTCACATACTGTTCCCCAAGCAGCCCTGCGGTATAGATGCTCGCCGAGGTGTCTTCAGGTAGCCGATCATACTGGCTCTGGATGGTCAGCTCCACCAATGCCTCGTAGGCATCCGTATCAAAATCGATGCCCGTCACACGGCCGATACGCACCCCTGCCATGGTCACCGGAGCGCGCACCTTGAGTCCTCCAATGTTGGCAAACCGGGCCGTGATCCGATAGCCGTCGCCTTCGGTTAGTCGACTGAGGTTACTGACCTTCATGCTGAGCATGAGCAATGCCGCCAAACCCAATGCGACGAAGACACCAACACTAATCTCGATGGTTCGAGTCTGCATAGTCGCCCTCTCGTGCTTTCATCCGTCCCCGTGCGCTAATCGGCACCACCTCCCGGTGTAAGCCCCAACACCACCCCCCTGGGCGCAATAACCGTACAGACCCCCCCGGTATTTTCCCCTGATTGATGGGTTTCGTCCCTCAACCCATCCTAGAAGCCATTGTTTTTTTCGTAGGATGGGTTGAGCGTAGCGAAACCCATCGCAGTGCGGGACGAGAGGGGAGTCAGAACGGTTACCCCTGGCCTGGGTTCTGCGATCAATCATGAAACATCAGAGCCGTCAAGATAAAATCCAACCCGAGCACCGCGAGAGCGGAATGCACCACGGTTCGCGTCGTAGCGCTCCCCACGCCCTCGGAGGTGGGCGTCGCGTCATAACCCTCGAACACGGCGATCCAAGTCACGATCACGCCAAACACAATGCTCTTTAGCACACCGTTGCCGATGTCCTCATAGAGATCGACGGTCGCCTGCATTTGTGACCAGAAGGCGCCTTCATCCACACCCAGCAGCGCCACACCCACGAAAAACCCACCCAGCACGCCAACGGCGCTAAATATTGCGGCCAGCAACGGCATTGACACGATACCCGCCAAAAATCGAGGAGCCACTATGCGTCTCAGGGGATCGACAGCCATCATCGCCATACCATCGAGTTGCTCGGTGGCTTTCATGAGGCCAATTTCTGCCGTGAGGGCCGAACCGGCCCGCCCCGCAAACAGTAGCGCCGAGACCACCGGCCCCAATTCCCGTACCAACGACAACGCCACCACGACACCGAGAGATTCCTCGGCGCCGAACCGCACCAAGGTGTTATATCCCTGTAAACCCAGCACCATCCCGACGAACGTTCCAGATACTACGATAATCAACAGGGAGCGCACACCCACCGACCAGATTTGGACCACAACAAGCGAAAATCGCAGCGCAAGACCTGGTAATCCCAGCAACACGTTACCCAGAAAAATATGACCTCGGCCGAGGCGCTCAAAAAAGCGCAACCCCTCCCGCCCAAGATATCGCAGTAGCCCAATCACTCGGCGGCCCTCACCAGGAGCTCTTCGAGATAATCCGCGGCGGGATAATGGAAAGGCAGGGGTCCATCCGGCAGCCCAAGCAGAAACTGCCGTACCCATTCCGAGTCGGAAGCTCTCAGGCTTTCCGGCGTCCCATGTTCGATCACTTTTCCATCTGCAAGCACATAGGCCTCGTCGGCAATCGCAAGGGTCTCCTGCACATCGTGGGACACCACGATACTGGTCAACCCCAGGGCGTCATTGAAGCGACGGATGAGTTGCACCAATATCCCCATGCCGATCGGGTCCTGCCCGGTGAAAGGCTCATCGTACATGATGATCAGCGGGTCAAGGGCCATAGCGCGAGCCAAAGCCACGCGCCGCTTCATGCCCCCGGATAGCTGCTGAGGCATGAGATGCCGTGCCCCACGCAACCCCACTGCCTCCAGCTTCATCAGCACCAGGTCGCGAACGATAGGCTCCGGCAATCGGGTATGCTCGCGCAGAGGAAAAGCAACATTGTCAAAGACACTGAGGTCGGTAAACAGCGCGCCGCTTTGAAACAGCATTCCGATGCGCTTCCGAAGCTCGAACAACTTGCCGCGGGATAGGCGGTGCACGTCTAACCCATCCACCCGGACGCTGCCTCGTTCCGGCTTCAGTTGGCCCCCGATGAGCTGCAGCAAGGTCGTCTTACCGGTGCCACTTGGCCCCATGATCGCGGTCACCTTGCCGCGCGCGATCTCGATGTCGATACCGGAGAAGATGCGCCTCCCGCCGCGGCAGAAACGCAGGCCTTGGATCGATACCAGAGGGTCTGCGTCACGGACAACAGGGCTGCTTTTTGCCATGGCCTGGGGGAATCTGCTTGTCGCTTAAGGGGGTGTAAAATAGCCGCAGCGAGCGGGCCCAGAGCCGGTCAAACGTAACCGTTCAGACCCCCCTGGTGTTTCACGCCCTGATTGATGGGTTTCGTTCCTCAACCCACCCTACAAACCATTGTTTTACCGTGAAAATCCCGATTTTCATTGTCCGGGGTGGCCAAATCCCTTGGCCATGACGGTTTAATCTGCTCTCACCGTCATGTCGGTTATCCGGCCCACAATACAGAGTCGTCGCGATCTGTCAACATCGCTTGATCGAGCGTCGCCATCCTCGGCGACGGGATTCCGGCCTCCTCGCCGGAATGACGGGCGTATTCATCTGGACGCAACGGGTTAGCCAGCCGAAGGCGTTGACCCTAACCTCAACCGCCCAGGAGTTCGATGAGAGTCCGCGCCTGTTGCAAGTTGTGCAGCGCAGGCGGGCATCCAGGGAAACAAAGCGTCGCCCGCTCGGTCTTGACCGCGTACGCCATAAATCCCCCGCGCCAGTGGGTAGCCGACCGACCGTCCCGGCACGGGCACGATGCGGTGTTGCCCCCCGCCTATCCCTCCAGTGGATCGCGTCCCAACGCTCCGACGCAAGGTGCCGGGTGGTAGCGGATACGCATTGGTAACTATACGGCCAGCCGCACCGATCGGCGCCCGCCGTAGATGAGGTTAATGACTGCCCGCGTGCCTATGATGGCGGTAAACATCGAGCTCACGATCCCGATCGACAACGTCACCGCGAACCCTTTGACGGGACCGGTACCGAAGGCAAAGAGCACCACCGCCGCGATCAAGGTCGTGATGTTGGCATCTGCGATGGTCGAGAAGGCTTTCTCATAGCCCGCATGGATGCTGGCTTGGGGCGAATTACCGTTACGCAGCTCTTCGCGAATACGTTCAAAGATGAGCACATTGGCATCGACCGCCATGCCCACCGTGAGCACGATGCCGGCAATGCCGGGGAGCGTTAAGGTCGCCTGCAACAAAGACAGGACAGCCACCACCAACACGAGGTTAAGAGTCAGCGCCAAGTCCGCCACCAGCCCGAAGACTCGGTAGTAGGCCGCCATAAAGACAAGCACCAGGAGGAAACCGATGACCACCGACCGAAAGCCTTGCTCGACATTCTCTCGGCCAAGGCTCGGGCCGACGGTGCGTTCTTCGATGATCTCGATCGGCGCAACCAGCGCTCCGGCACGCAACAGCAGCGCCAAGTTTCTCGCCTCCTCGGTACTGTCGAGTCCAGTAATTTGGAATCGCTTGCCGAGCCGCTCGCGGATGGTCGCGACATTGATCACTTCCTCCACGACGCGTTTTCGCTTGACCGCTGTGCCCTCCACAAAGGTGGTATCGGTTTTATGCTCGATGAACACCACCGCCATCGCTTTCCCCACCTCGTCCTTGGTGCGGTCCGCGAAAATTCGTGCGCCCTTACCGTCCAGGGTGATAAAGACCGCCGGCGAACCGGTCTGTTGATCGATGCCCGAGGCAGCACCGGTGATATAGTCGCCTGTGAGCATCACCGACCGTTGCAACAGGATCGGCCGTCCTTCGCGATCGTGGTAGAGTCGCGCTCCCACCGGCACCCGCCCAGCCACTGCGCTGGCCACATCACCGGGATGCACCATGCGAAATTCCAGGGTAGCGGTTGCCCCGAGAATTTCCTTGGCGCGGGCGGTGTCTTGCACCCCGGGAAGCTGGACCACGATACGATCGCTACCCTGCTGTTGAATGACCGGTTCAGCCACGCCAAGCTCATCGACACGATTGCGTAGCGTGGTGAGATTCTGCTGCAAGGCGAACCGCCGCGTTTCCTCGGCCGCACTCCTAGCCAAACCGAGCTGCAAGCGGTAATCCTCAGGACGGTCTTGCTCACTGAGCTCGAGTTCCGGGAACTCCCGGGCTATGCGCTGAGCCGCTTGGGCACGCAGTGACGCATCGGCAAAACTGACCTCCACCTTATCCCGGCTGCGGGCAATGGTCTGATAGCGTATCCTCTCGCCGCGCAGAAAGGCACGAATGTCGCCCACGTAACGCTCGGCGGCCTGCTGTACCGCCGCCTCCATATCCACCGCCATCAAGAAATGGACCCCGCCACGCAGATCCAAACCGAGATACATCGGCAGCGCACCGAGGCGCGTTAGCCACTCCGGAGCGGCCGACGCGAGGTGAAGCGCCGCCACGTAATCGGCCCCGAGCCCCTCGAGTACCACGTCCCGCGCTTGTAGCTGGGTTTCAGTGTCGGCAAATCGAACCAGCAGGCGCCTGTCATCGCGTTCGATACGCCGCGGAGAAATATCGGCCTCGCGCAGAAGAGCCGTGATGCGTTCTTCTAGAGCTGGCCCTACTTGCGCCCCTCGGACGGCCGACACTTGGATGGCCGGATCCTCACCGTAAAGATTGGGCAGGGCGAAAAACAGCGCACCTAAAAACACGGCTAGCAACAGCAAATACTTCCAGAGGGGGTAGCGATTCAGCATCGGATGGATGGTGAGCGATCAGCTAGCAGTAAACCGAGAACGTCCTTGTAACCGTCTGGCAGCGGCGCGAATGCCTTCCGAGCAAGCCCGGCTTGGGCGGGATCTCACGAAGCTTTCAATGTGCCTTTTGGCATCAGAGATGCCACCGCCTGGCGCTGCACCTTAACTTCCAGCCCGTCGGCGATCTCCAGCGCAATGAAGTTTTCGTCGATTTTATTGATACGGCCCAACAAGCCACCATTGGTGACCACTTCATCTCCTTTAGCCAATCCTTCCACCATTTTCTTGTGCTCTTTGGCACGCTTCTGCTGCGGACGGATAAGGAGAAAATAGAAAATCACAAAGAGCAGTATAGGAAACAGCAGCGCCCCTCCAAAGCCGGCGTCGGCTGGCGCTCCTCCCTGCTGCGCGAAGGCATCGGTTATCAACAAACCCATAACGAATCCTTGTGACGTGCGGTCAGCATGCCCTAAGAAGCTGTTCTAAAAGTTTTACGAGCGCCGGCAAAGCAAGGCGCACGGTGGCAAGCAACCGGAGTGTACAAGGGAGTACATGAGGATTGCGAGCCGCTGTGCAACGCAGCTATGGCAAGCGCAGTAGTTTTTAAAACAGCTTCTAACTGTAGGAGCCCTATTATGACATCTACTCAGTAAAGGTGGGAGTCGTTGCGTGAAGCGAATACATCGTGACCGGCCATGCCAACCTTTAAGAAACCCTCACAGCCCTCAGAGGTTGTGAAAAAACCTGCTACACAACCCGATAGCGGCGTTGGGCGGTGCTCGCTCCTC
>CAZUZO010000177.1:0-5640 GCA_964624765.1 uncultured Thiotrichales bacterium
CCACCGTGCGCCTTGCTCTGCCGGCGCTCGTGACATTTTTAAAACAGCTTCTTAGCGAACCAGATCGAAACCGAAGTCGGTCTTGCCCATGGTCATCGTTTCTTCGTCGAGACGCTCAAGCACCGCGTTGACGAGGGTGGTGAGAATATACATCGCACCTTCGTAGCCAAGGGTCGTCTTACGGTGCAAGTGATGCCGATCGAAGATCGGGAAGCCGATGCGGATAAGGGGGACTTCGTGCTCTTTGCCCTTACGCCGAGTATCACGCTGGATGAACTTGCCGTAGGAGTTGCCGATCATGAAATCCGGCTTGTCGGTAAACACGAGGGACCGCAGATGCCAGAGATCTTTGCCGGTGTGCACCGCCGCGCCTTGTCCATAGGGGGAGTTTTTTAATATCCCCTCAAGTTCCTTGCGCCAGCGCTTGTTGGCATGATGACAGACGATGTGGGTGGGCTCGGCACCCAATTCCAATAGGAAATGACTCATACCCATCACGAAATCCGCATCCCCCCAAAGCGCGAAACGCTTGCCGTGGAGCCAAGCGTGCGAATCGGTCATCATATCGACGAGCCGTCCGCGCTCCTTCTCTAGAGACTCTGGAATGGGCTTGCCGGTGAGCGCGGAGACCTTCATCAGAAAATCGTCAGTCCAACTGAGCCCCATGGGAATACGAATCGCTGGCGCCTCATGCCTCCAGGTGTCCTGCACAAACTTGCGAGTCTTGACCAGCTGCCAGGGCTGCAGGAGCAAGGTATCGATGCCATTGGGAGCATCTTTCACCTCAACCTGAGTCGTCCCGCCCGCATACATCCGGTATTCTCCATCGCAGGGCGTATCGAGAACCTCTTCCGGATCCGAGAGCAGCGTAAAGTCCACGCCCATTTCCCGCAGCATCCGTTTGATGGCCCGGAAATTCCCCAAATAGGTCTCGAATCCGGGCACGACGTTAAGCTTGCCATTGCTACCCGGCTGCTTGTCCTGCATCGAGTTCAAGGTGAAATGCCGGATCACCCCCTCGAACATGTTGTCCCAGCCCGTGGTATGGCTGCCGACAAAGCTCGGTGTGTGGGCAAAAGCCACCGGGAAATCGCGTGGAATATGCCCTGCCTCCTTGGCGTTACCGATGAAAGCATTCAGATCATCACCGATAACCTCTGCCATGCACGTCGTGGACACGGCCATCATCTCGGGCTTATAGAGGGCCTTGGCGTTTTTCAATCCTTCGAACATGTTTTTTTGCCCGCCAAACACCGCGGCATCCTCGGTCATGGAATCGGAGACGCAAGCCACTGGCTCCTTGAAGTGGCGGTTGAAATAGGTGCGAAAGTACGCAACGCAGCCCTGACTCCCGTGCACATAGGGTAAACACTTATCGAACCCGAGGGCGCAAAGGACCGCACCGAGAGGTTGGCAAGCCTTTGCCGGGTTGATGGTGAGGGCCTCGCGCTTGAAGTTCAGCGCCTTGTATTCCTCCGTGGTGGTCCACTGGAAGGTCTCCTCCAGCCTTTCCGCTGCAAAGGGTTCCTCAAAACAAGCGCGCTTTTTCGCAAGGCTTTCCTGATAGTTGCGGTCGAGAAAAAGCGGATAACCGGGTTTGATCACTTCGGTGTCTTGGCTCATGGCTTGTCTCCATATACCGCGCCACCCATCTGTGGACAACGGCATGGGTTTTGGTTGGGGGACCACCGTCCCCAGCGTAGCTGGGCGTACGCCACCTTCCTCTGGGCCGGCGCGCACCGAGCATGCCGGCAACATGGGACACTAGGTATTTGCCGTCGGGGAGACAGCACGCCTCCAAGGCGCATCGAGCTTGCCCCAGCACGGATTGTTGATCGTCATGTCCATATCTCGGGCAAATATCGCGAATCCGTCGTAGCCATGGTAAGGCCCGGAGTAATCCCAGGAATGCATCTGACGAAACGGGATCCCCATCTTCTGAAAGATGTATTTCTCCTTGATTCCCGAGCCGATCAGATCCGGGCGCAGCCGCTTGGCAAACTCCTCGAACTCGTAGGCGGTGACGTCATCAAAGAGCAGAGTCGCCGCCCCCATTTCCTTGAGCGTCCGATCGTAGTCGTCGTTATGGGCGAATTCATAACCGGCGCCGATCACCTCCATTCCGAGATCTTCATAGGCGCCGATGGTATGCCGGGGTCGCAGCCCACCGACGAACAGCATCACCCGTTTGCCCTCCAGTCGCGGCCGGTACTTATCGACCACGGCGTCGGCGAACGATTTGTAGCGAGCGATCACACGCTCCGCACCGGCTTTTATCGTGTCATCGAAATGCGCGGCGATGGCCCGAAGACTCTCAGCAATCTTGCTAGGCCCGAAGAAGTTATACTCGAACCAAGGGATGCCATATTTCTCCTCCATATGGCGCGAGATGTAGTTCATGGAACGGTAGCAGTGAATGAGATTGAGCTTTACTTTGGGGGTCAGTTCCATCTCCGAGAGACTCCCGTCCCCTGACCACTGAGCCACGACACGGAGCCCCATCTCCTCCAGCAAAATCCGCGATGACCAGGCATCACCGCCAATGTTATAGTCGCCGATGATTGACACGTCGTAAGGGGTGCTCTTAAAGCCCTGATCGCCGTCACGCCGATCCAGGACCCAATCGCGAATCGAGTCGTTGGCAATATGGTGCCCAAGGGACTGCGACACACCACGAAAGCCTTCGCAACGCACCGGAACCACAGGCTTGCCGGACTCCTTGGACTTCTTGCGCGACACCGCTTCAATGTCATCACCAATGAGCCCTATGGGACATTCGGACTGCAAGGTAATCCCCTTGCTCAGCGGAAACAGCATCTCTATCTCGTCGATAAGCTTGGCAAGCTTCTTATCCCCGCCGAAGACGATGTCACGCTCCTGAAAATCGGAGGTGAAATTGATGGTGCCGAAGGTATTCACGCCGGTCATGCCGGTGTAATAGTTACGGCGCCCGGCGCGTGAATACTGGCCGCAGCCAACCGGTCCATGGGACACATGCACCATGTCCTTCACCGGTCCCCATACCACCCCCTTGGATCCAGCATAGGCGCACCCGCGGATGGTCATCACCCCCGGTAAGGATTTGCGATTCGAAGTGATGCACTTCTTCGCGCTACTAAGCGTTGGATCATTGACCGCCAAGTGTTTAGCGCGGTCCTTCTTGGCCTTGTCGGGATAAACCTCCAGCACCTCCTGGATGAGGGCCTCAGCCTGTTCGCGGGTCAATTCGGGCATGGACTGCCTCCTTCGCAAGTGTTGGTAAGCGTCATCGATCTAGCCGATCGCAGCCATGCGCTCGGCGGCTTCCTCGGCGGCTGTCTTACCGACTAGGCTATCGTCGTCGTCGAGAATGCCAAACTCCATTAACAGATCCTCCAACTCATCCATGGAAAGAGGTTTCGGCACCACGAATTTCTTGTTGTGGATCATCTTGTGTGCCAGGGCGCGATACTCATCGGCCTGCTTGCAAGTGGGGTCATACTCGATAACGGTCATGCGCCGTATCTCGGCGCGCTGCACCACGTTGTCGCGGGGGACGAAATGAATCATCTGGGTGCCAAGACGTGCGGCAAGGGCTTCGATAAGATCCGACTCGCGATCCGTCATGCGGGAGTTACAGATCAGGCCGGCCAGGCGCACACTACCCGAGCTCGCGTATTTCACGATGCCCCGGGCGATGTTGTTGGCCGCGTACATCGCCATCATTTCACCGGACACGACGATGTAGATCTCCTGGGCCTTGTTCTCCCGGATCGGCATGGCAAAACCGCCGCACACCACGTCTCCAAGGACGTCGTAAAAGACGAAATCGAGATCCTCTTCGTAAGCCCCTTCTTCCTCGAGGAAGTTAATGGCGGTTATCACGCCGCGGCCCGCGCAACCCACCCCGGGCTCCGGTCCTCCGGACTCGACACACATCACGCCGCGATAACCCTCTTTGAGTACATCTTCAAGTTCCAGGTCCTCCACGCTACCCTGCTCAGCAGCGAGGTGCATGATGGTTTCTTGGGCTTTAGAATGAAGGATGAGGCGGGTCGCATCGGCTTTCGGATCGCAGCCGACGATCATGATCTTTTTATCTGCTTCGGCCATCGCCGCCACCAGATTCTGGGTGGTGGTGGACTTGCCGATGCCGCCCTTGCCATAAATCGCGCACTGCCGGATGGCCATAGGAAATTCTCCTTGCGGGTCGCTCGTTAGAACTGGAGTTAGAAGACCTTCGGCAAGGCCCGTGCCACGCCACCTGATTGACATCAACCTATTGATAGATTTACTGTTTCTATGGCTTGCTGCAGCGTTGTGCACATAACAAATGCAACACCGGCAACCCGTCCTGTACGGTTGGCGACATCCGCAAACCCAGGTGCTTTAGCCGTTGCTGACTTATCGCTTTCGCACTTAAAACTCGATGCGCACCCATCCCCTTACCCCATGGCTGCGGAACCACTGGCGCAGTTTGCTGCTCCTGACGCTGATCTTGGCCGGCCTGGTGCTAGGCTGGTGGCGCACACAGGACCTTACGGTGCTGCTGGATTGGGGCAACCAGATCGCGGACCGGCCGCTGGCCATGGTTGGCGTCGTCGCATTGATGGCCGTAATGTTCACGTTCGCTCTGCCAGGCAGTCTCGCCCTTTGGTTGATCGCGCCGTTTCACCCTCCTCTGGTCTCCATCGCGATGCTGGTCACCGGTAGCCTGGTCGGAGCGTTGGGCGCCCATCGCGTTTCGCACCGGCTCGGCAAGCGCCGGTCACCGGGACGCAATGCCAAACGCCTGGTTGAGCTGCTGAGCCGCAGAAGCGACCTCCTGACGCAGGCCGCGCTGCGCGTGCTGCCCGGTTTTCCCCATTCGTTCGTGAACTATGCGGGCGGACTATTGGGTTTGCCTCTAGGCACCTTTCTGCTGGCGGCCCTACTCGGCCTCACTGTAAAGTGGGGGGTATACGCGACAGCCGTTTACGGTGCCGTGGAGGCCATCGAGACCGGTAATGCGCTGAAACCGCAGACCGTACTGCCCTTGTTTCTACTTGCCGCCTTCTTGCTCCTGGGCGCCAGCGCGCGCAGCCGAATGGAATTCCGCAAGAACAAGGGCTAGTTTCGACTATACCTTACGCGGGCATGACCGAATGTTCTGGACGCGGGCACGTATAGGGGTAACGGTTGGATGAAAGCTCAGAGGTTGTGAAAAAACCGTCGAGAGCGGCCCGAGAGCAATGCGGACGGCGCGCAGCGACGAGACATATCAAATAGATAAGCGAAGAGCGAGCACCGCCCAACGCCGCAATCGGGTTGTGCAGCAGGTTTTTTCACAACCTCTCAGTCGTGCGGCGACCGGGGTCATCGTTTCGTCAAGGTTGCTGTTCGGAGCCTCCCGTCAGCGCCCAAGCCTTCGGCAGCCGAACCCCGGGCCGCAAGGGTGTGTGCGGCAAGGATGCCGGACCCAAGCCGACAGGAACGTCTTCACGGCGTCCCTTGCGGCCTGGGGTCGGCTGCCCCCAGGGCCAACGCAATCAAACGGCCGAAACGATGACCAACGCCCGTGCGGCCCAGTCTCCGCTACGTAACGTACTTTTTGGCCGTGGCGAGTATATAGCGCTCCTAAGACATTCGTGGTAGTGATCCCAGCCAATGTTCAAGTCGGCA
>CAZUZO010000178.1:0-5622 GCA_964624765.1 uncultured Thiotrichales bacterium
CGCCGTCCGCCTGGCTCTCGGGCCGCTCGCGACGGTTTTTTCACAACCTCTCAGGGGTTGTGAGAATAAACATCGTGCCAGAAGCTCGGCCTGGGTCGAAGTTACGCCGGCAGCCTATCGGGCAAGCCTAACGAGCGAGCGAAGCCCATGCCGACTTGGGGCATGGTCCGGTTCCGATCATGTATCGACTATGCCGATAGTGTAATCCACTCAGTTTTGTTTGTCTTTAATCAAGGTGGCGAGGGGGGCATACCGGGCCGAGGTCAGCTTTCGCTCTCCCGCCTGCCAACTCGCGCAGCCCCTCGACGGCCTGTCGCAAGACTTCACTGTCGGACGCACGGGGAAACACCATGTAGGCGGGGTGGGCAAATTCAGGGCCATCGACAACCTGAAACAAGCGCCCTTCCTCGATCAGGGACCGAGCCATACGAATGGGTAAAAAGCAGGAGCCGCCGTTGGCCAGGATCAGCTGGACACCCAGCCAACCGATGTTGACCACTTGCGGCGTCCCCTCTAGGTCTGGATAGCTATGGCGATGCTTAGCATAGAAATCCGGACCCCACTCGACGTAGATGTAGTCATCACCCGGCCAGCGGGTATCGCGCCGCGAGCTGACCAGGACCAGTGTCTCGTCGAACAGATGCTCCACCATTAGGCCGGGAGCATGGTTTGGGGTATACATCAGGCCGATGTCCAGAGTGCCCTCGATGAGGCGTCGCATCAGGTCCTCCTCGAAACCGATCTCGCCACGGATGGAGACATCCGGCGCCGCCTTGCGCATCCAACCGACCCAACGGGGCAGAAAACCCTCCCACAGGGCGATGCGGCCGCCAACCCGAAGGCTGGCGCGATAACGGTTTGGCAAACCGACGTCGTGACGCGCCTGCTCGACCGTCAGCACTAGAGTTTTGGCATGCTGCAAAAAACGTCGCCCGGCTGGAGTCAGGGTGGCCCCCGCACGGTTACGGACGAACAGCTTGACGCCCAGATCGGCCTCAAGATTCTGAATGCGGGTGCTCACGGTGGACTGCGTTACGTGCAGTCGTTTGGCCGCGTCCAGAAAACTTCCGTGGGCCGCAATCGCTAGGAAAGTCCGAGCCAGATCGATGTCCATGTGGGTGCAGAAGGAGGTAACTATCAATATCTTCGATATTTTTGTTCACTAAATTCATTTTGTCCAATTCTTAATACACCAATATAATCATCGAATATGCCTATCCGGTTGACTCAGGAAATCGCTACATGTTGAACGCGGCCGCGCCTAACATGCATTCAAGTCCTAGAAAAGGCAGCTGTTCCAGGTGTGGAAATTGCGCCGCACCACCACCCGTAGTACATACCTGAGTCAACCGGATAAGCATGTCATCGAATTTCATGCCCAAGTGGAAAGGAGAGAAACTCACAATGCCTAGTACACCTGCGGCGAGCACCCCCGAAGGCGTCACTCTGAACCAGGTTGGCCGGGACGAGGAGGGATTTCTGCTCGACGCCAACGACTGGCATCCCGGGCTGATGGCGCCGTTGGCCATTGAGGCTGGATTGGAACTGACGCCAGAGCGTCTCGAAATCATCCGCTACGTCCGAAGTTACTTCGAGAAGAACGAGAGCGTCCCTGAGGCACGCACGCTACTTAAGCATATGCGGGCCATCTGGGGAAAAGAAGGAGGTACGCGACGTCACCTTTATCACCTATTCCCGTACGGCTACGGCCAACAGGCGTGCAAGATCGCCGGCATGCGCAAGCCACGCAAGCTGATGCTAGACGTCTAAGGTCGCCTTCAAAGCTGTCTTGGGCGGCCCACAGCATCCTCAGCCGTTGCAAGTGGGCGATGGCCCCACGAATGTGTTAGCGAGGACGTCAAGCCTTGAGAGAGCTACTGCATTACTTCATCAGCGAGCCGGTCCCCATCACGCTGCGAAGAGCGTTGGCACTAGGCCTTGCTGTATTCATTGCCATGTTCAGCGTGGTCTCGGTGAGCACCGAGCTCGTCAGTGGGTTGGGCGCACCGATACTGGTCGCCTCCATGGGAGCTTCGGCGGTACTCTTGTTTGCGCTGCCCCATAGCCCTTTGGCCCAGCCCTGGCCGTTCGCAGGCGGCCAGCTTATCTCGGCAGGTATCGGCGTAACCTGCGCCAGTCTCATTCCGGAACCGGCATTCGCGGCTGCAGCTGCCGTTGCGGTGGCCGTGACGACGATGTATCTGACTCACTCGCTGCACCCTCCGGGCGGCGCCGTTGCGCTGGTGCCGATATTGGGCGACGCAAGCATTCATCAGCTGCATTATCAGTTCCTGCTGACGCCCGTGGCGATCAATATCGCGGTCATGCTCTTGGCAGCCTTGACGATACACAACCTTCCTGGGGGTCAGCGCTATCCGGCCCCCAGCTGGCCCCAGCCCGATAGGCGGCACAAGCACCGTGACCCTCCACCGTTAGAGCGGCTCGGCATCGACGAGGAGGATCTCCACCGCGCTTTGCAGGAGTTCGATAGCTTCCTGGACATTACCGAAGGCGATCTGCAAAAACTCTATAGCCGGATCGTTGCGCAGGCGGCACGGCGACGGTTCACCGACATAACCTGCGCTGACGTGATGTCGCGAGATCTGGTGACCATCAAGGTTGATACACCGCCGGAGGAGGCTTGGGCATTGCTGCGCTACCACAAGATCAAAGCGCTGCCCGTTTTGGATATCGAGAAGCGCGTCATCGGCATCGTGACACTGGTCGACTTTCTGAAACGAGTCGATCTGAAAGCGTATCAAGATTTCCCAGAACGTTTGGTCAATCTGATTCGCCCGGCTCAATCCTCCGGCTACGGTGCCGAGCAGCGCAAGCCGGTGGCCATTGCCGAGGTGATGACAGCGCCCGTTATCACGGTTGGAGCAAGCAGCCATGTCGTTGATCTGGTGCCACTGCTTTCCGATAGAGGGCTTCATCACGTTCCCATCGTGGATCCGGATGACCGCATCGTGGGAATGGTGACCCAAAGCGATCTCATTGCAGCGCTTTATTCACGGGGAGTGATGCGCGCCAGGTAGAGCGCAGCAAATAATGAGCGTTGGTCATCGTTTCGACAGCTTGATAACCTTTGCCTTGGGGGCAGCCGACCCCCTCCCATGTCCTATTGCAGGGTAGCAACCTGCCACTTCGCGAGACGATCAAAAGCCAGGCTCATACCCGGGAATGCTCTGTTGCAAGAAAGCCGCTGCCTCCTTACCGAGACCACCGAGACCCTTGAGGTGCAACTGCAGAAAAAAGCCGGTGTTGAACTCGCCAGTGCTGTCGGTCAGGAAACGACGGGCGATTGCACGTACGGCGAAGCAGCAGCTTTCGTACTCAAGACCGGCGAAAGTGTCCACTGTGGTGTTACCATCGAAGGCGTAGGTCCAACGACCGACAATTCCCCAGCGTCGACCGACAGGGTATCGGAACGAGAAGTCGCTCTGGTTGACGACATCCTGACGAAAACGATAGGAGAGGTTGATCACGCGCTCCCGATCCGGTTGATAGCGCAAGCCAGTGGAGAGCCGCTCGATGTGCCCTTGGTTGGTGTTCCACTGAAATCCTCCCGAGAATCGCCAGCTATCGAATAAGCTCGCGCCCACATCGGCGACAATGTCCGAGGACGAGCCCGTTTGGGGCGTTTCCTCCGGCAGGTTCACTTCCCGGTCACGAAAATAGACGATCTGGCCAAGGCTCGTTCTCAGCAATTCCTTACCGGTGGAGGTTGACAGGAGGCGACTCGTGAAGGCCAGGGTAAGCTGATTCGCATCGCCGACTCGGTCCGGACCGCTAAAGCGGTTGTCTCTAAACAGTTGATCGAAGCCGAAGGTGAACCGGCCGGTATCGAATACTGGGATGTCGGTTTGATCCTCGAAGGGAACGAACAGGTAGTAGGCCCGTGGTTCTAAGCTCTGAATAAAGGACTCCGTTCCGAAGTGCCAGCTGCGCTCCAGGAAAGCGCCAGCATCCACGCTCAGCGTCGGTAACAGCCGAGAGGGCTCGTTGTCTTGGTCAAGAGGAGTGTTGCCCAGATAATAGCCCGTATAGCGGACGTTAGCGCGTGGCACGAAGAACAGAGCGGCGCTGCGTAGCGGGTAGCTGAAAGAAGGTTGAACATCGATACGCGCACCGGTGACCCCCGCCCGGCGCTCAAAGTTGGCCAGCTCGACCTGATATCCCGCGTTGAAACGCCGGTTTCGCTCGCGGGTCGTGTTGGACACCAGCAGTTGGGGAAGCCGTGCGTAGGGTCGCTCTTCCGGAGCCAGGTTTTGGTCCACGGTCTGATAACTCTGTACCCGACCCAGAGCTGCCCACCCATCCCCCCTATAGTGGACATCGCCACGGCGTTCCAGAAACTGTATGCTGCTAAACTCTAGGCTGGTGCCCAGATCCGCAAGGTAATCAGTATCGGACACCTGATTGATGTCGAGCTGCGTCCCCCAGCGCGGAGTCAGATTCCAGCGCGTCTGCAAACTCAGTGCCCCGCGAGGGGTCCCCCTCTGTAGGTCATAGGGCAAGTATTCGAGACCGAGCTGCCCGCTGGCACTTTGGGTCAAGAATCGATACTCGCCGGCAAGCAAAGCGCCGCGTTGGGTCATACCCCTTGCGGTAAACGTGGCGTCCTGATTGGGTGCGATATTCCAGTAGTAAGGGATCAACAGCTCGATGCCGGTCTTGGCAGAAGTGCCAAAGCGCGGCGGCAAAAAACCCGATTTCCGCTTGTCTGTCAGCGGAAAGGTGAGAAAGGGGCTGTAGAGGACCGGCACGCCTTTGATACTGAGGGTGACATTCCAGGCTGAGCCAACCTCGGATCGTCTATTAAGCTTGATATTTTTTCCCCTGAGCAGCCAATCACGATTGCCAGCGTCACAGGTCGTATAAGTCCCCTCCTCTGCCTGCAGCACTTCGTCGCGGCTATCGATGACAATGCCGCGCGCTTGGCCGCGTGCGTGCTCTGCATCGAGCCTGAAGCGGGCTTGTTCGATGCGCCCGAGCTTCGTGAAAAGCTCGAAGCGCCCGCGTTCTCCGGAGGCATACAACCCTTCATCCCAGAATCGCACGTTGCCTTGAACATCCATAAAGCCCGTGCCTTCGTTGTACCAGACTCTCTGCGCCTCCAGGTGTTGCCGCCCGCTTAAGATCTGGACCTTGCCCGTGAGCACCGAGATCCCTTTGCCGATGAGATCCACGCTATCGGCCGTTATGTGGATTTCATCCGGCGCATCGGAACTCATTTCGGTAAGGGGACGCTCCGGCAGCCAGGGAAGGGGGGCGCACAGCGACCCCCTTCCCTCGGAGCTGTCCGGGAAGGCGAATGCCGACGAGGTGAAAATGAGACAAGCAGACATTAGCGCGCTTATCCGGTGCCGAGGGCGCATCATCATGTTGGGCCAAAGGGGTCGCCGAAGCCGAAACAGACTAGAAGCTTGCACAGAACGCAAGGCTCTGCAACCACTGCCTCAGGACAAGCGCGTTCTGCTAGCTAACTCGCTCAGAGGTTGTGAAAAAACCTGCTACACAACCCGATAGCAGCGTTGGGCGGTGCTCGCTCCTCGCCTATCTACCTGATATGTCTCGTCGCTGCGCTCCGTCCGCCTGGCTCTCGGGCCGCTCGCGACG
>CAZUZO010000179.1:0-5595 GCA_964624765.1 uncultured Thiotrichales bacterium
CGAGGCTATGCAAAAGTCCCCAAATGAGATCGATCCCCAGAGCGGCCAAGGCTAACAGCGTTTCGCCGACCACCGGTAGCGGCAATACAAGCAAGGTGCCCAAGAGGATGACAGGTAACACGACGATGCCGACCCAGGGCACCGCGACAAGATTGGCTAGAGGCGCAATGAGGGATTGCTCCTGAAAAAAAAGCAGCGTGAGCGGTAACAGTCCAACGGCAACGAGCACCTGTACACGCCCCCACCGCCACCAAACACCACGGTTCGACAGATATCCCCGCATACCGAACAGGATGACGCCCACGGCCCCAAACGACAACCAGAAGCCTATTGAAAGAACCGAGAACGGATCGATGAGCAGCACGATGAAAAGTGCCCAGGAAAGGGTCAAGAACGGCGCGACGTTGCGCCTCAGGACCAGCCCGAGCATGAGAATTGCCACCATTATCAAGGCTCGGCGGGTCGGAATGGAGAAACCAGCGAGCAACGCATAGATACACGCCGCAGTGGTGGCTGCGACGGCAGCCGCACGCGGGGCAGCCACCCATAGTGGCGCAGAACCCGCCAGCGCCCAAAGGCGCTTCACCAGCCAGAACACCAGACCCGCCACCAAACCGATATGGAGGCCGGAGATCGCCATGAGATGACTGGTTCCCGTGGCACGCAACAGTCGCCACTCTGGCTCGGAAATCAGGCTGCGTTCGCCGATGGCTAGAGCCTGAACAAGGCCAAGGCTCGGAGCATCTCTTAGCCCCCTCTCGATGGCATCGGCGAGCCGCGACCGCCACCGCGCTATCGAGTAGTCGGAGGTGCGACCAAGCCGATGCTGGCTGGCCTGCGGGCGGACGTAACCCGTGGCCCCAATTTGATTTTGAAACAACCAACCTTCGTAGTCGGTCGCGCCGGGATTCATGAATCCGCGCGGCTGTTTAAGACGTACGGTAAGCCGCCATCGGTCGCCTGGAATTAGCTGGGGAAACTCGCCAAACCAGCTGAGCCGAGCCCGAACCGATCGCTTGCGAGGCTCTTGCCGTTCCTCTATCCGTTCGATTTCGAACAGAAACTGAGTTCTATCGGCCCTTCGCGTTGGCAACGCGGCGATCTTCCCCTCTACGACCAGATCTCGGCCCTCAAGCTCGCTAGGGAGCCGGTTGCTCAGGACGAGATCGGCTCGCAGCAACGCCCACAAGCAACCGAGTAGGAAAAACGATAGCAGACGCAGCGGGCGCGCGACCAGCAGCAAAACCAGCAGGGGAATGAACTGCACAAACATCGGATCGGGCAAGGCGGGAAGCTCGACGATGGCGAGTATCCCAGCGAAAAAGGCGATTACACCCACGCCCACTGTTTATCGGAGACTCTCGATTGGGAGATAATGGTGGTGTTTGGGAAACCGTCGGTGGATGAGCGCCTGGCTTCGCGCCGGCGCTCTCAGCACGACGCGAGGCGATTCGCGGCCCCCGCCCGGTGCCAGCGGATGGCACTATTCAAGCTCTGTGCCGTGTTTGCGACACCTCACAGGGTTGCCGCGCACGCACGCGGGCCGTCGTCAGCGTTAGATCCGCATCACCCTCAGAGAGCGATAACTGGCCTCGGATCGGTGTCTGAAAAGAGATCAGAAGTCCTGGGCCGCTGCCAAACAACGTTGGATGACCATCGCAAGCCGAGCACAGGGATACCTTGCCACCTATCAGTTCCTTCAAACCCGTCGTTCCGGCAGGGATTGCCGGAACCCAGTCGCCATGGATGGCTGTCTGGGCCACTTCCCTGTGGTCTGGATACCGGCAATCCGTGCCGGTATGACGGCCCCTTGGGATGCTCGGCTCAAACCGATAGGTGGTGAGACAGGGATACCTCCGCTAGGCCACGACCTCTGCAAGGAGCCAATCTTGCATGGGCGAGATCCGACCCCGTTGTCGGTCAGCGTAAGAGACGATAGGTCTGAGAAGTTGTGAAACAACCGTCGCGAGAAGCCCGGTAGGGAAGCGACGGCGGCGACCCGATCGATGCGAGAGATAGGTGAACAGCGAGGATGCCCTCGGCGCCTTGACATCCCAGCGATGCAGTCATGCATCTTGCGCAACAGACAAACCGATGCCCAGACGATTCCTGAAACGATGGCTGCCGAAACCTCACGAACTGCATCGCGAAAAGCTCTTACAGCTTCTCGGCAAGCCGCTACAGAATCCCAACTTGTGGTACTTGAACCGCGACTCCGTCGCCGGTGGTGTTTCCATCGGCCTGTTTTTCGCGTTCGTCCCAGTGCCGTTTCAGATGCTGCTGGCGGCCGCTACTGCCGTCGCCTTCGGCCGCAACTTGCCGATCGCCGTGCTAATGGTTTGGGTAAGCAATCCAGTGACGATGGCGCCGCTGTTCTTTGCCGCCTACAAACTCGGCACCTGGATACTCGATGAAACGCCTCGGGCAATCGAATTCAGCATCTCTTTGCATTGGTTAGCCACTAAGTTCAGTGTCGTATGGAAGCCTTTCCTTCTCGGCTGCCTGATCTTGGGTGTCGGTAGCGCTGCACTTGGCAACGCGGTAGTGCGCATTGGGTGGCGGCTCCACGTCGTGCACCGCTGGAACACGCGACGCAAGCAACGCACAACGCGAGCATCGACGCTATATCGCCCTGCTGTCCGTTTGTCTAAGGACGCCGTCGACTAAGCGTAACACCCGATCCATACGCTGCGCGAGCTGCACATCGTGGGTCACGACCACCAGGCTGGTACGAAACTCTTGGTTCAACTCTAACATCAGCTGGTACACCGCCTCTGCGGTTCGTCGATCGAGATTGCCGGTAGGCTCATCGGCTAGCACGCAGTGCGGCCGCGTCACCAACGCGCGGGCGATGGCGGCACGCTGGCGCTCACCGCCAGAGAGCTCCCCTGGCTTGTGATCGAGACGCTGCCCCAAACCGACGCGTTCTAGCATGATGCGGGCGCGTGCATAGGCGGTGTCGCCGGGCGCCTTGGCGATGAGCAGAGGCATACTCACGTTCTCCAGCGCCGTGAATTCCGGCAGCAGGTGGTGAAACTGGTAGACAAAACCCAGTGTGCGGTTGCGCAACTCGCCGCGGGCACGCTCCTTCAGCGCCGCCAGGTTCTGGCCGTCTACCCAAACCTCGCCCTGGGTAGGTCGATCCAGCCCTCCCAACAGATGCAGCAAGGTGCTTTTCCCGGACCCGGAAGCGCCGACCACGGCGATGCGTTCCCCCGCCTCGACGCAGAGATCCACGCCCTTGAGGACTTCGACGTGCAGCCCGCCGTCGGTAAACGTGCGCATCAGGGCACGGCCCTGAAGCACAGGCGGGGAACTACTCATAACGCAAGGCCTCTGCCGGTTGAGTGCGGGACGCACGCCAAGCGGGATACAACGTCGCCAAAGTGCACATTACGAAGGCAGTAGTGGCGATCAGCACAACATCCGGCCAGCGCATGTCGGAGGGCACTTCACTAATATAATACACGTCCGGAGACAAAAATTTGACACTAAAAAATTGCTCGATGATAGGAACTATGGTTTCCACGTTAGTCGCCAGGGCGATCCCGCCGAGCACACCGAATAGGGTGCCCACCAAACCGATGACCGTACCCTGGACCACGAAAATGAGCATAACGCTCCCGGGTGATGCCCCTAGGGTACGCAAAATGGCGATATCAGATTGCTTGTCCGTCACCACCATGATCAGCGTCGACACGATGTTAAAGGCAGCCACGGCAACGATCAGCGCCAGGATAATGAACATGACCACCTTCTCGGTCTTCAAGGCCCGGAAGAAGTTGACGTGGTATTGGGTCCAGTCACGCACCCAAAAGTGGCCCCCAAGCTCACTTGTCAGTTGTCGACTCACCGCAGGCGCGGCGTAAATGTCGTCCAGCTTGAGTCGCAATCCGCTCACCTGACCCTGCAACCGAAAAAGCCGGGCGGCATCTTCGATATGCAGCAAAGCGAAAGCCATGTCGTACTCCGCATGTCCCACTTCGACGAGTCCGACTACGGTGAAGCGACGCAGCCTCGGTAGAATACCGGCTGGCGTGACTTGCGCCTGGGGGGCCATCAGGGTGACTTGATCCCCTGGGCCGACTCCAAGTCCTTGAGCCAGGGTCTTGCCCATCACGATACCGTATTCCCCTGGTCGCAGGTCAGACAGGCTACCCATCACCATATATTGCTCGATATCAGCGACGGACGGTTCTTCGGCTGGCAACACCCCACGCACGATCGCCCCATACACATTCCCTCCGCGCACTAACATGGCTTGGCCTTCCACATAGGGGGCAGCGCCGACTACTCGTTTATGCTGCCGGACTCCCGAGGCCAAGCTTTCCCAATGCGTAAGATTGCCGCCATACCCGGTGATTGTCGCATGGGATGCCATACCTAGAATGCGTTCCCGCAGCTCCTTTTCGAAGCCGTTCATAACTGAGAGAACCGTGATCAGGGCCGTCACACCCAATGCGATTCCCAGCATCGAGGTCAGGCTGATAAAGGAGATGAAATGATTGCGTCGCTTAGCGCGCGTGTAGCGCAGCCCAATGGCTAACTCTAAGGGTCTGAACATCATGGATCCAAAAATGCCATAGTCTAACGACCGTGTGCACGCACAGGGTCCAGCTCGGTGAGTCGCTCAGAAGCTGTTTTAAAAACGTCACGAGCGCCGGAGTCGCAAGGCGCACGGTGGCGACAAAATCGTCGGGAACGATTTTGAACAGCGCTAAGCTGGCCCCGAAGGGGCGAGCCCCAAGGATGGGGCGAGTAACAACCGAAGTGTACAAGGGAGTACATGAGGATTGCGAGCCGCCGAGCAACCCAGCTATGGCACGCGCAGTAACTTTTAAAACGGCTTCTCAGGGACGGTTCGCGGGCTCTGCGGCTACGCGATTGCGCAGATAAAGCGGTAACGCCTCATGCGCGCCGACACCGTTACCCGCAGCGAGCGTCTCGGCCCCGAGTAGCGCCACGTCCTGTGCCTGGGGAAAGCGTTTTCCCTCATGCCCCTCAAGGGCCTTACCCACTCGTTGGCTAAGGGCCCGATGGTAACTTTGCCAGCCGCTGCCGACCCCAAACCAGTGGTCGCCGTGCGGTACCCTCACCTGATCCGGGAGCGCAACACAGTCATTCACAATCGCAGCCATGCGCCCCGCATCGTCCACCCCATAGGCGCCCCAGTAAACTTCTCCCATGCGGGCATCGATGGCTGTTAGCACGTGTCCTGTCCCCTGGATGCGGTAGGCACCCTGCGCCAGCGCCCGCAGGGTGGAGATCGGCGCCACCGGTAGCTGCGTTCCAAAGGCCAGCCCCTGGGCGACACCCGCCGCGATCCGCACTCCGGTGAAGGCACCGGGACCGCGACCAAAGGCAATACCATCTAGTTGCTGCAATATCAGCTCAGACGCCGCAAGCAATTCTGACACCATAGGCAAGATAAGCTCGGCATGGCGTTGCGGGGCAACAGCAAACCTTTCCTCGCATGCCCCATCGATAAAGAGCGCGCAAGAGCAGGCGTCAGTGGCGGTTTCGATGGCCAGTATTTTCAAGGATTGTGGCGTCGCTCAATCGGCTTAGGCACGCTATTTCAAGGGAAAAATTCCA
>CAZUZO010000180.1:0-5569 GCA_964624765.1 uncultured Thiotrichales bacterium
CGATCAACGAATCGATCTTCGTCGTTCTGATCTTCTTACGGTTTCCCCACATTGTTGTTAGCCCATGTTGTTCCCAGGTGCCGGCCTTCTCAACGGTCTGCGATGCTTGTGGTGGCCATGAATCGGCACACGAATAGCGCGCGCGGAAGCGTTCCGTAGGTGTTGCCACAGACCGTCGGGACTCACCAAGCTTCCGAATCTAAGCGGAATCTGACTAGGGTCAGTCTTGCCACGTGTTTATCGCGGCCATGGTCATCGTTTCGTCAGAGTTGCTCTGGAGTACGTGGTCGCGGTGCCCAAGCCTTCGGCAGCCGCACCCCTTGCGGCCAGGGTGTGTGTGGAGGCGGGCGGACCCAGGCCGACAGGCACGTTTTCACGGCGTCCCTTGCAGGTGCGGGTCGGCTGCCTCAACGGCAAAGGCCATCAAACTGCCGAAACGATGACCAACGCCTTTATCGCTTCCTGGGTTTTCGGTGCTGATTCGACGCCCCCGAGGAGTGATCCAGCGCAACGATGAGCTTGGCCGAGCAATTTCGCGGCCGACCCTTTAGAAGCTATTGTAAAAATCTCACGAGCGCCGGCAGAGCAAGGCGCACAGGGGCGACAAAATCGTCGGGAACGATTTTGAACAGCTGGAAGCTGGCGCCAAACAGGCGAGCCCCAGGCATGGGGCAAGTAACCACCGGAGTGTACAAACGAGTACATGACGGTTTTGAGCCGCTGCGCAACGTGCTCATGCAAGCGCAGTCGTTTTTAAAACAGCTTCTTAGGGCAGCAATGGGACTTGGTCTAAACCGGTGCGCTCGTCTAAGCCAAACATGATGTTCATGTTCTGAACGGCCTGTCCAGCTGCCCCCTTACCGAGGTTATCGATGACCGAGAGCACCACCACCGTGTCATCGTCGGGTGGCCTATGCCACGCCAACCGGCAATAGTTGGCACCTCGGACGCTGCGGGTCTCAGGATGGCTGCCCGCGGGCATGACATCTACGAAAGGCTCGTCGCGAAAGCGTGCCTCAAATATCTCTTGCAAGTTAAGATCCGGTTTACGCAGTCGGGCATAAAGCGTGGCATGGATGCCGCGGATCATGGGCATGAGGTGTGGAACAAAGGTAAGCCCAACAGGTTGGCGACAGGCGCCGCCCAAGCATTGAAGAATCTCCGGCAGATGTCGGTGGCCAGCCACGGCATAGGCTCGGACCGTCTCGCTCGCCTCACACAGAGAGGTCTCGATAGCTGCCTTACGGCCAGCGCCGCTGACACCGGACTTGGCGTCGGCGATCAAGCCGTCTGGCCACACACAGTCGCTTTCCAGGAGCGGCAAGAAACCCAGGGTCACCGCTGTCGGATAGCATCCTGGATTGGCTACCAGGCGCGCATGTTTGATGGCCTCGCGATTGAGTTCCGGCAGGCCATACACAGCCTCCGTGAGCAGCTCCGGACAAGCGTGTGGGGAACCGTACCACTTGTGCCAGGCGTCGGCGTCCTTAAGACGGAAATCTGCCGCCAAATCAATGACGCGCGTTCCTCCTGAGAGCAACAGAGGGGCAAGTGTCATGGCGAAGCCATTGGGGGTAGCGAAAAAGACCACATCGCACGCCGAGAGGGCTTGCGGGTTCGGTTCGCTAAAATACAGATCGAGTTTCCCTCGAAGGCTGGGAAAGAGATCGGTTACAGATTTGCCTGCTTCCCCACGCGAGGTAATCGTTTCCACGGAAACCTGCGGATGGTTTACCAGCAAACGCAGGAGTTCAACACCCGTGTAACCCGTGCCTCCGACGATACCAGCGTGAATCATATCTACTTTCAACAACCAAGCTTGCTAGGCAAAGGATCTTCCGCAAAGTGAATGAACCAAGAGATGGGCCTCGTCACTGTTACTTATCCCCGCGGTAATAGGTTCCTTTTCCGGCAATTGTTGTCCACAAAGGCCAGGGCGGTGACGATAGTGGTGCCGGTAGGCTGTGTCAACCTCTTGCTGACCTCGATTCAGCTACGGCGTTGGACATCGCGATATAATAGCGAGGTGCGGACTGCGGTCACCGTTGCGCCAGGAGATCCTTCGGAGGGTAGCATCGGTGTCTAAGCCTCTGCAGTCCATGCTTATGTCACCCTGTTTCGATCGTCCACCGGAGTTTAACTATGGCAAGAACGGTCATGTGCGCGGTATTGAATCGTGAGGCGGAGGGCCTCGATGAGCCTCCTCATCCAGGGGAACTGGGAACCCGCATCTACCACAATGTTTCGAAAGAAGGTTGGGAGCAATGGCTGCAGCGGCTGCAGATGATCATCAACGAGAACCAGTTGAGCACGGCGGATCCCCGAAGTATAGAAGTCATCGAGAAGCATATGGTGGGCTTTTTGTTCGGTGAGAGCGATGCGGGCGGACTCCCACAAGGCTTTCGCGCCGCGGGCGGAAAGAAATAGTGGCGATGGCCATCGTCGCAAGCGTTGACTGCCACCCATGGTCGAGTCGGCGTCCTGAGGTCGATTCAGGGGCGGTGCAGAGGTTGTGCAAAAACCTACTGCGCAATCCGATAGCGGCGTTGGGCGGTGCTCGCTCCTCGCCTATCGACTTGATATGCCTCTCGGCTTTGCGCCATCCGCCTGGCTCTCGGGCCCCTCGCGACGGTTCTTTCACAACCTCTCAGAGGGCCGATGTTAGTTTCCACAGGGGTGCGACCACGACGTTGAGCTTCTGATAGGCTTGGCGTAGGGCTTGTTCCACCTGATGAGGTGTTGATCCCCGGGCGAAGATAAAACCCAGATAACTTCCTCCCTCAGGCAGGGGCGTCAATTCGTAACCCTCGCGGATCGTGATGCTGACATCTTCGATATAGGGCACCTGGCGGGCCGCTAACACGCCCTCCACGCGGCGCAAAACGCCGGCCCGCGGAGTCGGGATCATCATCACACCCGCCGCATGATCGAACCGGGCTTGCGGCAGTAGCTGGCGCAGGGCGCCGCGCAGCACCAGCTGTTCGAGACTCATTCCCGTTTCAAACTGCAGCAGGCGGGCGCAGTCTCCACCGATGGTTCTGGCTGCAACTTCAATGATCCACGCTTTGTCGTCTGCGATGCGTAGCTCGGCATGTACAGGGCCCTGTTGCAGACCGTAGGCTGCACACGCTGCAAGCACCTGCCGATAGATTTGCTCTTGGGCCGGTTGGCTCAGCCGGGAAGGAGTGACGTAATAGGTTTCCTCAAAATAGGGACCGTCGAGCGGCTCTGGTTTGTCGAATACGGCGAGGATATGTAAGTGTCCATCGCATAGAATGCCTTCGACAGCCACCTCAACGCCGGGCAGAAACTGCTCGACTAGAATGTAACGGCGAAGCTCCTCATCGAATTCTGAGCGCACGATGGCGGAAATCCGCCGACAGGCCGCGATCAACTCCTTCGGATCGTTGGCCCGGATAACACCACGACTGGCGGACAGCGCGAGTGGTTTCGCCACACACGGATACGGCATGCCCGCAATCTGACGTGACAGCTCCACTGCCAAGTCGAGGCGACGGAAGTAGGGCACGGGTAGCCCTTGAGAGGCGAGGGCGTCGCGCGCCAGATCCTTGCGTCGGGCAATCCGGGCCGCATGTGGGGGGTTGTGTTTGAGCCCAAGGACATCGGCTACTCGGCTAGCCAGCTCCACGGTGCTATCTTCGCATGCCAGCACGGCCAAGAAGGGTTTGCGCCGGGCTTCCGCTGCAATTCGCCTGACAGCCTCGCCAGGCTGCTGCAGATCGACGTGCAGGCCGCTTGCCACCTCGGGGACTAAAGAGTGGCTGCCGTCACTAGCGATGACAAGTTCAATGCCTTCACAGCGGGCAGCCTCACTGTAGGCGCCGATCCGATAGCTATTGTGCAGCGCGAGCAATAAGACGCGCCGATCGGTGGTCGGCTCGGGGCGCGAGGGACCGGCCAGGGGGTGAGAGTCGCCCTTAACCACACCCTCCACCGGCGCCGACCGCGGCTCCACAGGAGCCGCAGGTGCCGGTCCCGCCGGTACTGGCAAACACGTTGTTGAAGACGAAGCTTGACCCCGTCGGTCGGCTGATATAGTCGATCTCAACGCCCCGTAAATAATTCAGGGCGATCGCATCGATATACAGGCGAAAACCTGGGTATTCCATCACCCGATCGTAGTCGGTACGTTGATCCGTGAAGGTCATGCCGTAGGTCATGCCCGAGCATCCTCCGCCACTCACGTAAATCCGTATCGCTTCGATGTCGTCATCGTCCACCTGGTCAAATAACTTGACCAGCTGCGCTTGGGCTCCCGGCGTAATCCCCACTTCGTCCTCGGTGAGGGCTTCGCGAAACGCGGGCATCACGGCTGCATTCATAGTCGATAACTCCTAAAGGCTTATTGATAACTATTTTCAAATATACCGCGCGACTCGAATACGAACAAGGAGCCGCCGGCGCTACTGGCCGGTCGTCGGCGTCGCCGAACTAGTGGCTGGGCAACAGCGATGCCAGATAGCCACCGCGGGCGCGGATCATGCCGTAGTAAAGATCAGACAGATTCGGGACCTGCGCGTGCTGCACCACGGGCTCGGCAAGCAGCGTATCGCTCCACCTGGCTGTCTTGGGAAGCGCGGTCTTAGCATAAACCTCCAACAGCTTGCCCAGAAATTCCAGCCGCATGAGTAGGGGTGCATAGGCCACGTCCACCAACGAGAACCGTTCACCGTTAAAATAAGGGCCTCGACTCAAGATACCCTCCAGCTGCTGTAGCTTTTCTACCAAGTCGGCATGGGCATCTTCGAACTTGTTGGCTGTCTTGGCGTTGATCATTCGAAAGGTGTCGGTCAAGCACGCCGAACCGAATTCGATCCAGCTTCGATTGAGCGCTCGCTGCAACGGGTCTGCAGGATGGAGACGGCCGGGAAAGACCTCGTCAATGTATTCGTTGATAACGGCCGACTCGAAAATCACCGCTGTCCCATCGACTCGCAGCACGGGCACTTTACCGAAGGGTGAAATGTCGAGAAACCACTGCGGTGGATCGGCCAGATCGACATGGGTCAAGGTGAAGGGGGCTTCCTTGTATAACAGGGCAATGACTGTGCGCTGAGCATAGGGACAGAGTTTGAAGCTGATGAGTTCAAGTTTCACCACGAATTCTCCATCAAATTCCAAGGCGGCATGTATACACGTGAAGGGGACGGGATGAGGCTTTAGGCTAGATCTCGATGGGCTCGAAATCGTCCTTGCGCGCTCCGCATTCCGGACAGGTCCAGTTGGGGGGAATGTGTTCCCAAGCTGTACCCGGTAGTATCCCGTCCTCAGGGAGTCCATCCTCTTCGTTGTACACGAATCCGCAGATGACGCACATATAGGAACGCATAGTCACTCCTCGAGCCAGTGTCGCCGCCAGCGACGTTCCCTGCAACAGCGTGCCTCAGTTGTCAATATGGTTCGGTTCATTAACCTGTGGTAGGGATTGCCCGTGCTAGGGTGCAAGAGCCGAACGCATAAGCATGGGTCCAACACGCTATGCTCAAAAGCTGTTTTAAAAACTACTGCGCTTGCCTGAGCGCGTTGCGCAGCGGCTCGCCATCCTCAT
>CAZUZO010000181.1:0-5429 GCA_964624765.1 uncultured Thiotrichales bacterium
GCACCGCCCAACGCCGCTATCGGGTAGCGCAGCAGGTTTTTTCACAAGCTCTGAGCACTCGCCTCGCTAGAATCGTTTCGTTATTGCCGTGCCAGAGACCTGCCCATGGAGCCGAGGTCGGCGAAGGCTTCCTGCAACCGTTCGACCACGCTGAGCTCCGCTAGCCGCAGGTATTTCCGCGGATCATACTGCTTTTTATAAGGCGTGCCATCGTCTGGGTCGATCTGATACTGGAAGGCTCTGGGATTATCGGTCACGTACGTGCCGATGGGGGCTGAGAAAGCGAACTGCGTGTCGGTGTCGATATTCATCTTAAACACACCGTATTCCACGGCCTCGCGAATCTTCTCTTTTTCCGACCCCGAACCGCCATGGAACACAAGATTCAGAGGGTTACGTTGATTGGTATGCCTCTGCTGAACGAGATCCTGAGAGTTCTTGAGAATCTCGGGGCGCAGCTTCACATTACCCGGTTTATACACACCATGCACATTTCCGAAGGAGGCCGCTATGGAGAAATCCCCGATGGGAGAGAGCTTTTCGTAGGCCTGAAGTACGTCCTCAGGTTGAGTATAGAGATGGGAATTGTCAGCGCTGTCATCGAACTCGCCACCGATGCCATCCTCCTCGCCGCCTGTGACACCCAGTTCGATCTCGAGGCTCATCCCTAGTTTGCTCATCCGCTCAAGGATGCGCGCACACTCGTTCAAGTTATCATCGATGGACTCTTCGGAAAGATCCAGCATGTGCGAGCTAAAAAGCGGAGTGCCGGTCTCCCGGTAATTGCGCTCGCCCCAATCGAGCATCGCTTCGACCCAAGGTATCAGCTTCTTGTTGGCGTGGTCGGTATGAATGACGACGCAGATCCCGTAGTGTTCGGCCAGCAAGTGAATATGCCGGGCCGCTGCGACGGCGCCGATCACTTTGGCCTGAAAGCTGTCCGACATACCTTGTCCGGCGTAGAATTGAGCGCCACCGTTGGATAGCTGGATGATGACATCGGCTTTCGCTTTTGCAGCCGCTTCCATGACGGCGTTCACCGTATTGCTATTGGTGACGTTGACCGCTGGCAATGCATAACCACCGTCCTTGCAGGCTGCGACCAGTGTCTTATAGCTGTCTCCACAGACAACTCCAGGTTTCAAACTCGCTTGACTCATGCTTTTCTCCTCTGCAGGTGCATTCAAATTGAAAGAGCGATAATCGCGTAACGTATGTCGCGGTCTCAGAAGCTGTTGCAAAAATTACTGCGCTTGCCTGAGCTGCGTCGCACGCCGGGTCGCAATCCTCATGTACTCCCTTGTACACTCCGGTTGTGACTCGCCCCTTTTGGGGCCAGCTTGCAGCTGTTCAAGATCGTTCCCGACGATTTTGTCACCACCGGGCGCTTTGCCGTGCCCTGGCATCCAGGCGTTCTCACGGACTCCCCGTTTGATCGTCACTGTGCGCCTGACGAACAGCGCGGACCGGTTGTTAAACGGGCGCCCTCAAACTTACGCGGGATACCGGGGGCCAGGGCCCGGATGGGCTCAATACACCCCCCTATCCTGCTCTCCAGTGCCCACCGCTCATCTCTTGCGATGGCTCGCCAGGTGATCTGATGGGAGGGCTCTGGTCATCCCGCCCGACCCGCCAGCGTGTGACGGGCATACTATGGACACTCTCGCGCAAAACATCAACATCGGGAGCTGCAGCCGTGTAACTAATCGCGGCGTTGATCATCGTTGCGACCATTCGATTGCCTTTGGCTCAGATGTGGTGAAAAAACCTCTCAGGGCAGCCGACCTGCTTGCACCAAGGGTGTTGTGCGACAGGGATGCCGGACCCAAACCGACAGGGATGTCTTCATGGTGTCCCTTGCCGCAAGGAGTTGGATGCCAGAGGCTTGCGCGCCGATGGTGCACGCTCCGAAACCAACCCGGACGAAACGATGATTATGGCCGAAGAAATCGCGGGTCGGCCACCCTCCTGAGGGGAGACGACGATGCGCTTCCCTGGTGGATCGAGCGCGGTACTGTAGTTCCTGGTCAGCTGCCGAGCGCCATCTGGTAGAATGCAGGGCATGCAGCAGCGGTACCATCTTTTGCATCTGCTGGCCGATGGTCGATTTCACTCAGGTGAGGAGCTCGGGGGCCTCCTCGGAGTGGGGCGAGCAGCGGTCTGGAAGCTCGTACAATCCCTAGCGCCGCTAGGGCTCGATGTCTATGCGGTACGCGGCAAAGGTTATCAGCTCGCTGAGCCTCTGGAGCTGCTCGACCGGGAGCGGATGTTGGTGGAGCTGGAGCCGGCGGCGGCGATGTTTTTGCATGACTTGGAGGTGATCCAAGAGATCGATTCCACCAATCGGTATCTGACGGAACGGGGGCGGGGTGGAGCAGCGAGCGGTCATGCGTGCTTTGCTGAATACCAATGGGCCGGACGAGGGCGGCAAGGCCGTTCCTGGGTCTCGCCATTTGGCTCCAACATTTACCTATCTGTATTGCGTCGCTTTGATGTCGGTGCAGAGGCGCTGCAGGGCTTGAGCCTTGCCACCGGCGTCGCGGTGATCCGCGCGCTTTCGTCACTCGGCATCTCAGAGCTAAAGTTGAAATGGCCAAACGATGTGGTGTGGCGAGAGCGAAAGCTGGGCGGCATTCTACTGGAGACGGCAGGAGAACCCAGCGGACCGTGGTCGGTTGTGGTTGGCGTTGGTTTGAACCTTTCTCTTTCCCCCCTATCGGCACATCTGATCGATCAGCCGTGGGTGGATCTTAAGACCATAGCGCCCGCCCGGATCGGTCGCAACCACATCGCCGGCCGTCTGCTTTCGCACCTGCTTACAGCGCTTGAGGAGTTTGCTCAGCAAGGCTTTGCGGCTTTTCATCAAGAGTGGACACGCCATGATCTAGTGCGAGACCGCTTGGTCTTGATATCGTCCGTCGCATCGGCGATCCATGGGCGTGCCTGTGGCGTGGATCCGACCGGAGCGCTGTTGTTGTCCGTTGAGGGTCAGATGAGACGGATTCTGTCTGGCGATGTGAGTTTGCGAGTCAGGGTATGATGCTGGTTGTCGATATCGGCAACACTCGTGTTAAGTGGGCACAGGTTAGCGACGGCTACTTTGTTGAGAGGGGGGAGGCGATTTACCCTAAAGAGGCTGTAGCGAACATACTGGAGGAGCACTGGTCGAGCGTAGCTCGACCACGGCAAGTGGTGATCTGTAACGTGGCGGGTCCTCGGATTGCCGAGGCCGTCGCAAGCTGGATCGGGCGGCAATGGGGCTGCAGGGTGGATTTCGTGGCAGCGAGACCGGCTGGCTGGGGGGTCACCAATGCCTACGAGGATTTTACTAGCCTGGGCGCAGATCGCTGGGCAGCCCTGATTGGTGCCCAGCGAAAATTTTTGCCGCCGCTATGCATCGTTGACTGTGGAACAGCCATTACAATCGATGGGTTGGCGGCCGGCGGTCAGCATCTCGGAGGCCTCATCCTGCCAGGATTGGATCTCATGCGCCGCTCTCTAGCCCGACGCGCCGAAGCGATCCCTCCGGTATCCGGCGGCAAGCTCGATTTGCTGGCTCGGAACACCAACGACGCCGTGGCGGCGGGAACGCTCTATGCTGCCGTGGCCTTGATCGATCGCGTGGTTGCTGATATGGAAATTACCCTGCAGGTGGCGGTGAGCTGCGTGGTCTGCGGCGGCGATGCGGGTTTGCTAGCGCCCCATTTAGCCCGACGTGCCATCGTTGAGCCGGATCTCGTGTTGTTGGGAACAGCCGTCATGGCGGAGGCTCCTATGTGAGGTGGGTGTTCTATTCACTGCTCGTCTGTAATGCGATTCTCTTGGCCTGGCAATGGTCGGGGCGTGAAATTGCGGGGGGCGAGTTCGTGGAACAGCCTTCGCAAGCGGAGGCCGCGACTGAACTGGTCTTAGTAAGCGAAGTTGATCTTCGTGCTCTGGTCCCTCGAGCCCAGGCAGCGACCTCGGTGGTGGAGCCGGAATACCCATCCAGTGACCCAAGGCGTCATGACGCCAGGGGGGAATCCTCCGCTTCGCCGGTGTGCTATCGCCTGGGTCCCATCGAGACGGATGACGAGGCGGAGCAGCTAAGGGCATGGCTGGTGGCGGCCGGTGGTGCGCTGCAGCGGCGCTTGGGTGAGCGCCGCGAGCTCGAGCTCTACTGGGTCTATTTACCACCGTTTTCGACGCGCACTGAGGCGGACCGGGTAGCGGCCGAGATGGCGCGCGCTGGCATTCAGGATATTTATGTCATTGCCCGTGGGGACATGGCGCATGCCATCTCTCTGGGCGCCTACAGCCAGGCTTCGTCGCTGCAACGACGGCTTAGACAGCTGCGAGCGAAGGGTTATGATGCGTCGGTGTTACCTCGTTATCGAGCTGCGGCTGGGTCGTGGATCGATGTCGAGTTCATGGGGACCGATGGCTTCCCACAGCAAGCGTTTAGCCTTCGTTTTCCGCACGCAGAAGCGATCGTGCGAGCCTGCGACAAGGCAGCTCTACGCAGCGATCCCTGATTAGAAGTAACTCCGGGCGATAGCCGAACGATCTCGCAACCCGCGGCAATACTGGCGGTGGTGGTTGCAGTTCTTGAGGGCTTTACCGCAAACGTTTTGTAGTGGTCCTAACGGTGGCTCTGTGAGCCGCAAATGGGTATTGAGTTGTGCTATGGATACGAGAATTGTCACTTGGCTGTTGACCACAGTAACATGTGTTGCGGCGGTCGAGGCGCAGGCGGAAGGATGGTATGTGTTTGCCGGTTTCGGTGCGTCCTTTACTGAGGATATTAACGGCTCGGTAGAGGGTGTACCGCTTCGTGAGGGCTATGGCACGGGGTTCATGGTGTTCGGTGGGAGTGGTTATCGGACGGGGCCCTATCGGCTGGAAGGGGAGCTCACCTACGCTCAGCATGCTATTGATACGGTGTCTCTGGGCGGCACAGAAGGCCCGACAGGGGGCGATCGATCGACGCTCGCCGGGCTTGCAAATTTCTATGTCGATTTCGAGACCGCTACTCGCTGGACTCCCTATGTGGGGGCCGGAATCGGGGTCGCCAGTGTTGCCTTGAACGATGTTTCGCCGTCGTCCAGCGTGCGGCTAGACGACAGTGATACGGTTTTTGCGTTCCAGCTGAAGGCCGGGCTTGCCTATACCCTTAGGCCGTCCACGCAGTTCAGTATTGGCTACCGTTTCCTCAGTGCCGACGATAGCAAGCTGCGGGACGCGAGCGGCATGGAGGTCAGCATCGAAGGGCCACAATTGCATACAGTCGAGACCGGTTTGCTCTACCGCTTCTAGCGCCGACTGTTGCGGTTGAGGCAAGCTACGGCGCTGACGGCTGTAGCTGGTCGGTTCGCCTACCTGCCGTTGGGGATGGCTGTCAGGAAACCCGCTGCGCTGCATGCTGGATTTTCGGGGTGGGTCATCGTTTC
>CAZUZO010000182.1:0-5374 GCA_964624765.1 uncultured Thiotrichales bacterium
AGTCCTCCTCCCATTGGCCTACGGACCGCCCGTTGAACCGATCTCCCCGGATAAGGTGGTTTACGGGAAATAGTCTCCCCGGTCAGGTACAATTTTGCTACCACATTGCCCCGGGAGTATGACCATGCCATCGAAGAGCCCCCCAACTGCAGTGCCTTTATCCTCCTCCCAAATAGAAGACTTGAGATTGGCGAGCTCAAAAATGACGGGGGTAAAACGCCGATCGTTCCAGGCGGCCATGGCGCTGAAATATTGTGAGGGTAATGCCCGCCAAGCGGAGCGAGTGTTCGGTTGGGGGCGCGATACGGTGCAACTGGGGTTACATGAACACCGTACGGGGGTGATTTGTCTGGGCGCGCAATCGGCCTTCTGTGGAAGTTGGCTCTGGGAAGAGCAATATCCTCAGGTGGCCCGAGCGCTGTGGGCGTTGGCGGAAGGCCACAGCCAACAGGACCCCACCTTTCGCACGGTGCTCTCGTACACGCGGCTCACTGCAGCCGAGGCCTTGAAACAGTTGCGCGCCCAAGGGTTCCCCGAAGACCAGTTACCCTCGCCCAGCACGATGGCGGGAGTGCTCAATCGCAACGGTTACCGCCTGCGCAAGGTGGTCAAGGGCAAACCCCAAAAAAACTCCCGGAAACGGACGCCATCTTCGCTAACCTTGCGCAAAAGGATGGCCAGCCCCTCGCGCCAGCAGACCCCAACGAGGAAGGAGAGATCAAACGCGTGAGCATTGACTGCAAAGCCACGGTGAAGATCGGCGAGTACGCGCGTGGAGGGAAAACCCGTGGCGACCACCGAGCCGCTGACCACGATATCGGCTGCGAAGAAAAATACGTCTCATTCCGAGTGGTGGATGAAGACACTGGACGGTTACACCTGATGTTTGGTTGTTCCTTCAAGACCAGCGATTTCATCGTGGATAGCTTGGAGGACTGGTGGAAAGACCTCCCCGAGGAGGGACGGGCGCAGCTGACGCACATTCAGCTCAAAGTCGACAAGGGTCCGGAAAGCAGCGGCGTGCGCACTCAGTTCCTCAAACGCAGGGTGGACTTCGCCGACCACACTGGTAAGACGGTCCAACTGCTGTACTATCCACCCTACCACAGCCAATACAATCCGATCGAGCGCTGCTGGGGTATCTTGGAGCAGCATTGGAACGGGACTCAGCGGGTGGATGCTGACACCCTGCTGCAGTGGGTGAAAAGTATGACCTGGAAAGGTCTCCACCCCGTGGTCAAACTGAGCCGAATGGTCTACCAAAAAGGCATTTCACTGTCCAAAAAAGCAATGCGAAAGCTTGAAGCCAGACTGGAACGCAATCCGCTTCTGCCCAAATGGGATATCCTCATTCGGCCTGCACAGTAGGTAAACTTTTCTTCCGAAATAGCCTAAGAACATGAACTTTCGCTGCACAACCGCCGCATTGACCCTATCTCCCGCACCGGGTGGGCTTTGTCATGGTGTGCTGACTCGCCCGGAGACCCAGCGGCCTCAGCGGTTGACTCGCCCCATCCCTGGGGCTCGCCCTTCGGGCCAGCCTGCGGCTGTTCAAAATCGCGTCCTGCGATTTTGTCTGTTCGTCGGCTCGCACCGCTATGGCCTACGTCCCTGTAGGCCCCCCTTCGGGCCAGCTTGCAGCTGTTCAAATTCGCTCCCGGCGAATTTGTGCGCTCGGGCTTCCTTCGGCCAGCCCCTCGCGAGACCGCCCTGGCCGTTGGCTAGTCCTTATGTTGATCCAAAAGGACACTTCAGGTACTCCGACAGGGGACTTTCACCCCATCAGTTCATGCCCATGCCGGGCGTACACAACAGTATGCAGCGGATGGCGCTGCGCGCCGCCGCTGATGCTGAGCGTTATGCGGCGCACTCAGCGTGGTCGCAGGCTGTGAGCTCACCTATAACTCGATGATCAAGTTTTTTTGTTGACTTCTTGTCTAGTTTATGATTCATATCATTTTCAATGACTTGCAGAGTTTTTTTAGCTGACGTTCGTTGCGAGTCATGCGCCAACTATCTCCGCTAAGCGGTTGATTATTCGATGATCTAGAAAGTCAAGGGCTAAAAACTTGATCATCGAGTATAATGAACACCTATGAGCACCAAATTGACAGTACCGGCCGAGTTCGACTCCGTGCCCAAAGAGCAGCGGATTGAGTTCGTGCAGGAACTTTGGGACCGCATAGCGGCCGATCCGGAACGCGTGCCGTTGCCCGCAGAACACAAACGGATCATAGATAAGCGCCTGGATGCATATCATGCGGACCCGAGGCCGGGTCGCCCTTGGAGCGAAGTACGGAACGAATTGCTCGCGAAGCTTCGCAGATCTTGAATCGGGTCAATATTCAACCCGAGGCGTATGCGGAGGCCGACCGGGCAGCCGCTTGGTACGAGTCGCAACGAGCCGATCTCGGAGTGGAGTTCATTCTGGAGTTGGACGTCGCTATAGAACGTGCCGCAGAGAATCCGGAAATCTACGCCGTGCAATACCGTGAAGTACGTCGGGTACTTCTACGCCGTTTTCCATATGCCGTTTACTTCGTTTATGAAGCAGGGGTTCTGGAAGTATTTGCGATCCTGCATCAGCATCAAGATCCCTCAACGTGGCAGTCCAGAGCACCATAGCGCCGCTTAACGGATCGGGAGCTGGGGCGCCAGTTGTGGCGGTGCTTCGTGCCGCCTAACTGTTGCTGGAGCGGACACCGCTCCGCGGCTTCGCCCCGTGCTCACGGCCCAAGCCTACGGCTTGACCCGCTTGCGCGCGGGCTGTCGCTCATTCCATTCCACGGCTTTCGCCGTGGGCCTCAGTCCGGTTCCCATCGCTTACGTTTCCAGCTCCCGCCACCTCGCACGCAACGTGCGGATTTCCCGCATTACGCGCTCCTGCACCGTTCACACCAAGGGTTATGAGATCTCTCAAGCTGGGGCCGCTTTCGACGCCGGCGCCCGGCCCAGGTGGTACCCATTGAAGAGCCCCACCCGGCCGTACAACCAACGCTTACTCCACCGCTTCCAGCCGAAGCCCTGACGCTGCCGGGCTCTGGCCAGGTGACGCCGAATCTTCTTCTCGACCCAGTCGCGAATGTTAGGAAAAGCACCGATTCGAGATCCCCTATCGCAAAGTACTGCACCCAACCCCGCAGGATACGATTAATCTCCTCGATTAACCGGCCCAGAGGTTGGGAACAATAGCGACGGAAAATGTCTTTGAGCTTGCGAAGCAAAGCCGTACGCTTCTTGCCCTGAGGCTGATACAGCGGCCGCCACCGCCCCGTTCAAATACGGATCCGACGGAACTCAAAGCCAAGAAATCCGAAGCTCTCACCCTTGCACAGGTGGACAACTCGGCTCTTCTCCTCATTCACATCCAACCCGAGCTCGGCCAACTCTTCTCGAAGTCGCTTCTCCACCGTCCCACAGAGTCCTCGCTGCCGCCCAGTGCGTTGGCCCGGTAGCTCGACCAAGGCTAGTCGCCGGGTGCGCTGACCATCGACGCCCGGACCGGGTTCAGCTCGATGTAGCGCTGGCAGGCCAGTAGGTAGCCGTCGGCCTCGATCAGCGACGAGCGCCCCCCCCTTCGAACAGCCCGCCAGTGCGGTGAACCGCAACCGCTTCTTCAGCCGTCGCCGCCCCCAGGCACTGCAGAAAAAACCGCCGGTCGGCGTCCTCGAACAAGACCGCGGCACGGTCGATCCCGCGCAGGATCACATGCATCGGGGAGCCTGCGGCGACGATACGGGCGCGTCTGGGCAGTGCGATCGGGATCAGGGCAGGCGACAGGACCGCTCCAAGTCTAGCACGAAAACGTGGTCTGTCCCGGTTTTTGCGCACCCGCCCTTATGCATGAGGGGCGAGACATCTGGTGGAAAGTCGAGCCCCATTCGGATGATAGACAAGTAGCCCAGCAAGTCGGGACGGCATGGAGCATGTTTGGCCGGCCATGGTTAGAACGTGTAGCCACGTTAGCGGGTGCGCGGGAGGAACTGCTCCGCCAGAAGATGTACCTTCAGGCTGCTGCCGTATGCGTTCTCCTTGATGAAGTGAATGAAGCGCGGGAGCTGGTAGAGAAAGCACAGAAACGGCAGCCGCTCGCCAAGGATAGAATTCACCAATGGGCGAAAGTCGAGAAGTTGGTGTAGTGTTGGCGAGATGAAAAACGCGACGAAAGAGTTTGTGTAAGTTGGAAAGTACAAGATTGGCCCAACATCTCGTTGCAGACGGACGTGCCGGAAAGTCACGCATTCTGAAAAGAGAAGAGCACAATGCGCGCCTTTCCGACACGCCGCTGAACGAGGCGTTGGGCGTACAGGCGGGTAGCCGGAACGTGGTCGGCTTGTGTAGACGACTGGTATGTACGGTCACGCCAAGGTGGCCGAGAAGAGGAGTGGGCGCTTCGGCTACGGAGTAATGCGGGGTCCGCGTCGTCGCCGCGCGCCCCAAACTGCACGGATAATGACTTGATCCGCGCTGAAGGTGTAATAAATATGGCATGCAGCCTTGGGGAGGTACAGCCGCCGAAGACCTGGGACTTTGGCTTCTGTGTAGACACTTCCAGCCCCGGGGAGCAAGGCCACCACTTGGAGCGCCTCTTCAAGCTCTATGGCAAAGACGTCGGGGTGGTCTCTATGCTCGAGCCACCAAGCTCTTTCGCGTTGAACGTGACGCTGCGCAGTAGCGGTGAACCGGACGCGGCGCCAGTTCAATGGGAGCGAAGCTCCTTGAGCACTTCCTCAGCATCGACAAGCCTGCCAGCCGCGACATCGGCCTCGGACATGCCAAGAGCCTCGCGAAGAGCGGCGCGGTCCTCATCGTCGAGCCAGTCGCCGGGATCCAATGGCAGTAGCTCGATCTCAGTGCCTTCTGGCAGATCCGTTGGCTCGTCCACCACCAAGCGGCCGTCGCGAACATGTGCTTTGATGCTCATGTTAATGAATTTAGCACTGCGGATGACGCCCAACAAGTCGTTCGACCGGTCCGTGAGGCGCCGTGCCTGGCGCGCCATCGGCCCCATTAGTGAGGATGCACCGATGCCGCGCCGGTTAGCACCTCGGGCGGCCGGTCAACTCGAGGAAGCGAAAAACGCGAAAAACGGGGACAGACCATGTTTTCTACAAGGCGAGTTCCCCTTGCCCACCGGCGTCGGTCTCCTTGCGCGGCCGTCCCGGCGATCCCTTCCCGGTTCGCCGACCGAGCAGGGCGGCGATCTGCCGCTCGAACCCCAGGCTGCCGAGCACAAAACCGCCGTTGGTGCAGTCGCGCTGGAGCAGTTCGCGGCTGAGGGCGCCCTCGAACAACCCGCGATACGCGGCGAGACGGGCCTCAGAGGTTGTGAAAAAACCGTCGCGAGCGGCCCGAGAGCCAGGCGGACGGCGCG
>CAZUZO010000183.1:0-5319 GCA_964624765.1 uncultured Thiotrichales bacterium
GGTGTGCTGGAGCAAGGGCAGGGTGGCATGCATCGGTCACTCCTGAGGTGAAAACCTAGACCTGCCTGTTAGTCGCTGATATTCGAACAACGTTACAGGCAGGTGCGTTAAGAAGCTGTTTTAAAAATGTCGGGAGCGCCGGCAGTGCAAGGCGCGCGGCCCGAGAGCCCAGCGAGAGGCCTAAGCCGCACGATATATCAGATAGCTAGGCGAGGAGTGATCGCCCCCCATGCCGTTTCGGGTTGTGTAGCCGGTTTTTTCACAACCTCTCAGGGAATTTTGCGGCGCGCCTCGAAGATATTAGGCAGCTGTTGAATTCGAGCGAGGGCTCGCTTAAGCATCTGAACGTTAGGTATCTCCAACGTTATAAGGATGTCTGCTGTGTGACTCTCTTTGTTAGAAAGGGTTCGGGCCGCGACAATATTGAGTTTTTCGTTGGCCAACACCGTAGTGATGTCACGCAGTAATCCCTGACGGTCGAAGGCACGGATCTGAATTTGGACGGGATAAGCACCACGGGGATCCGTGTCCCAACTCACCTCCGCGAGCCGCTCAGGACATTCTTTTAAGGACGCAAGGGCTTTGCCGCAATCTTGCCGGTGGATGGTGACACCGTATCCACGGGTGATATAGCCGATGATGGCATCTCCGGGTACGGGGTGACAGCAGCCAGCTAGACGAGTGACGACATTACCCACCCCCTGAACGCGGATCCCAGAGGGTGATGGTGTGGGAGGTGCCGCACTGGGTGTTGAGGGTAGAAACGGTCTTTCACTGGGATGCTCGTAACCGCAAACGCTCTGCACGGCATGGCTGATTTTCTGAGGCTTAATTTCGCCCCGACCAATGGCCGCTAGCAGATCATCGGTGCGCTTGTGACGGAGCCTCTGCGCTAGCTTATCGTGGCTAACCACACAACCTAGGCGTTTCAGCTCACGCTCCAGGTAAGTCCGTCCATCGGCGACGTTACGATCATAGTCTAGCTGCCGGAACCATTGTTGGACCTTGGCGCGTGCCTTGCCGGTTTTGAGATAGCCCAGGCGCGGGTTGAGCCAGTCGCGGCTAGGCCTGCCTTTCTTGACTGCCAGCACTTCAACCTGGTCGCCAGACTGCAAACAGTAGCTGAGCGGCACCATGCGCCCATTCACCTTCGCCCCTCGACATCGGTGACCGATCTCAGTATGGATGTGATAGGCAAAATCAAGAGGGGTGGCACCTTGAGGCAGATCGAGCACGTGGCCCTTCGGTGTTAGGACATAGACGCGTTCCTGAAATTGCTCGGACTGGGGTTGGTCCAATTCGTTACTGGCATCGAGGACTTCTGCTTTCCAATCGAGGAGCTGGCGCAGCCATGCCACCTTCAGATCAAAGGAGGGATCTTGTGGCGTCTTATCTTTGTACCGCCAGTGGGCAGCCATCCCTAGTTCGGCCTGCTGATGCATGTCGTGGGTACGTATTTGTACCTCGACGATCTTTTCCTCGGGACCGATGACTGCGGTGTGGATTGAACGGTAGTTGTTGGCCTTTGGCGTCGCGATGTAGTCGTCGAACTGGTCGGGAAGGTATGCCCATCGGGCGTGGACGACGCCGAGCGCCTCATAGCACTGGGATACCTCATCGACCAGAATCCGCACCGCACGCTGGTCATAGATCGCATGGAAATCTTGGCCAGTACGCTTCATCTTGCGCCATATCCCGTAAATGTGCTTCGGGCGACCGCTGATCTCGGCATCGATCCCGGCGCGCTTGAGCTCGATCTTGAGTCTCTCGACAAACCGTTCGATGTAGTGCTCGCGATCGATGCGTCGCTCGGCAAGTCGACCAGCGAGATCCTGATAAGCGTGCGGCTCCAGGCAGCGAAAGGCCCGATCCTCGAGCTCCCATTTCATCTGCCATATGCCGAGTCGGTTGGCCAGTGGCGCAAAAATATCGAGGGTTTCGCGGGCTAGGCGCTGTTGGATCTCCGGGGACAAGGTATGCAGAACCCGGAGGTTGTACAAACGCTCGGCGAGCTTGATGACCACGACCCGCGCATCTTGCGCCATCGCGAGCAGCATTTTGCGTACCCCTTCTACCTGAGGGGCACTCTGAACACCGGTGAAGCCTAATGTGCCACTCAAGGTGCTCATCTGGGTCATACCCTTGACTAAGGTCGCGATGCGCTTGCCAAAGTGGGTCTCTATCTCCGGTAAGAGAGCCGGGACTCTCTGCGCTATCTCGTACATCAAGGCAGCAGCGATACTCTCTTGGTCGAGGTGAATCTCAGCAAGAATATTGGCCACTAGAAAAGCGGGATCGAGGGAGGGCAGGCTGAGGGCTTCTTGGCTTCGAAGCTGATGGATGTCTTCAACCCACGAGCAAGCGCGCCGAATGATCTCTACGTCGACGCCATCCTGAGCCAGATTTTGTAGCCACGCTTCGATATCCAGTCGTGGCTGAGGGACACTCCGCAGAGACCGTTTTTCGACTGTTACCATGGCGCAGACGCGTAGGCCTTGCTGCGGCCGTCTAGAAGATTAGCCGGTCATGCCAGGAAAGGGGGATGTCGCAGGCACCGATACCATTTCCTTCATGCTCCTGTCCGTGACCAACATGGGACGCCTAGGCTCAATGGTGCGTCGGGCGGCTGCGGCGTAGGGCGTGCTGCGGATATCACTTGGCTAACCGGTGAGAAAATCCGCGGCTATTGCCTCTCCTTGAGAAGGATGGCCTGCATATTGTGTTCGCTGAGTCGGTGGCGGGTTTCCTTCAGGGCGTTAAGATCCACATAAGGCCCTAAGCGGACTCGATGCCAAGTATCTTTTTCCCCTAGAGACACAACTTGAATGTCTGCCTGCAACCCCATGAGCGCGAGTTCGGCCTTGAGTCGGTCCGCGTCTTGGTGACGCCTAAATGAACCCACTTGCAGTACGTAGGCGGTATGGGCCACGGGGTCAGGGAGCTGCTGGTCGGTCGCACCCCTCTTGGGTGGGGAAGAGGGGGGGGGCACCTCGTGATCGGGAACCTGGACCTCCATTTCGGGCAGGATCGTGTAGAACTCGAATTGTGGTTTTGGGAGTTTGGGTTGCTCCGCTGCTCCGAGCACATCGTTTGCTCGTTCCGGCGTTTTCGCCTGTTGGGTTTGGGTTGACTCCGGTTCCCTCTGAGGCCCCTGGGAAGGTGAGACATCGACGGATTCGTGCTTGCCAAGATACACAAGCAAAGCAACGAATAAACCGATCGCTAAGCCGGCCAGCAGCCATACCCAGGGCGGTGATGGCTTGCGGCGGCCATGGTCCTGAGCGATATGCTTGTAGTCCCTTGCCATGATTACATCGTGTGTGGGGCCGAGACTCCGAGAAGAGTAAGCCCGTTATGGACGACCTGTCGAGTGGCGATAATCAGCGCAAGGCGTGCGTTTCGCAGCGGTCCTTCCTCAACGAGGAAGGTGTGCGCGTTGTAATAAACATGAAAATCATTCGCCAGCTCGCGTAAGAAAAACGCCACTTGATGCGGCGCATATTCCCTAGCGGCAGTTTCGACGACCTCAGGGAATCGAGACAGTGACTTGAGCAGCGCTAGCTCGTGGGGCTCGCACAGTCGGTGGAGGTTTTGTTCGGCTTGCTGCGGCTCCCATACATAGCCCTTCTCCTCCAACTGGCGCAGCACGCTGCAGATGCGCGCATGCGCATACTGGATGTAATAGACGGGATTGTCAGCAGACTGGGATTTGGCCAGATCGAGGTCGAAATCAAGATGTTGGTCATGTTTTCGCATGACGAAGAAGAAGCGGGCGGCATCTTTTCCCACTTCCTTGCGCAGCTGGCGAAGGGTTATAAATTCCCCGCTGCGCGTCGACATAGGTATTCTTTCTTTGCCCCGAAAGAGACTCACAAACTGCACCAATAAAACGGCCAATTGGGAAGGCTGTTTCCCAAGGGCTTGCAGCGCCGCTTTTAACCGTGCCACATAGCCATGATGATCCGCCCCCCAAATATCGATCAGCTGCTGAAAACCTCGCTGCAGCTTGCCAAGATGATAAGCCACATCGGAAGCAAAATAGGTCGTTTGGCCATTCTCTCGCACCAACACGCGATCTTTCTCATCGCCAAAGGCGGTGGAGCGGAACCACAGTGCACCGTCCTGTTCGTACACATGGCCGGTATCCGTCAATGACTGTACCGTCTGGTCTACCGCGCTGCTCTCAACGAGGTGGCGTTCGTGGTACCACCTATCAAAATGCACACCAAAGTGCTCAAGGTCACCTTGAATGTCATCTAGCAGCACGGAGAGCGCACGGTCTAACACCGCACGGTAACGCTTGTCTCCCAGCAATGCTTTGGTGGTCGCCACCAAGGCATCGATTTGGGCCTCCGCGTTGTCGGCAAACGATGCCACAGCGTCTGTGGCCGCCTGCCCCGGGGCACGATAGGTATCCTTCTGTTCGCGATGCAAGGTTGCCGCAATGTCCCAGATGTAATCCCCACGGTAACCCGCCGAGGGGAACGGGACCTGCTCACCGCAAAGCTCAAGGTATCGAAGCCAGACGCTCGTGGCGAGGATATCCATCTGTCGACCGGCGTCATTGACGTAGTACTCGCGCTGCACCGTATACCCTATGGCCTCTAGCAATGTGGCAACGGATGCACCATAGGCCGCGCCACGCCCATGTCCAATGTGCAACGGTCCGGTGGGATTGGCCGAGACGAACTCAACTTGGATCGATTGTCCCTGGCCAAGGTCGGATTGCCCGTAGCGGTCACCTTGCGCCAAGATCTCGGGGATCTCTTCCTGGAAAGCCCGCGGGGTCATGAAGAAGTTTATGAAACCGGGACCGGCGACGGTGGCAGACTCGATTTTGTTGGAGGGCGGAAGGCGGGTGAGCAGCTGCTGCGCCAGATTTCGAGGATGCTGTCCGCACACGCGTGCGAGTCCCAGCGCTACAGGGCTTGCGAAGTCTCCATGCTGGTTGTTCCGGCTGCGCTCGATACGGATATCCGGCCAAGAGGGTAGTTTGAGAGCGCCGTCTTCCTGTGCTTGGCTAATGGCCCTGCGCAACAGGGCCTGCAGATGATATCGCAAAAGATCTACACCTTACGTTCAATTTCTCGGGCATCGCGCTCCGCCCTGATGGGCGAAATGCGAGAATGTGTCCTGGTCATCGCTTCGCCAAATTGACGATACCTAGAGGCATGCCGCAATACCGGGCTCTGCGCTGCGAAGAGAGTGGGCCAGCCGCTTGTTGCGCGACGACCAAGCTGCGGAAAGGGGCTCCTCGTGTATCGGCTGCCCCGTTTCGCCAATGGCTTAGAAGCTATTTTAAAAACTACTGGGCTTGCC
>CAZUZO010000184.1:0-5311 GCA_964624765.1 uncultured Thiotrichales bacterium
CGGCATAACGCAGCGCCTGCCTGATGTCCTCGCGCTCCAGATAGGGATCGTTGGCAGGACTGCCTCGACACTGTGACCTGCCGCAATCTGGCCGACGAGCATGCCCACTGTGACCCGCATACCACGGATGCACGCCTTGCCGCCCATCACTTGGGGCTGCTGGGTGATGCGATCAAGTTGTCCCATACGCCCTCTCCTTACCAAAACTCGTCGAAATGGTAGTCAAGTGAGAACAGCAGTTAAAGAGTAGCGATTCAGGAGGCGCGGTCTCAGTTCTCACATTTCAACATTGCGGTAGGGGGAGGAAGTCGCATCGCCCAATGGGGGGCGGGGATCAATGGGCTACCCGGTGATCTCTTTCTAGAAGTCATGTGCAATGTAAGACCCCTTCCGGTGCTTCCCTGGCAACAAGCGATCGGCCGCAGCTTCTAGGGGGAAAACAAAGAGCTGCCAAACGATGAGCACCGCCTGTTGAAAAACAAGCGCGGCGACGATCGACGAAATGGATATCCCCGGCTTCAAGCAGCATGCGCTGAAAGGGAAAGACAGGGGCCGCTGGTCGATCTGGGTGAACGGAAACTGGCGCATCACGTTCGAATTCCGTGACGGCCATGCCTATGTACTGGATTACGAGGACTACCACTGATGCCTATGCACAACCCACCGCACCCTGGCGAATTCATCCGCGAGGTCTACCTGGAGCCCAACGGCATCACGGGCAGGCAGCTTGCGGGTAAGCTCGGTGTCTCCCCTTCTACGCTCAATCGGGTGCTGCAGGGCAATAGCGGCATCAGCCCGGAAATGGCACTGCGCCTTTCCAAGGCACTGGGGCGCTCACCTGAGAGCTGGCTGGCGATGCAGGACAACTATGACCTCTGGCAGGCGCGTCAGACAGCAGACCTCGCTACGGTGGAGCGCATTGATTTTCGTGCCCCTTAGCCGCGTCTCAGTGCGCGAAAACGTCAGGCTCATCTCGAACAAGGCTGATACGGCGCTGAAAAGCGGCCTTTCTGGCTGACAGGATCCATTGTGTCCAGATCGTGTCGAGCGCGAGCCAAAAATGCCGGGAGATACGCCGCCTCTAAAAACTGTGCTTTTCTGTACACAAATCTACAAAAACGTGGAGAACACTGACCCATGACGACAACGACCCAAGTTTCCGCCTACATTTCTGAAGAGACCAAGGCCGAGATCGAGGCCTACGTGAAACGCCGCGGCGTGAAAAAGGCCTACCTGATCGAAGAGGCCCTGCAGCATCACCTGCAGGCACTGCGGGAGATACCCGAGGACCTGGTCATCCCGTCCAGGCTGGTATTGACGCGCAAGGCGGTGGCAGAGATCGTCGAACGCATTGAAGGCAAAGGTGAGCCCACAGACGCACTAAAAGCCCTTTTCCGTGAGTAACGGCGATCAAGAGGTCCGCGTCCGGCGACTCGAGCCGCAAGACGACCGATCCGGATTTCACAGCGGCAACATCGACCTTGATCGCTTCTTCCAACGCTATGCCGGGCAAAATCAGTTCCGACACCACATCGGCACGACGTACGTTGCTGTGCAGAGCAACCAGATCGTCGGATTCGCCACCGTTTTAAGTGGGGAGCTCACAGCAGAGACATTGACGAAAACTCTCCGCCGTCGCCTGCCTGCCTATCCACTGCCCGTCCTGCGTCTCGCCCGACTCGCAGTGGACGAACGGCTTCAGGGACACGGCATTGGCCGGTTACTCCTACGGGCGGTGCTGGAGCTTGCCCTTGAGATGCGCGATCGTTTCGGCTGCGTCGGCGTGGTCGTCGATGCCAAAGCGGATGCTGCCGCCTTCTATGCGACCCTGGGCTTCAGCCCGATGCAGCTGGTCAGCGGCTCCCTGGGGGATCGACCCGAACCGATCGCCATGTTCCTGCCGATCCGCGAGATTGCCGCGGCTGCAGAATGCGCGGGAAAAGGCACATGAACGCATCGCGGGTAGTGTTCCAGAAGTGTTGAGAGGAAAGAGTTATCCTAGGTAAATCAATGTGTTGTTATAATAAAGCAACATTCTCGGAACACTTACCTTCGATTGTTTGTCGCTGCCATATAAGTCTAAGCGGCCACGTTAATCGAGACGTGCATGCCCAATCGATGGGCCATGTCTACCAGGCTGTCCAAGCGAAAATCGTTGATCTTTCCCTTTAGCAGAGCGCTGACGCGCGGTTGGGTGATGCGCAGTACCTCGGCAGCCTGGGTTTGTGTCAAATTCTGATCCTTAATCCGTTCTGTGATTTCCATCATCAATGCGGAGCGCAGCTTCAGGTTCTTGCGGCGTACTGGGTCGTCCTCGAGGGCATCCCAGACACTGGTAAACAGATCGTTCTTACTCATCGTTCATGCCTCATTCTGAAGGCGCTTCAGCGCCTCCTTTGCTATATCGATATCCTGTTTCCTCGTTTTCTGGGTTTTCTTCTGGAACGCATGCAGAACGTAGACGGCATCGGTGAACTTCGCCACGTAAATCACCCGATACTGTCCCTCGTGCATGATTCGGATCTCTCGGACGCCCGATCCAATCGAGGGCATTGGTTTCCAATCGGTAGGCTCCACTCCGTGTTGAACGCGATCCAACTGATAGCCGGCTTCGCGCTTGGCGACTGTCGGGAAGCCGCGAAGTATTTCGAGGGAGCGGCCACAGAATCGTACGTCCTTCATGCCGAAACTATATCTCTACATGTATATTTATTCAAGTATAGATATATCGCCCACCTGGCACTAGGTCACTAGGTCACTAACGCATTCCATTACACATATCTTTAGCGTTGACTCGCCTGCTGAGCGGCGAGTGCGAGAGCAAAATCTTGGACGCGTTGCAACCCAATCCAAAGCGTTTTCGAACCCAGGAACCCATCGTGCTTGCGGTTGAGGAATCCCCCAAAGCCTGCGACGATGCGCACCCTCTCGGCCAGAGAAGGAGGTGTTTTGGGCGGCGGCGCTTTCTTGGCCACGAGGTAGGCGGCTTGCCACTCCTCGGTTTCGAATACGACGTCGCAGGGCAGATCGGGGCACGCGCGCCCGAGCGTCGTGAGCAGCAACACACGCCAAGCGATGATCAGGTACATCACCCAAGCGGGCTCTAGGCGATCAAAGTGCTCGAGCTGCAGCGCCTCGACCTTGCAACCGCTTTTCAAGATTTTGAAAAGGAGCTCGATGGACCACCGAGCGAGATACCCATGCAGGATCTCGCAGGCCTGCTCGAAGGTTTTGACCGCACAGGTGGTCAACAACAGCCACTCGATGGCCTCCACACCCGGGGGGGCGTCTCCTCACGAGCCAGCACGGCGTTCAGATGAACAACCGGTGCCCGTTTGTCCTTGCCCGAAGGCGCTTTGAGCACCACTGGAGCGGCCCGCAATGTCTGGGTCACCTCACGCGCTGGCCGGGTCGGAGTGGCCGGCATCGTGAAGGTGATTTTCCCCAGGGCGGGGGCGGCTGCGACCGCTTCCCAAAGCTTTTGCCCGTCGATCAGGCAACGATTTGGGTTGGCCCGGATGAGCCGCTGGGCACGGGCGGGCTGGCACTTCTCGGCCTCTGCAAACAACTCGTAGAGGTCGCCCTCTCGGTCGGCCACATCGATAAGCCGCGTCTCGGGCCGCTCCGCTTGCGCTTCGCACACCCGTTGATAGCCTTCCAGCCAGCGGATACTCTCTTTTTCCTCGATGGGCCGTTGACCCCGGTCGGTGCCAAAGTCCTCGGGGTCGCGAGCCCCATTCCAGGCGTCAAAGACCCCCAGCGGCACCCGGTCGGGCGTGACCCTCAGCGTGGGGTGAATGTGCAGACCGTGTGGGTTCGCATCGATCAAGGGGCCAAGGCCCACGATACCCGGTTTGCGGGTGTCATCAAGCTCGCTACTGTCTTGGATGGCCAGCACCACGGGGTGTGCTCGGGCCCGCTCGAGGGTGCAGGCGCTGTGCGGAGCCAGGATTTCCTGCGCCGTCACGCGCTCTTGGGCGAAGAATCGATACGCTGCTTGCGTCTCGGCTTAAGCCTGGCACGCCGCCGGAATACTCACCGTCGGCTCCGCCCCGAGCGTGGCCAACAGGCTCGCGGCGCGCCGATTCAAGCGCGGGTCGCCAAGGTTCACATGGGCCATCTCTCGGGCCGCCCAGTTCGGCTGCTCAATCACCGCACACCCTTCTGCCACCGCATCGGAAAGCATCCTGTCCTCCTTCACACCTTCTCGTGCTGGAGAACATCACATCAGACATACGCCGTTCTGTCTCCTATCCATCGCCGCTCTCGCGCCGCGCCAGATTGTAGGTAAAGTTATGTATAAGGGTATGCCTTGGAAGAACGCTCCGAGTGTCCGATTTCGGCTAGGCGAACTCTGCTTGAGCGATGAGATCATCGCTGATCGCGCTCGGAGCCGATGAGGCTCTTCCAGAAGAAAGTAGGGTCTACCATTGCAACATTGCGGATGCGGAGGCATTGGGCAACGTTGGAATATCCCCGGATTTCGAGAGCATTACGGGGCGCAAGGTCTAAAGGTGTCGTAGATTAGCGGAGGGGGCATGCGGGTTTGAACGATTTCGTTGCGCACATACTCAGCCTTGTCACCTCGGGTCAGGTCCGGATATCTGAGCACGGGTACGATGAACTCACCGATGACGGACTGACAGCAAGGGAGGTGTTGGCTGGCGTTTCCAACGCAGTGGTTGTGGAAGAGTATCCCGATTATCCAAAAGGACCATGTGCTCTGCTATTGCAGAGAGATTGTGCGGGTAGTCCTGCTCACGTCGTATGGGGTATCCCGCGGGGTTATGATAAGCCTGCCGTTCTGATTACGGCCTACAGGCCTGATTTGGAGCGGTGGAACTCGGGCTTTTTGCGAAGGCGGTTGTTATGAGGCGACGAAAGAAGATCAAGTATGTGCATGAAGGACGATACGTAGCTGAAGTAGACGTCGAGCTAATAGAGGAAGAGGGTGAGTGGTCGCCCTATTTGAGCATCGAGGACGCCTACAGGCTAGATGAGGTTCGAGATGCTCTGCGTCAGGGTGATGTGGCTCTGGCCTCAAAGTATGGACGTATATACGAGCTTCGTCCTGTAGCCCACCGGTGAGAGGGACGGTAGATCGCCTTTGAGCGTCTGCCAGACACTATCCAGGTCGATATCGAAGTCGGCGTGTACCAGCCGGTGGCGCATCGCAGTGACGTCAGTCCATAGCACTCATTCAGGCTCGGGTGGCCTCTTCTGAGCTGCCCAGCGTTATTGAATAACTGCCGCTCGTCAGAGTCTAACTTTGGTTGCTCTAGACCAGTCTTTCCGCTGAGAGGTTGTGAAA
>CAZUZO010000185.1:0-5292 GCA_964624765.1 uncultured Thiotrichales bacterium
GTTCACTCCCCAGCGATCCGTCGCTTGTGGCCCGCCTGCTCCAGCCGGCGGAGGTAGTTTTCCCAATGCTGCTCTTTATTGACCCCTAGATTGTACAGCTCCTCGAACGAATAGATGCCGGTATTGTGGCCATCGTCAAAGTGCAAGCACACAGCGTAGTTACCGACGGGCTCGATATGGGTAATTTTGACGCTCTCTTTACCCACCTGCAAAACCTCTTGACCCGGGCCATGCCCGCGAACTTCTGCCGACGGCGAGTAAACTCTCAAATACTCTGCAGGAAGCTCGAAATGCCTCTCATCCTCGAAGGTGACGTCCAAGAGCTTAGACTTCTGGTGATAGTTGATTTGTAACGGTCTAGGGGTGTTACTAGGCATGATAAAGCTCCCTAATGGGGCCGCGAAGCTGTTGTCAATACCGCTTCTAAAGGTTCGGTGCCGGACCCGACGCTTCGCCACGAGATCCCGGTCCAAGGATCCCCGCGGCCGACTACGCTAGAGGATGTAGCGGGTAAGATCCTCATCCTTGAGCAACTCATCGAGGTGTTGATCAACGTAGGAGGCATCGATCGTCAGCTCTCCGGATCGATCCGGTGCCTCAAATGACACCGACTCCAACAGCCGTTCCATCACCGTATACAGCCTGCGCGCACCGATATTCTCGGTCCGCTCATTGACCTGCCATGCCACCTCGGCGATGCGCCTGATGCCATCCTCGGAAAAGCCAAGCGTCACTCCCTCGGTTTCCATCAGCGCACTATATTGTTCGGTTAACGATGCATCCGGTTCGGTCAATATCCGCACGAAGTCCTCGGCATCCAGGGCGTTGAGCTCAACTCGGATCGGAAAACGACCCTGTAACTCCGGGATAAGATCTGAGGGCTTGGCAAAATGAAACGCGCCGCTGGCGATAAACAGGATGTGGTCAGTGCGAATCATTCCGTACTTAGTGGAGACCGTGCTTCCCTCCACCAATGGCAACAGGTCGCGTTGCACGCCTTCGCGCGAGACATCTGCTCCCGCATGCTCTGCGCGCTTGGCCACTTTGTCGATCTCGTCGATAAACACGATAGCGTTTTGTTCCACGTCCCTGACCGCCCGTGTCTTCAGATCGTCTTCATTGATGAGTTTGGCTGCTTCCTCTTCCACCAGCAACTTGAAAGCGTCTCGAATACGAAGCTTGCGGGTGCGTGTCTTGCCGCCGGATAGGCTCTGGAAAAGACTCTGTAGCTGGCTCGTCATCTCCTCCATGCCCGGCGGCGCCATGATTTCCACGCCGATACTGGCAACCCTTACCTCGACTTCAATTTCCCGCTCATCGAGTTTCCCTTCTCGTAGCAGCTTACGCAACTTCTGGCGAGTCGACATCGCCTCCTCGGCGGGAGCACTCTCCACGCTGACGGCTGACCGAGGAGGTCTCAGCAGAATGTCCAGTACGCGTTCTTCTGCCGCGTCTTCCGCCTGATGGCGCACCTTCTCCATGGCCTGCTCACGGTTCATTTTGACGGCGATGTCCGCAAGATCACGGATGATAGACTCTACGTCCCTTCCAACGTACCCGACCTCGGTAAATTTAGTGGCCTCAATCTTGAGAAAAGGGGCATCGGCCAACCGCGCCAAACGACGTGCGATCTCTGTCTTGCCGACCCCTGTCGGGCCGATCATCAAAATATTCTTGGGCGTGATCTCGTTACGCAAGGCGGCTGGGACTTGCATCCGGCGCCAACGGTTTCTCAGCGCGATGGCGACGGCACGCTTGGCAGCCCCCTGACCAATGATGTGCTTATCGAGCTCGTGGACAATCTCTCTTGGCGTCATCTTAGGCTGGCTGTCCCAAGAATTCCCACCCAGATTCACGCTCACATGTTACCTCAATGAGGATTGCTAGGGGTCTTGTCTCAACGCGCCGATGCGTCGAGCACCTCAACGGTAAGCTGTCGGTTGGTATAAACGCATATGTCGGCGGCGATGGAAAGCGCCCGTTCTGCGATGGTGCGCGCATCAAGTTCCGTGTTTTCCATAAGTGCTCTAGCTGCAGCCAGGGCATAGGGACCGCCCGACCCGATGGCAGCCACATCGTACTCCGGCTCAACGACATCCCCTGTCCCAGACACGATCAGGGTGGTGGCGCTGTCGGCGACCACGATTAATGCCTCAAGTCGGCGCAACGCACGATCCGTTCGCCAGTCCTTCGCCAGCTCGACTGCACTGCGCATAAGATTGCCGTGGTGTTTCTCCAGCTTGCCTTCGAAGCGCTCAAAAAGGGTGAAGGCATCGGCCGTGCCTCCAGCGAACCCCGCGACCACCCGATCATGATAGAGTCTGCGAACTTTGCGGGCATTCGCCTTCAGCACGGTGTCGCCGAGGGACACCTGGCCGTCACCGGCTAGGGCAACAGCGGCGCCGCGACGCACCGAGACAATGGTCGTCCGTCTAAGTCGTGCCATCATAACCTATCGCTGCAAAGACGATTGAAGGTGCGTCTCACGGCTCATAGCCTCATTTATTGTACCGTCAACTAGCGCTTACTGCATGGCCTTTTTCGTTTGGCTCGGGGATGGGCTTGATCATAGACCTGCGACAGATGCTGGAAATCGAGGTGGGAATAGATTTGAGTCGTCGCGATATCCGCGTGCCCGAGTAGCTCTTGAACCGCCCTAAGGTCGCCACTGGATTCGAGGAGATGGCTGGCACAACAGTGGCGCAACAGATGGGGATACACTCGCGTTTCAAGGCCCTGTAGCAACGACCAACGGTGCAATCGGTCCTGAATCGATCGCCTACTGAGCCGATCACCCCTTTGGTTGGTAAATACCGCAGCTTCACCGATCTTGCTAAACTGTCCTCTAAGCTCGAGCCACTCGGCGAGCACCCGGCACGCCGTCTGCCCAACCGGCACGACACGAACCTTTCGGCCCTTCCCCTGCACTCTCACGAGTCCTTCGGCTAAGCGCAGATCGGCCAGATCAAGCGCAACCAGCTCTGACACGCGAAGGCCTGAAGAATACAGCAACTCCATGATGGCTCGATCGCGCACCGCAAGCGGACTGGCATTAGGCACCATCAGCAGGCTTGCCACCCGATCGACATCGAGCACCTCTGGCAAGCGTCTCCCGGCTCTAGGCGCCGGGATATCCGCCGCCGGATTATGAGCCATGGCACCCTCCTGCATGAGAAAGCGAAAGAACGTACGCAGTGCCGACAGCATCCTACGAATGGTTTGGGCGCTCACACCCCGCAGATGACGCTCCGCGATCAGGGTACGGATCTCGGCTGGAGTGAGCATGTTGAGATCGTTCACCCCGTGGCGGCGGCAAAAATCAATGAAGAGATCGAGGTCTCGTCGATAGGTTTCACAGGTCATCGGCGAGAGCCGCCGCTCGCTACTCAGACGGCCAAGGAACCGTTCGATCCAACGCCTAGCCTGGCGCAACTGAGAGAACCCTGTCAGCTGATCACCAAGTGGGGATGCAGAAGTCGGGTCAGGATCTGGGCGAGATGTTGGAGAAAAGCGGTACCCATTCCGGGCTGGAAGCGATAGGGATCTCGGCTACCGATAGCTAGAAAACCGATCCTGCTGTCCGGCTCGCCTAATGGCAACAAAGCCACGGAACTGACACCATCCTGGTTTTCACCGAACAAGAACGCGAGCTGCGCGATGCGTAAGCGTCCACAGACAGGTTCCCGAGCCTTAATCACATTTCCGAACAGCGATCTGATCTCGGCGTCCTCGTGAACGAATTCGGCTCGGGCCCTATCTCTTTCCAGTCGTGCCGGCACAAAGAGCTTGACGATCACGGCATCAACCTTGAAATGCTCTATCAGCGCCGCGTAAAGCGTAGTCAATAAATCGGCCAACTTGCGGCACTGGATGAGGCGTAGGGTCAGATCATGCAATCTCTCGGTTAGCACCTCATTGTTGCGCGCGTGGTCAATCAAATCCTGGAGCTGCATCCTCAGCGTTTGAATCCGTTCCCGCAGAACCGCCACTTGGTGTTCGATCAGCGACACCGCTTTGCCACACGAATGAGGGACCCGGAGTTCCTCCAACGCGTCCGGCCAGCGGATAAAAAAATCGGGATGCTCTCGCAAATAGCCAACGAGGACCGCCTCCCAATCAGGCTCTTCATAGGCTTGTCTCATGTCCTGGATGCTCATATTTCAATTTCCCCGGTGAACACTCGGACCGCAGGACCCGTCATCCGGACTGGACACGTGCCGCCGCTCCAGGCGACGTGAAGCCGCCCTCCTGGTAAGTTGACTTCCACGGTATGTTCCAGCAAGCCTTGTTCGCGCCCGACCACCACGGCGGCACAGGCGCCTGTACCGCAGGCTGGCGTCTCACCGGCCCCGCGCTCGAAAACCCGCAGGCGAATACGGCGTGTGTCGATTATCTGCATGAAGCCTACATTGGCACCATCTGGGAAACAGGAGTGCTCCTGTATCGCCGGGCCCAGCGTCGATACAGGAGCGGTGTCCACATCGTCGACCCTCATGACGGCGTGAGGGTTTCCCATCGATACGGCGCCGATGGTCGCCACCGTCCCTCCCACATTGAGGTCGTAGCTCAGAGCACGCCTGTTAGCCAACAAAGGAATGCCAGCGGGCTCCAAACAAGGAATGCCCATCTCGACAGCGATTTGCTCGCGGGAAGCAAGGCGTGATATCACCGGTCCCCCCGCTGTCTCGATACTCATCTCCGGCGTTGATATCAGACCCTGTTCATGCACGAACAGCGTGACACACCGCACACCGTTTCCACATTGTTCGGCCTCCGTGCCGTTCGCGTTGAAGATCCTCATAGCAAAGTCTGCGCCGCGATTCCGTGCAGGCTCAACCAAGAGCAATTGGTCACACCCGATGCCGGTGCGTCGATCCGCTAAGTGGCGAACCTGTTCTGGTTTGAGGGTGATATTCCGCGAGAGATTCTCTATCACGACAAAATCGTTGCCGAGGCCGTGCATCTTAGAGAACTTCATCCGCATCGACCGCACTCCTCTTCAGCCCCTAACAAGCGGCTGCTTTAGAAACGTGACCAGCGCGGGCATCGCAAGACACGCAGCGGCGCCAAAATCGTCCGGGACGATTTTCAACCCTCCAAACGCCGCCCCGAAGCAGTAAGCCCCCTGTGATGGGGCGAGTCGCCACCGAATCCTACTAAGGATGGACAAGGATGGCAGCCCGGACGCAACGCACCTGTAGCAAGCACAGTCGTTATTGATCGATTTCGCTCCGACTTTTCTGTCTGGCTACCCTACCCTACCCTCACGAGCGAGGGAGAGCAACTGCAGGA
>CAZUZO010000186.1:0-5210 GCA_964624765.1 uncultured Thiotrichales bacterium
CGCACCATCGCCTCATCGGCAGCATTCGATGTGATGTCTTTCACAAACAGGCCGTCGATCTTCACGGTGTCAACCGGCAGCAGTTTGAGATAGGAAAACGAGGCATGGCCAGTGCCGAAGTCGTCGATGGCAAAGCGGCATCCTAGAGCTTGCATCGATTCGATGAACTCTCTGGCCACGGACAAACGCTCGATAGCGGTGGATTCGGTGACCTCGAAGATGATTCGATCGGGTGCGACCCCTTTGTTCTCGAGCTCCTCGGCCACAAATCGCGCTAAAGTGCAATCGCTCAATGTGGTACCCGACAGGTTGATGGCAAACCCTTTGAGCCCGGTCAGCGCGCTGTTGTGCCCAGCCATCCAACTTAGCACTTCCGCCACCACCCAGCGGTCCAGCTCGACGATGCTTCCGGCGCGCTCGGCAGCGACGATCACAGACCCCGGCGGACCGATGCAACCATTGGCATCTCGGATCCCGAGTAGCACTTCGTAGTAAGGTTTAAGTTCGCTCTCGGGATCCACGGGCGCGACGCGTTGGACGCGAAGCGCCAGCCGGTTCGCCGCGATCAGCTCCGATGCGGCAGTAACCCCGCCTGGTGCTGCAATGCGCGGGCTGCACCCTACTGGCGTCTCCTCGACATGCAAACCCATCGGTGATGCAGCTCGCGCGGTCTGATAGGCGGCACTGGCCTGTTCCATGATGAGGCTCACATCGTTCGCCGCCGGATCTATGGCGACGACGCCCATACTCACCGCCAGTTGCAGCTCGTGGTTTCGATACACGCACCTCGCGCGCTCCACAGACCGACGGTGGCGCTCTAGGATCTGCATCACCTCGCTGCGGGGGATGTTTTCCAACAGGACCGCGAAACGCCCTAGCCCGATATGGGCGACGAGACCTTTCTTGCCCACTTGCCGAACCAGCACCGAAGCGTACCGCTTGAGCAGCGTGTTCGCCGCTCGGTTACCGAACCGTTGTGCGATATCAGACAAGTGCGAAACGCCGGTATTGCACAGGTGATGGCGTCGTTGGCCGAAGGTCGAAGACGTCAATGCCCGTGCCAGCTCAACCTCGAAGATCTTGCGGTTAGGCAAGCCGGTCACGGGATCCCGGTGCGCTTTATGCTCGAGCTTGCCGTGCAAGTCCTGGAGCACGCGACACATCGCACGGTCAACGATGGGCATGCTGGGTGCCTCATCGAGGCGCGCCGTGCCGCGACGCAACGCCATGGCCAATTCGCGACGCCCGAAGGACGCAGCACGGCGCCCCAAGGCATCAGCGAACACCAAAATGCCACCGTCATCGCGGCGCCACACCAAGGTCGCTGGCACCGGCGTCGCTGGTCCCTGAAAAAGAACGACGACATCGCCGATCGCCAATCGTGATACGGCCTCGAGAGTTTGCTGCCAATCGACATGGGCCACCTCAGCCGCGATTAGCGAGGCTTGCTTGGCCTCGACACCCCCTCGTTTCTGCATCAGTATCGCCTGCTGGCGATCCAGGGTTTCCACCAAACCTTGTACACTTTGCTGGAAGTGAGCACGTTGCTGCTCGAGCAACACGGCCAGGTCCTCTGTGGCGCGGGAGAAGGTCTCTCGGTCGGCCCGCGGCGCGTCGAGAACCCTCTTTACCACCCGCGCGATCGGCTGCGGTGCACACCCCGCCCCCTCCTTGGCGTCATCCCCTGACGACACCGCAAGGTGGCCGAGTTGATTGATCATCTGACGCGCCGGATGAACGTCACTGGCCAGGAAGGTGGCATCACCGAGGGCCGCTCGACAAAGGGGAAGCCCGAGCTGCCGAATGAAGGGCTTTGCCCCCCCTTGCACCAGCGCATCCTCCAAAATAGTTTCCAGCAACGCCGCCACCACATCTAAAGTGTCGGCAATTGCCGCGTCATCTATCTTCACGCCTTGTTTTTCCAAGGCGTCTCTCACGCGTACACCAAAGGCGTAGGGCCCCTGCTTGCCCCAAGAGGTGGCCTCCCCGGAGCGTTGAATTCGAGCCAGGGCGGTTTCGATGGTGGAGTGGTCGTTCGGATCAGGCCCATGAGCCGGCGAAGGTGTTGAGGCTCGAGCGGTGCCCACCTCACGCTCCAGATGCATCAAGCGCCACACCGACTGGCACGCAGCAGCGAAGGGAAGCGTAGCGACGGTCTGTGCCGACACCTCCCACGCGGGAGTCCAGCTTGCGAGCGGCGTCACAGGCGCGTGCTGCATTTCGGCGGTAACGCTGTCTGCGTCCGACGGCCCCGAGCCACTTGGACGCTCGCTCGATGCGCTGTGACCCACTGCTGGGGGCTGAGATACGAGAGAACGACGCTCAGCCATCAAACGCCGATCGGTATAGCGGATATGGGGACAAACGCCATGGGAGACGAGAAGCGTGTTCAGCTCCTTATGCAAAGCCCCGAGCCTACCGACGATAGTTTTGTTCAATGCTCGAAAAAGCGCCCGACGGCTCGTGGACTCCGCTCCCAAGCTTTTCACTGCCTGATAAAACGCCAGACAGATACTCTGGGCACTCATGGGATGAGATTGCAGATGAGCCAGCGCTAACAGCTGTGACAGCCGATACTCCAGCTCATACTCTCCGGTGCGCAAAGCCGCCGCAGCACGTACGGTGGTGGTCGCCACCAACACCTCATCCTCGAGCACCTGGGTGCGCATCAGGGACAGCTGCTCGACATCCCCCTCGTCGGCGTCACTTTGTGAGGCGACCTGTGTCGCGGGCTCTCCCTTCCAAAGTTGCTCCAACGCACCGAGCACCAGCCCGACGAAAGACTCCTGCAGCGCGGATTTGAACTGAGGCAACTCTTGGACGGCATCGTAGCGATCGCGTATCACGCCGTCGCTGAACCCGTTGCCAGCATCGACGACCAGATCGTGGGCTGCCTGGGAGAAGAGTTCCTCGAGCCATTGCACTAAGGCGCCGCCCACGCACTCTCGAATGACCTCGAGAAGGGCGTCGGAGGCGGCCGGCGCCCCACCCTCGGCGATTGCATCGGCGGCTGATGCCGACCCTTCGGAAGGGCAGGCGACAACGGCTTGAGGTTCATCGGGCATACAGGTGATCTCAGTGCTGCCAGCCGCACAACAATGCGCGGGAAACCACCGATCTATCGCCCGCAACCCGGATTTATTTACGCAGGTGATAGAAGGCACAATGCGCACCCACGCAGCCGCCGAGGCGTGTCGTCAGTTACGCCGAAGTGAGGTGCACCCACCGTTGTAACCCCGTCGTGAGTGCTGGCAGCGTAACGTCCCCAGCAGAGGATTCTGAGGCACCGCGCTACGCGCTCAGGCCAGCGCCGCAGTTTTGACAACAGCTTCTAAGGAGGGTGGCGAACAACAACCGAGATATCAGCCTACAGGGATTCAGATGAAAATCGTGCGCCGCCAGGCGGCACTCTTCAGGCACGACGACGCGTTTTAAGGCGCCCTGAGAAAACCTATTATCTGACCGACATAGTGCCTCTTCTGGAATAAGCAGTTCAGAAGGTAAGCCCCAATATACTGGAAAGACTGGAGTGAAGCTGCAAAGCTACCTGAGAAACGCCCTGGTCGAAAACGGTCCGGTGCGCTGACGGGCTGGCCAGTGTTGACGACACCATTAGGCCAAGGGAATGCAGAGATGCCCCTTGAATCGCTTGCATATCTTCATTGCTCAAGTGGTCATAACTCGTCACGTAAGTCAGGATTTCGGGTAGCCCCTGCTCATCGCCTAACCCTAACGCACTGGTGTTGGCTGTGCTTGCCATCAGGATGACTCCAGCCATTGCACCGATTGCTCTAGTGGCCATAGGAAATACCTCCGTTTGAATAAAGTAAGGCCAAAGTGTGACACGTGCTGCCAAGTCTATCGGCAGCCTATGTCGCCCACTTGAGACCAAATCAACGGAAGCCAAGCCAACCGGTCACCGCCGAGCAGGCGACGCCGATTCGGGACAGAGCCGCTGCCAGGACATTGAGATAGCGAGAAACAGCGGCTGTTTGCCAGTGCGGTCAGGGGCGTCTGATTAGAAAGCGCGGTGGGGCATCGTGTCGGCAGTTCGAAATTCTGCCCTTGCGGCAGCCGACCCACGCCGTGGGGGCCCCCACGGCGTGCTCCAGGGCAACTCTGACGAAATGATGGCCCTGGGCGAAAGCACTATAGTCGGCCACTTTGCGCTCGAGCTGCTCGCTAGGGTTTTTTCATAACCTCTCAGCGCTGCAAAAGATCCTTGGGGGGCGACGGACAGCTTTTTGTGGCACCGGACCGGGAACGCAAGCGACCGCTGGCTCGGGGGATTTGAGACCATGCGCCGTTGTACCGACCGGCCCTGACCAGCCTCAAGCCTGCGGTTGAGGGTCCCCTTCGAGTCGATTCGCCTCACCTCCAGCTGCCAGCCAATGGCTAACCCCCACAGAATCCAAACCATCTCGCGAAAGCGTATCAGCAACGCTAAGGCGAGCCCAACGGCCGCTGAGCCCGTCAGGGCGCCGGTGATGAGAACGAACGTACCGTCCTGAGAACCCAACCCGGCGGGAACCACGAACAGCGCGCTGCGCACCAAAACCACCATGGCGGTCAACACCCAGGCCTCTGCTAAGGTCATGGGCTGGCCGAGGAACCGTAACCCAAGGTAAACGCCGACTATGGTAACGAGCCAATGCAGCAGCGACGTCCCGACCGCCAGGGCCAGTCGCCCCGGCGTGTCGGTATAAAAGGCGATGATGCGATCCTCCACTTCGTGGACCACCTGCAACACGTGCCGCGCCCGCTCGCCGAGCCAGCCGGCCTGGCGCAACGCCTCCCAAACCTGTTCCAGATCGGTTTGCTGGACGATAACCGCTAGGAGCACACCGCCAAGAACGAGGAGCCCGACCAGCTAGAGGCTTCACCGGGAGAGGCCTCTTTGTATCAAGTCCTCCTCTGGCTCCCTTGAGAGCTTGTGAAAAAACCTGCTACACGACACGATAGCGTAGTTTTTCCACAAGCTCTAACCCCTTGTTGGCCGTTATGTCACAACAAACACCCGACGGCTTATCGCCGCCGGGCCTGCCAAGCGGTATACAGAGCCGGGATCAGAAACAGCGTGGAGCCCAGCATCATGATGATGCCGATGACCAACACCAGGCCGAGACTCGCGGTGCCGGGATGAGCAGAGAAACTCAGATTTCCGAAGCTCGCAATGGTGGTCAAGGCGCTCAACACCATCGCCCGTGGGG
>CAZUZO010000187.1:0-5082 GCA_964624765.1 uncultured Thiotrichales bacterium
CCGGGGTTCGGCTGCCGAAGGCTTGGGCGCCGAAGGGATGCTCCGAAGAGCAACCCTGACGAAACGATGACCATGGCCACTCTGAGATACTTACAGATAGATTGTGGCAGGAGAATGGCGCTTCAGATCATGCCCACGTCGTACTGGCGCACGGCCTCGTCAGCCGTGATCAGTGTCAGCGACTCGGCGCGGGCCTGGGCCACCAGCAGGCGGTCGAACGGGCCACGGTGCAGCGGCGGCAGATGGGTCACCATCAAGACGTGGCGCAACTCGATGGGCAGCATCTGGATGCCGTTGCTCTTCAGCCTGCGGGGGATATAGTCCTCGGGGGTGGCAGGCAGGCGCAGCTTACCCAGCGCGGCCTTTATGACGATCTCCCAGGCGCTGGCGGCGGAAAGATAGAGGGCATTGCGGCCGTCGGCGATGGTCGCGAAGGCCGCCGGGTCGAGTCGTTCCGGGGCGGCGTTCCACCAAAGCCAGCAATGGGTGTCGATTAGATAGCGCTCAGCCACCCTCGAAGTCCCGCAGGATTTCGTCCGGAAGCGGGGCGTCGAAATCCTCCGCGATCCACAGCTTACCGGTGTCCTCGCCTGGCTTGCGCTCCCCGGCCACCGGTTGGATCGGCACCAGACGGGCGACCGGCTGGCCAGCACGGGCGATGATGATCTCCTCGCCCATCGCCGCCTGATTGAGCAGGCGCGAGAGGTGGGTCTTGGCTTCGTGGATGCTAAACGTGCTCATGTCAAACAAGGTAGACTAAGCCCTTAGTCAAGTCAAGCTGGAGCAGTCTTCCGGCGGGCTGTTTTTTTCGGCTCGGCAGAGCGGGGAAGTTCGGTTTGGCAAAACACAACTGGCTTGCCATTTTGCTCTCTCGATCCCCGTATCGCGTCAACCGTATACGCCATCTCCTCCATCGGTGAGATTGGAATAGCTATACTTTACCGCGTCACGACCTGTGATTTTTTCAAGATTTGAAACCGCAGTGTCAGCAAGGTGCCCAGTTCGTTCTTATGGCGAGTCTGAGTCTGCGCCAGGCACGCTGAAATCCCCCCCTTGAAGTCGTTGAAGCCCGGGTAGGATGCGGTTCGCAAACTCACCGCATCCTACGAGAACTGCAGCAGCGAGGGGTACTTCAATCCAAACATCGCCAAGCCCGACATCAAGGATCGGTCAGCGAGATCTCGCTGCGCTCATGTCGAGGGTCGGGGATGGCGGCAAAACTCTGGTGGATCGTCTTCAGCAGCCCCGGTGCAGAGAGTTGTTGGCGAAGTCGTGGTCGCGACCTTGAACCGACTCCGTGCTCTGTTCATTCGCTTAACTCTTCGCTACCATAACGCATCAGCCTCGTTACGCAAACACGCTCGACAAGACCACTGTAACTGACTGTTATTCTTAACCTTTGATAAAGGCCGGGAATTCCTGGCCATCTAGGGGGGAATCAGGATGAGGAGATTATTCGGGTGCGTTACCTTGGGCCTCGCTTGTCTCGCCTCGCTAGAACTCGCGGCCGAAGAGGACTGCAGTTGGGACGGTTGCAATTGGCGAGGCAACTGGGAACGCGGAGTGTTCTTTGGCGGCGGGGCCATCGGCTTTTTCGACACCAACCTGCGACTTGGTTTTGGTCCCATCAATACGGCGATTAACCTCGAGAGCGATGTTGGATTACCTGAGAGCAGCGGTAGCTTCCGAGTGGGTGGTTATTATCGTTTGGGCAGAAGGCATCGCTTCGACCTCGAGTACTACGAATTCAATCGGGATGCCACGCGGCGCCTCAGCGCCGGCATTACCGTTAATGGTCAGTTTATTGGCATCGAACGCTTGGTCAATACAACCTTTACTCTCTCGGTCATTAAGGGGGACTACCAGTTTAACGTGTGGAAAACCGACACGTTAGAGCTTGGGCTCAACTTAGGCATCTATGGGGCCACGATCGAGACCAATGTTGAGGTACCGGAGCAACGGGTGTTTGAGTCGAGAGACGACTTTGTTCCTTTGCCCCTCATCGGTTTGCGGGCCACCAACGCCTTGACGGACAAATTCACGGTTACAACGAGTGTGCAGGCCTTTGCCGCTGAGATTGACCCCTGGAAGGGCAGTATCCTGGAGGTTTGGCTTGGTGCGGAGTATAACTTCTGGAAGCACCTCGGCGCCGGAGTTGCCTTTGACTTGGTTTCCGGCAGCCTTGAGAACGACGACCCCAACGATTTCAACGGCCGGTTCACCTTGGAGTTCAGCAGCGTCTATTTCTACGGCAAGCTCTATTTCTAGCGTTAGGGCGCGGTGCAGTGCTGAAATAAGCCGTTCGATGACGGTCCGGTCTCAACCGTCTTAACCTTGGTGGCTACTACGCCAGGGCATAACTACGGCGACACTGTTCGAGCATTTGGCGACAATTTGAGAGAGAAACACCGCCGGGCGCGGCAATGGGATTGACTTCCGCGTCGCTGCCAGACCAATCGTGAACATCTTTAAGATGCGTTCCAACTCAAATACCCGGTAAGCGTACTTCGTCGAACGTTGATAGCCGAAAGTACCAATACGCAGTATCGAAAACATGTCCGTCGTGCAGGCGGTTAACGAGGTGCTGGATGCTCACACCACGCGTCGTAAGGCTGCGCTTGATCGCATCCCCTCGATCGTCTTTACGCTGCTCGTATTCATTGTCGCCTTCTCCTTGGGCGTGGCGGGCCACAACGTGGCCTTGGGGGCACAAATTCATCGCTGGCGTATGAGCGGCTTCGCTCTCATCTTGGCCTTGCTAATACCCATTATTACCGATTTCGACCGGCCTCTGAGCGGATTTATTCAGGTTAACCAGTACGGTCTCACTTCCCTCGTCGAAGGCATGGAATCGGCGCTGGGGAGGTAACGAGCGGCTCCGAAAACCCGCGGCTCTTGCCGCCAACGGGATGTTGCTTCTTGCAACAGCCACAAGCCACGCATTATAGTGCCCAAGGCGATCCCACCGCGCTGATACACCCGGTAGTAAACGCCAGGCCCATACGGCAACAGGACTTGCTAAGCGTTAAGACCGCTGGTCCTGCTCGCGGCCTCGACCACTCGCTCCAGGCTTGTCGGCCGACACCGCCTCGGGTGTGGATGCCCCAACAGTCCCAGGCGTCTCCTTAATCGCCGGACCAAGCAGGATGGCAAGCGGGCGGGTATGGGGACTCGCATCGAGGGCGATGATCACGGCCATAGTCAGTGGCAGGGCCAGGAACATACCGGCGGTGCCGAGTAGCCAGCCCCAGAAGAACAGTGCGATGAAAACCGCCAGCGTCGAAACGCCGAGCCCCTTGCCCATGATGCGGGGCTCGATGACATTGCCCATTGCGATATTGATCACCAAGTAACCGACCGCCACCAGCAGAGCCGTCGCCAAGTCCGTCTGCACCAGCGCGAGCAGGACCGGCGGGATCATCATGACGATATTGCCCACCACGGGCACGAAGTTCAGGAAAAACGCCAGCATGGTCCAAAGGAAGGCGAAGTCGATGCCTAGAAACCACAACCAAACCCAAACGCAGAGCGCAACAGCGAGGCTGGCCAGGGTCTTGATCAGCATGTAGCGCTTGATGGATTCCAACAGTCGCTCCAGTCTTGCATTGTCCTCCTCCGTCAGGTGAAATGCGGCCTTGAGCTTGGCAGGGAACGTATTCGCCTCAAGCAGGATGAAGACCACCGCAAGCAGCACCAGCAGACCGGTCGCAAAGAAGCCACTGGCTTGGGAGAGCAGCAGACGGACCAAGATGGCGACTTTGTTCGGGTCCAGGAGGTCCGGGATCGCCTCGCTCGAGCCGCCCACACCGACACTTTCGAGCCAACCGCCCAATTGGTCGCGCAGCAGCACGAAACGCTCCTGATACGTTGGTAGACTGTGTTGGAATTCCTCCAGTGCGCCAGTGGCCACTAACGCGAGTAGGCTCCCGATATCGAGCAGCAGAAAAGTGAGCGCGGTTAGCGCACCCCACTGTGGCACACCAAATCGCCGCATCCAACGCAATGCTGGGGTGACGATGATTGCGATGAACACTGCGAGCAGCAGTGGGACGAGGATCGGTGCGGCTGCTTTTGTGATAGTCAGCACCAGGGCGAACGCCCCGGCGATGATCAGACCGCGGGCGGGCCGGGTGAAACTGCCGAGGGTGCTCACCATCTTCGATTTAACCTCGAGTGCTGGGCAACGGGATATTCGCGGGGCGCATCATAGCTGCAGCATCCAGTCTTGGGCAACTTCTGCTGCGTGCCCTGCAAGGCAATCATGCGTGAGCTTGTTTATATTTTGAATGGGGATTCTGACAAAGCGATGACCGTTTCTTGCCGAGCGAAGTAGCAATCGCTATAAATGGCGCGCAATTTGTCGGAAAATCCTATCGCAGCGGAGCAGCAGCCCGGATTCGGACCAGTTTATCGGCTGCGCGCCCTCCCGCACCGATGGCGTATTGCGGTTATCCTGGCGGTTGCCATCACCGCTCTGGGCATCGCCTTCATCGTACCGCCGATCGCCCAGGATCCGGCCTACCACCATTTCGCCGACCAGCGAGTTTTTTGGGGGATCCCGAACTTCGGCGACGTGGTCTCCAACGTGATTTTTCTCCTGGTCAGCGGTCTTGGCCTCGCCGTTCTATTCGGACGGTCTGCACGGAGGGGAAACCGACCCGATCTCCTGACACTGCCGTTTGCCGTCTACTTTGCCGGCGTCGGGCTGGTTGCCTTCGGCTCAGCTTACTATCACCAAGATCCGAGCAATGAAACTCTGTTTTGGGACCGCTTGCCGATGAGCATCGCATTCATGGCGCTGTTTGCAGCGATCATCGTCGACCGAATCGACGAAAGAGCAGGGCGGAGCTTGCTGCCGGTGTTGGTCATCCTCGGGATGGCGAGCGTGGTGTACTGGTACCTGACCGAACTGGCGGGAAACGGCGACCTCCGTTTATACGCCGTCGTCCAGTTCTTCCCGATGCTGGCAGTTCCGTTGATCTGTCTGCTGTTTCCACCGCGAAGGCTCGATTGCCGCTACGTAGTGCCGATGTTCCTGCTCTATGCCACAGCCAAGATCTTCGAGCATTTCGACCACCAAGT
>CAZUZO010000188.1:0-5075 GCA_964624765.1 uncultured Thiotrichales bacterium
ATGGCCGAAAAACACGACAACGCGCAAACGCCGACAGATCAAGTTGGCGCCGACAGGATCGGTCGGCCTGCAACGTAATATTCTGATATATATTAAATTCTCTACCGTACGTCTCGGCTTGAGTCACGATCTGGTCACGCTAATGCCATCGCATTACCTAAACCTACACGTACTCCATTGTTTCTATTGGCGCCCCGAAGAGGATTCGAACCTCTGGCCTTCCCCTTAGGAGGGGGACGCTCTATCCTGCTGAGCTATCGGGGCGGGTAGCAATTCCGATGATACTGGTGGCCCCCATACCGGATCAATGCAACTTCACCCTTACGGTCGATCCTCCCCCTTGGCGCTGCGCCATCGACGAGGGCAATCGCCTTGGGCGGCCAGGTCACGTACCGTTAAGACCGGGCAATCGAACGATTCGTGACACACAGACCGGCGATGGCGGTGGTGCGGAACGGGTGTCACCGTGGAATGAGCGCGGCGCAGCAGAATGGGCTTCGTTGCCGGTGTGTGACGTGCTAAGCGCCCTCGAGTTCCTCGGCGAGCTGCGGAATAGCGGCAGCCAGCGCTTGTTCGATGCGCTCCACAAAAATGAAGCGCATGCGGGATCTGACGTGCTCCGGTAGCTTCGTGAGATCCTTCTCATTGTCCGCTGGGAGGATGATGCGCTGGATGCCGGCACGATGCGCCGCGAGCACCTTCTCCTTGATACCGCCGACGGGCAACACCAGCCCACTCAAGGTGATCTCTCCGGTCATCGCCGTGTCGCTACGAGCTGGGCGGTTAGCGTAGAGCGAGGCCAGAGCCGTTACCAATGTGATCCCAGCAGAGGGGCCATCCTTCGGTGTGGCGCCGGCAGGCACATGGATGTGGACACCTGACTTGCGAATCGATTCTTCTTTAATGCCCAGGGACTCGGCCCGGGACCACACATAGCTCTTCGCCGCCTTGGCCGATTCTTGCATGACTTCACCAAGCTGGCCGGTGAGGGTCAGATCCTTGCCCTCCGGTAGGAGCGCTGACTCCACGTACAGCACGTCACCCCCCGCCTCGGTCCAAGCCAGCCCCACCGCCACCCCCGGCGCGAGCTCCTGGCGAGCTTTCTCCGCGAAAAAGCGCTCCGGCCCTAGGAGATCGGCGAGATCGTTGCTCGATACGGTCATCGGCTCCGTGTTGCCCTGGGCGATACGGGTTGCCGTCTTGCGTGCGATCTGGCCGATCAGGCGCTCCAGCTCGCGCACCCCAGCCTCACGCGTATACCGTCGGATGATGCGGGACACGCTGGCATCGGGAAGCGTCAGCTGTTCAGTGGTGACACCCGCTTCCGAGAGTCGTCGCGGGATGAGGTAACGTTTGGCGATGGAGAGCTTTTCCTCATCGCTGTAACCAGCCAGACGCAAGACTTCCATGCGGTCCAGTAGCGGCTTGGGAATGGTATCCAAAGAGTTGGCGGTGGTGATGAAAAACACCATGGAAAGATCAAACGGGAGATCCAGGTAATTGTCCCGAAATTCAAAATTTTGCGCCGGGTCGAGGATTTCCATTAACGCGGCAGCGGGATCCCCACGAAAGTCGAGCCCAAGCTTATCGACTTCATCGAGCATCAGTAGCGGATTTTTTACGCCCGCCTGGCGAATGGCGCGGATGATTCGCCCCGGCATCGCACCGACATAGGTGCGACGATGACCGCGCAGCTCCGCCTCGTCATGCAGCCCGCCGAGGCTCATGCGCTCGAACCGCCGGCCCAGTGCGCGGGCGATGGATTGCCCGACCGAGGTCTTGCCCACACCGGGAGGGCCGACAAAGCATAGGATCGGGCCCTTCGCTCGAGGATTGAGTTTCATCACCGCCAGATGTTCGATGATGCGGTCTTTGACCTCTTCGAGATCGAAGTGATCCTCATCGAGTATCTCGCGGGCGTGACCAAGGTCGAGCGAGTCCTCGGTGGTTTTGTCCCAAGGCAGCTCCAGGATAAGCTCCACATAGCCGCGGGTAATCTGATAATCCGGAGCCGAGGATGACATCCGTTCTAAGCGCGAGAGTTCTTTATCGACCTCCTTGGCGACGAGCTCCGGGAGGCGAGCCTCCTCTAAGCGCTTGCGCAGCTCGGCGACATCGGCTTGCTCCGGACTCTGCTCTCCCAATTCCGACTGGATGGTTCGCAGCTGCTGGCGCAACATGTGCTCGCGCTGCTGGCGACTGATCTCGGTCTGGGCCTGACTCGCGATCTGGTTCCGCAACTCCAGCACTTGCACTTCATGGGTGAGATAGCCATGGATCAGCTGTAGAGCTTCCCGTTGGGTGGAGGCCGAGAGCAGGGCGACTTCTTTCTCCAGGTCCAACATCAACAAGGATCCGAGCAGGTACACCTGGTGCAGGGGCTTCTTAACTTCGGAGAAAATCTGATTGATACCCGCCTGGATTTGCGGCTGTACCAGCTCCACCATGCGGTTGGCGAGATCGCTCACCGCACGCTGCAGCGCTTCCACCTCGGTATCGCTGTCCGTGGGCTCCGGCGGCATGCGTACACGCACGTTGAGGTAGGGCTGCTCAAGCACCACTCCGATACGCTCAATGCGCTGGAATCCCTGTACCAAAATGCTCATGCCTTGGTCACTGCGAGCCATCTTCTTGATGATCCCCGCGGTACCCACTGGGTAGAGGTCTTCGGGCTTCGGCTCTTCCACCAGGGCGCTCTTTTGCGTGAAGATGGCGATGGTCTTGTCTTCGCTCGCCAGCGCCGCCTCGACAGCGGCTAGGGATGCTGGCCTTCCCACTGAGATCGGCATCAACAGGTAAGGAAACAGCACGCTGTTCTTGATGGGCAGCGCCGGAAGGGTAGTCTCGATAACGTCGCTCATAGCCGGCGTCAGGATTCGATGGCCAGGTGCACGAGCAGCATCCCGTTGTCATACTCGGTGAACATCTGCGCTCCCTCGAGATCACAGGGCAGCTCAATGTTACGCTGAAAGCGGTTGTAGGCGATTTCCATGGAATAAGCCTGGTGGCCCTCGAGAATCGAACTGTCTCGCCGGAACCCCTGGATGGTCAGCTGACAACCCTTGATGCAGAGCTCGACGTCTTCAATCCGTATGCCGGCTAAATCAAACTTGACCAACCATCGGCCTGTGCCGCGATAAATGTCCACTAGGGGTTGCCATGGGCAGGTCTGATAAGTCGCGGACTGCGCCAGTAAGGTGTGCATGAGCTTGGTGCTGGAGGCAGGCATACGGTATCTCTCGAGTCCAGGACATAGATTTTTTGGGATTCGTCAGCGTTTCGGCAGCTTGATGGCTTTTGCCCTTGGGGCAGCTTACCCGGTCCGCACGGGACGCTGTGAAGCCGGCCCTGTCGGCTTGACTCCGGGCGCCTCTGCACACACCCTGGCCGCACAAGGCTTCGCTACCGAAGGCTTGAAAGCCGACGGTGTGCTCCAGGGCAACAGTGACGAAACGATGAGCATGCCGCTTCCCAGCGCGGATCCGACATCGATTGCGCATCGTGGTCGCCTATCATAACCGAAAGCAGGGTGCTGATTCAGCTGGCCGGTTGCGACGCGAGTGAAAACTTGGAATTGTCCGTCTACCAACGTTCAGGAATGCCATGGGGTCGGGCCACTCGCGGCAGCACCCAATGCTGAATGGCCGTTCTCGATCGCGGGCATGGTGGCCAGCAGGACGGTGAGAACAGGTTTTCCTGTGGGTCAAAAACCGTGCTGACTTGATCTTCGCATCTTCTGATGGCTTGATGTAGTGCCGCTAGTTGAGATCAGAGTATTGCCTAATCCCATCTTATTGATTTTAAACCACTAATAGCAAGATGATTATTAGCGATGTCCGGATCAGAATTAGCCGGACTATATCAGCCTGCTGTAACCTGATTGGGCACTGTGTGACTGTGCAAGACGTTAGAAGCCACCCAGAGAGCGCCCCCCGTTGGGTCCCTCACGACTTCGCCCAGCATGAGCTGCGAGTCGAACCAGCGCTTACCCATTGCGATGTTGCGTCGTTCCCACGGCGGGCCGCGGCCCATGAACGCCCGGACTGCGCAACACCCTGGAGGCCATCGATGACGGGGCGCGGCCGATACCGATCAAGACTTGCGCGCGTGTTGGTCCTCCTCGTTTCAGTGCTCGGCGGTCAACTGTGGCAGCTGGAGGGAAAGGCCATGAGCGAAGGCAGCATCGGTGAACGGTTTCACCGCGAAACCGCACTTTCCGGGAAAAGCTCCCTGGGTGAGCTATGGCGCTTCAAACCGCGACAACCACCGCCTGATGAGGCGCACCTCGACACGCAAACTATCGATTTGCCGCCACCCGATCAGCAGGGGCTGCCGGTCGAAACCGCCATCAAAAACAGGCGCTCGGTGCGCCATTATAGTCCCAAGCCCCTGCCGCTAGGCGCGCTATCCCAGTTGCTCTTTGCCGCCCAAGGAACCACCGGCCATATGTACGGTGAACCGCTGCGGGCGGCACCGTCTGCCGGCGCACTCTATCCGTTCGAGATCTATGTCGTTGCCCATAACGTGGAAGCGCTTGCCCGAGGTCTTTATCACTTCGCTCCGAACACCCATCAACTGGAGTTGATCAGGGCAGGCGATCTCAGGAGCCTCATCACGCAGGTGGCTCTGCAACAAGCAGTGGTTGGCGAGGCCGATGCGATATTCGTGCTGGCCGCTGTCTTCGACCGGACCCGGCGCAAATACGGCGAACGGGGATTCCGTTATGTGTACATCGAAGCCGGGCACATCAGCCAGAACATCTACCTCCAGGCCGTTTCCTTGGGTCTTGGGTCGGTGGCGGTGGGCGCATTCTTGGACGAGGGACTCAACCGGCTCCTCGGTATCGACGGCCAAAGCCAGGCCGCCATTTACCTGCACGCGGTAGGCACATTGTGAAGCGCCTTGATTTGCAACTGATCATGAGTCTGCGCTCCTTGGCGTCACTTCGATCTCGGCCAGGGTAAGGAAGATGCAGCTTGACAGTGTGACGCCACGATTCGGATAATTCTAAAGACGCGCTGCGCCCGTAGCTCAGTTGGATAGAGTACCTGGCTACGAACCAGGGGGTCGGGAGT
>CAZUZO010000189.1:0-4981 GCA_964624765.1 uncultured Thiotrichales bacterium
GCTGGCCGTTCTCGACCACCTGCACCGTGCAACCGAGGACCTCTAACATCCCCAAGGCCACCTCCTGGTTCACTGGGTTGTCTTCGGCCAGCAGAATACGCCCCCCACCGACCTCCGCTGCGACCGCCGCCGGCGTTGACTCCACCGGCTCCGCCCACCCGTGACCCGCGCGCCCCATCACCGCCGCCAGGCAGTTGTACAACTCCGATTGCCGCCAGGGCTTGGTCAGATAGGCTTCGATGCCCAAATTGTTGAGTTCCTCGCGGGTCCCCCGATCGGCCGCCGAACTCAGCATCACCAGATGTGGCGAGGCGATAACGGCATCCGCTCGTATAGCCCGCGCCAGTTCGCCACCGTCCATTTCCGGCATATGCAGATCGAGGATCACCAACTGATAGGGTGTCCCCTGACTGGACGCCGCGCGCAGCATTTGTAACGCTTGCTGAGCGCCTCGTGCACTCGCACTGTTCACATTCCAGGCCTGCAGCTGCTGTTCGAGAATCTCTCGGTTAAGACCGTTGTCATCCACGATCAACGCATCGATGCCTTGCAGTGATTGCCCCATAGTCAACGCGCCGCGGTCATCCGTCGGCCCCGTTTCCAAACGGACCGTAAACCAGAAATTGGAGCCGTTCGGTTGTAGGGCTTCAACCCCCAGTTCGCCGCCCATCAATGCTGCCAATTGTCGAGCGATGGTCAACCCGAGTCCCGTGCCACCATAACGTCGGGTCATGGAACCGTCTGCCTGGGAGAAGGCCTCGAAGATCCGCCCGAGCGCCTGCGGCGCGATGCCGATTCCGGTATCGCGTACTTCGAATCGCACCACGCCCGTCTCAGCAGATGTCTCGCACAACCTGACCTGCACAACCACCTCCCCCTGCTCGGTAAATTTGACCGCGTTAGCGATCAGGTTAAGCACTATCTGGCGCAAGCGGCCCGGATCTCCGATCCATAACCTCGGCAGCTCGGGAGATATATCAAGAATGAGTTCCAGGTTTTTCTTATCTATGTTCTCTGCAAACAGCTCTGCAATCTCTTCGATCAGTTCGCGCAAATCGAAGGTCGCCCGATCGAGCTCTAGTTTTCCAGACTCGATTTTCGAGAAATCCAAGATATCGTTGATAATACCCAACAGCGATTCGGCGGAGCGTTTGATATTCGTGCTGAAGCGTTTCTGTCTATCGTTAAGCTGGGTACTGCACAATAGATCGGTCATTCCGATCACCCCATTCATAGGAGTCCGGATCTCGTGGCTCATGCGCGCCAAAAACTCGCTCTTGGCACGGTTCGCCGCCTCGGCCGCTTCCTTGGCCCTTATTGATTCCTTCGCGACTGCATCCAATTCCGCATTGGCTTCGGCTAGCTCTACGGTGCGTTCCTTCACCCTTTGTTCCAGTTGTTCCCGATGCCTCGCCAGGGCCGCATCCCGCTGGTGGATGTGCGCCAGCATCTCGTTAAAGCCCTCGGTCAGTCGACCTAATTCATCCCGCGATTCTATTTCCAAGTGTATGGAGTAATTCTTTTGCTCCTTGACTTGATTCATCGCCGCCACCAATGCCTTGATAGGACTGGAGATGACCCGATGCAGCTTGAAAGACAACAGGTACGCCACGCCGATCCCGGCCAAGAGTATGCCGAGCACCACGGCTATCCCATTTCTCAGGCGCGACTCCAGCCGCTCCAGAATCGCCACCAGGTGGATGGCGCCGATCACTTGGCCGTCGAAATGAATCGGGTCGGCAAGGAGCAAATAATTACCCTGAAACGCATGCCATTTATCCCCTGTCTTCTCGCCAACAGGATGGTCCCGATCCCGGCTATTATCGGGCAACAAAACACCCACATTGGCTTGAGGGTAACGGGCCCACTGGGCGAGCAACGCGCCATCTTGGGCATAAATTCTCGCCGCCACCACATCGGGAGAAAAGCTAAGCGCTGAAAGGGTCTTCTCGGCCGCGGTCGGGTCTTCAAAGATCAAGGCCGCGGCTGAGTTGCTGCCGATCATTTCCGCGAGCGTTCTTAAATTCTCCACTAATGATTGACGGAACGAATAGGTTTCATGCACCAGTCCCACACCTGCCGCGACGATTAAAGCGCTGGCCGCAATGGAGACCATCAGGACCTGCAGTTTGTTGGTGATCGATAGATCGCGTAGCCTCGACATCCCTGTCGCTCACCTAGGCTTGCTAGAGATAACGGTTGCCAGTCGCAACACCTGCGAACTGATCACCAACCCGGCTCTGCTGGCGGCGTCCAAATTGATGTCGAAGCGAAGTTTCTTGTCCATGGTCTTGAATCCCAGGATGCCACCGCTGTCGGCAAAACCTGGCGCATCGCCGACCGTCAACACAGACCGATCATGAAACCCTGCCAAGACCGCCGCCAGTTCACGAGGCTTCAGTTCGCCAATGAAGGCGACGTGGCAGTCAGCGGATGGCGCGAGGGCGTTAGGCAAGCGCCGGATGTCGATTGTCCGGCCCTTTATCGGCTGCTCCGACAGCGAATCGAGGGCATCACCCACACCCGCCGCAGCCAACACACAGACACCCAATGTCGTCGTAGCATCGGCGAAACTCCCCTCTGGCCATTCCACGAACATCGCGAACTTGTGCAGCAGTGCGGCCTTTAGCTCAAGCTCAGTCGGAGCCGCCTGAGCCGCGGCGGCACCGCAGAGGCCCAAGACCAGCACGCCGAGCCAAGCCAGCGCTCGCCCGGCAGCGCGGCGAGCAGCCAACGGCGCAGAGGTTGCGGGCGCCTGGCAGGCGAGCTTTGCCATCGCTCTGTTGCCGAGCGCGCGCCTAAAATTCCCACCGCAGCTGCAGGTAACCGGAACGCTGGATGGCGATCGGCACGTCACCGAGTTCGGAAACAAACTCCTGATGTTCTGGTTCTAGGAGATTCTGGCCGACGATGGCCAGTTCGAGATTCTTTAGCGCCTGCCAGGCCAAACGGACATCGAAGGTGAGATAGCTATCGATATCGAAATCATCGACACTGTCGACATAGCGCAGCCACAGATCGGCGAAAACGGTCGGACTGACATCGATGGCCGATCGTAGCGAGACGTAATGCCGAGGACTTGATGGACGGATATGTTCCTCATCCAGAAATGCGTAATAAGCTTTCCAGCGCAGCCGATCGGTCGCTCGCCAGTCGGCAGCAATCTCAAAGCCGTAGCTCGTGGCAGAGGGCATATTCTGAATCGACAACGGCACGACCACCCTTTGTGCGCTGAACAAACAGAAAGGATTACTCGATAGAGAAATTCCGCTCGGATCACAAACAGGCTCGCCGATGTCGCTCCCACGGGCATCATCGTAGTCGTTGTAGAAAGCTGCAGCATCCAACGCAAGGCTTTCCGTCAGCTGCATTCGGTAGCCTAGTTCGTAAGCAAGGAGCTTCTCGGAGTCGAAATGCTTGTCGCCGGAAACACGCGCGATGACGGATAGCGGCAGATTCGGAAGACTCGCCACACCCTGAATTAGGGTGTTGACCGTCACGTCTCGGTCCGCGGCACTCGGTGTTCGCACGGCTCGGGTCACGGCAGCCCACAGCGCGTGGTTCTCAGCCGGCGACCACAGCAGGCGGGCACTGGGTTGGATTTCAAATCCGGTGTAGTCGTTGTGCTCAAACTTGGATCCGAGGATCAGACGCAATCGTTTTGGGATTAACGTGATCTCATCTTGCAGAAAAGCGCTGAAGACTTGGTCGCGGCGACTGTCCGGTTCGACTGAGACCAGCGCTGTATTACCGACGTGGTTGCCGGTGTAGCGATAGCCAAGACCCCAAACGATATCGTTGATGCGCAAGAGAGGAAACCGATGTTGGAAGTCGACATCCACCGTATCTCGCGTCTCACTGAATAGCAGCGAATCGCGTTCAGTACGATCGTAATAGAGCTGCAGCTGCATATCCGAACCATCGGCGAGCGAGCGCGTCCAACGCGTCAATAGGTTCCCGCCCGCAACGTCTTGATCGTTGGCCACGGTGGTTCGGAACGGTGGCAGCGGAGACGGCACCTGCAGTTTTTCACCCGACTTCCCATCGTAGATGTCGCCTTGCAGCACCATCGCATCGTCCGCCGAGGCCTGCCAATCGAGCCGAAAGCCGGCGCGGGTCTGGTCCCAGTCGTCGGCGCCGTCTGCACCCGTTAGCTCCACCCCGCCATCGCGGTTGAAATACTTTCCATACACACGATAATGGGCCGATTCTCCGAGCGCCCCCCCATAGCGAACGGTACCGAAGCCCCGTTCCTCGGTGCCCGCGCCGGCACTCACGAGCCCGCCTTGGGTCTCTCCCGCGCCCTTGGTAATGATGTTGACAACTCCGTTGACGGCATTCGCGCCCCATAGCGTTCCCCCCGGCCCACGAATGACCTCGATGCGCTCGATGTCCTCCAGCGCGGTGTCTTGTACGTCCCAAAAGACACCCGAAAACAGCGGTGTATACACGCTGCGGCCGTCTATCAGCACCAGCAGCTTGTTGGCAAAGCGGCTGTTCGAACCGCGGATACTGACTGCCCACTTGTTCGCGTCGATGCGCGCCACTTGCACACCCGGCGCCAGCCGTAAGGCCTCTGGGATGCTGGTGACACCGCTGCGGCGAATATCCTGTTGTGTGATCACATAGACCGCCGCCGCCACTTCGCTGAGAGTTTGGGACTTCTTAGCGACCGAGGTGACCTCGATATTGAGCAGGTCTTCCAGACTTAAATCCAGCAGCTGGCGAGCGGTCGCTGGCGTTGGCTCAGCCGCCAAGCTAACCGATGCCACAAGACTCAATGCGGGGATCAACATCAGCGCAGATAGCTTGCGCCCAGTGCACCACCGTTCGATGCCCATCGCGGTTCCCTCCATCAGTCGACTTCCCAGTTTTATTCACGCGCGCCAAGCACAAGACCTGAGAGGTTGTCGACCAGAGGGTTTTTTTCTTGAAAAGCAACATGATCGGAATACTCCCCTCCGTCATTCCGGCGCAGGCC
>CAZUZO010000190.1:0-4833 GCA_964624765.1 uncultured Thiotrichales bacterium
AGCACCGCCCAACGCCGCTATCGAGCCGTGTAGCAGGTTTTTTCACAAGCTCTCACGCCACGGAAGAGCTCTAGACGGAACTCGGCAATACTTCGCAGCGGCTACTCTATCCAGCCCCGCTGCCTTCAAAACCTCATCCTGCGGCAACCTGCATCAAGTCCGTTGCCCTAAAAAGCCATAGCGATGGGCCTCAATCGGCTAATGAAAATCCCGCGAGCATAGCGGCAATCGGCCTATCAGATCGCTCTGATCGATGAGCTGACCGGCGACCACATGGACCACTTCGGTTTCACGCTGGATCACGCCCACCACTTCCAACAGCCGAGCGCCGAGCAAGGCGCGGCGATAGCACTGCCCCACCTGCGGCTTCACCACGATGTTGATAAAACCGGTCTCATCTTCTAGGGACAGAAACACGATGCCTCTGGCAGTGGCTGGACACTGGCGACAGATCACCAGCCCGGCCACCCGCACCGTCGTCCCTTGGCCTAAATCCCCTACCTCTTCGGCACGGCACACACCATTTAGGTGGTGGCGCACCAAGGCGAGCGGATGGCGCCCGAGGGTGAAGCCAAGACTCACGTAATCGGCTACCACATCCTCACCTTCGCTCGGAGCCGCCAGCACCGGCATAGGTTCGGAAATATCCATCGCCTCCCACAGCAGCAGACGCGGCTCCACCGCCGCAACCTGCCAAAAAGCCTGGTGACGATGCCCCGCCAGCGCTTCCAGCGCTCCTGCTGCGGCCAGTTTGGCGAGTTCACCGCGACCAAGTTGCGCCCGCCCGGCCAGATCTTCCACGCCGTGGTAGGCGCCCCGGCTGCGCCCGGCGACGATCTGCTCCGCCACCGTTTGGCCGAGCCCTTGGATCAGCCGTAGACCGAGACGGATCGCCATCCCGCCCTGCCGATCCGGTTCCAAGACGCAGTCCCAAAGGCTTCGACGAACGTCCACCGGCCGAACCTCAACCCCATGTTGTTTGGCATCCTGAATGAGCTGCGCGGCCGCATAGAAACCCATCGGCTGGCTGTTCAACAGCGCGCAGCTGAAAGCAGCCGGGTGATGGCACTTGAGCCAGGCGGACACATAGACCAACAAGGCGAAACTGGCCGCATGGGACTCCGGAAAGCCATACTCCGCAAAACCCTGGATCTGATGAAACAGTTGGCGTGCAAACTGAGCAGAGTATCCCCGTGCCTGCATGCCCGCGTAGAGACGCTGCTGGAAGGGGCCGAGCCCCCCCTTGGCATGCCAGGCGGCCATAGCCCGACGAAGTTGATCGGCTTCCCCAGGGCTAAATCCCGCCACCACCACCGCAAGCCGCATCACCTGCTCTTGGAAGATCGGTACTCCGAGGGTTCGTGCCAACACGGCACGCACCGCCTCGGAGGGATAGACCACCGCTTCCCTGCCCTGTCGACGACGAAGATAGGGGTGTACCATGCCTCCCTGGATGGGGCCCGGGCGAACGATAGCCACCTCGATCACCAGATCGTAGAAAGTCTTGGGCTTGAGTCGCGGCAACATCGCCATCTGGGCACGGGATTCGATCTGAAACACGCCGATGGTGTCCGCCCGCTGAATCATGGTATAGACCTTGGGGTCCTCGGCGGGAATATCGGCCATGGTAAGTGGCTTGCCGCGATACTCCGCGATGAGATCCAGAGCCCGGCGGATGGCGCTTAGCATACCCAACCCCAACACATCCACCTTGAGAAAACCGAGCGCTTCGAGATCCGTTTTGTCCCACTGGAGCACCGTGCGCGCCGCCATCGCCGCGTTCTCGATGGGAACGAGGCGAGACAACCGTCCCTGCGCGATGACGAATCCTCCCACGTGTTGAGAGAGGTGCCGAGGGAAGCCCACCAGGGTGTTGACCAAGACACCCAGGCGGCGAATCACCGGGCTTTGCGGGTCGAGCCCGGCTTCCTGAAAGCGCTCTGGCAAAACCCGCCGACCATCCCACCAGGCGATGGATTTGGCGAGACGATCGACCTGGAGCGAAGCGAGACCCAGGGCCTTGCCGACATCGCGAATGGCGCTGCGAGGGCGATAGCAAACGACGCTCGCGGCCAACGCCGCCCGCTCGCGACCGTATTTGCCGTAGATATACTGAATAACCTCCTCGCGCCGCTGATGTTCGAAGTCCACATCGATGTCCGGCGGCTCGTTGCGTTCCCGGGAGACGAAGCGCTCGAACAACACGTCCATGCGCAGCGGATCCACCTCGGTGATCCCGAGGCAGTAACACACCGCCGAATTAGCCGCAGAACCCCGCCCCTGACAGAGGATGCCGCGCTCACGGGCGAAACGCACGAGATCCTGTACGGTCAGGAAATAGCGCTCGTAGCCGAGCGCCTCGATGACCTCCAGCTCGTGCTCGATGAGATCGCGCACCTTGCGAGAACTGCCTTGTGGCCAGCGTAGCGCCATACCCTCCGCGGTCAAACGGCGCAGCCAACCGATCGCGGTTTCTCCAGCCGGCACCAGCTCCTCGGGATATTCGTAGGTGAGGCTATCCAAGGAAAAGCTACAGCGATCGGCCACCTCGACGGTTTCGCGAAGCAGCGCTGGGCTGTAGCGGGCAGCGAGCTCATCCCGGGGATGCAAATGCCGCTCGCCGTTAGGATAGAGGGCATAGCCGGCCTGGGCCACGGGCACCCCCAAACGAATGGCCACCAGTGTGTCTTGTAACATGCGCCGGGAACGCACGTGCATGTGCACATCGCCCGCTGCCACGAGCGGTAATCGGGCATCCTCACCCAACCGTACGAGCGCCTGCAGCCGAGCACCGTCGTCGGGGCCGCGCAACAGTTCCACCACAATCCAGGTGCCGGCGGGAAAACGCTCGGCCAACCAATGCAGCGCCGTCGCATCGAGTGCCGCATCGGGTAGCCACAAAGCCAAGCAACCGGGTACTCCGGCATCGAGGTCCGAGCGCGTCAGTCGATAGCCTCCCTTGGCCGCTGCGCGGCGAGCGCGTGTGATGAGCTCACACAGGTTGCCATAGCCCTCCCCATCGGCGGCCAACAGCACCAAACGCAAGCCATCTGCAAGCCTCAATTCACTGCCAACGATGAGTTTGAGCTTGTGTTCCCGGGCCGCTACATGGGCACGCACGATACCCGCCAGAGAGCACTCATCGGTGATCGCCAATGCCGAATACCCAAGCGCTTTAGCCCGCGCCACCAGCTCTTCGGGATGCGAGGCGCCACGCAGGAAAGTGAAATTGGAAATAGTGTGCAGCTCCGCATAGCGCGGCATCGACTCGTCCTGTCCCCCGACCATCGAAGCGTTCTCTATATGCTGTATAAGGAGGTATCCTGTTAGCTCTACTTGGTTCACGGTACTGTATAAATATACATATTTTAGCGCCAATTCCCGGCAAGGACTATCCCCGCACCTAGAGCGAGTTCCCGGAATGGTTGACATCTGAAAAGGCCTATCTCTGGTGTACGTCGAACGACGGCCCTTGGCCCATGCGCGGACTTCACCTGTCCCGCCTGCGGCGCACAACCTCCTCGTCAGGAGAAGCAGGAAAAGGTGCAAAGAAAAGTCACAAAGAAAAGGGTCTTGGTTTATAGCTCTGGGGTGCGGTGAACTGGCGAACCGCATCGATCGCGTCCTTCGCCGCCATCGATGGCCGCCTTCGGTTCGGGAAAGGAAGGTCTAGCGAGGCTTCGCCTCAGACCGACAAGCCTTGGGGTGGCCCCGGTTGATCGCGCGCAGTGGTCTAGACTCCGCATGTAGCCGCCTGAGCAGCGAGTCGGCGTGACGCCTGGATGTCAACCGGGGCCGACGACAATGATAGGACAGACGGTGGCGGAACTGTTGGACGGGCATGTCGGGCTGGACTGCGAAGGCATCGACCGACTCTACCTCAACCTCTACCCGCCGCGGTTGCAGACCGGCGGCGGGGTGGTGGCCTTCTTCAAGGGTCACCGGGGGGCGCAGGTCGCCTCGACCACGCTGATGGCGCCGATGACACCGGAGTTTGCCGCGGCGGTGCAGCGCTTTGCCAAACAGCACGGCATTGTTTAGAGAGGACGGCTTGAGCCCGAAGTCGTGGAAGGGCGAGGGGGCCGGAAACGGGGATAGGACGAAATGTTCCGTGTTTAAACGGGGAAAGTTTCCGTCTACTCAATGTTATGCTTCCAATAAAGGAGATGCCCTTTGAGATGTATTTATATGCCGGCTAAGAACGCTGATGACTGGGCGCATTTACTTGCTGATCCCGTAAAACATTGGAGAGTCGGATACTCCGCGCGAACGCTTGCTTACTCATGGCATAGCGCTGACGGCTTTCCTGATGAGATCAAGACGGCTTTCTCCACTAACGAATTCCTTTCTGATATCCAATTGCTTATTGCCCTTCCAGAACACAAGGTTGCATTGGTGGGGGGCGTGAGACCATCGCAGAATGATATCTGGGCACTTGCACGAGCAGGTACTGGTTTAGTGTCAATCGCAGTGGAGGGGAAAGTATCTGAACCATTTGGTCCAACCCTCTCAGAGTGGTTATCAGAAGGATCGAAGGGGAAGGCCACCCGCTTGGCGTTCCTCCGTCGAGAACTGAATTTAAATGAAGCTTTGGCTGGCACAATACGGTATCAACTTATCCATCGTACTGGATCTGCCGTCATTGAGGCCAAGCGCTTTGGAGCACCGCATGCTGTAATGCTCGTACACTCGTTCAGCCCATCGCGAGAATGGTTTCATGACTTCGAGGCATTTGCTCAGTTATTGCGTGCCGAAATTGCAATCAATCAGGTTGTTTATGCCGGACAGCGTGCAGGAGTTCATCTCCATATTGGCTGGATATGCGGAAACGAA
>CAZUZO010000191.1:0-4722 GCA_964624765.1 uncultured Thiotrichales bacterium
TTGCAGCTGTTCAAAATCGTTCCCGACGATTTTGTCGCCACCGTGCGCCTTGCTCAGCCGGCGCTCGTGACATTTTCAAAACAGCTTCTAATCGGGGCAGAGGGATTCTGTCAGTCGTGCAACGTCGGCAAGCTCATCGAGTCTTATGACGAGATCCAGAATACGCTCGATCGCCTGCGGTTTCAGGGCGAGCCGGGCATTGTCCTCAAACTTGGTGATGATGCGTTGTTCGGACATCGAGGCACCTACGCCCCCCTCATGTCCACGCTCCATTTGCCGCAGTTGCTGGCCGTCGCGCAGGATGATGACGATTTCACCTGGGTACTGCTGAGGAAACGGAGCGTGCGGATCGATTTCGTAGTGCGTGCGATCGCACAGGGCGAGCAGGTTGGGGTTCGTTAGGCAGTTTGCCGTGAGTTCGTTTAGGGTAAAGCGTTGATGCAGAAGGCTGGCGGCAATCGCATAATGGACGCTGAATTGGGCCTCATAGGCATTGCGCGGTCTGCGTTTGCTCTGTTGCGGTTCGCAGACGGTGGCGACCTCGCCCGCTGCGATGCGCGCTGTGATCGATTCGATGTGTTCGGGTAGGAGCGGGTGATTCTGGGTAAGCTTCAGGGCGGCCTCGATGAAGGCATGGGTGAAGTGACATGCGGGATAGGGCTTACAGCGCACGTGCAGCATTTCCCATTCTGATCCCAGTGCTTTGGTGCAGGCTTGCCAATCGATCGTAGCCTCGCTTCCCAGGTGCATACGATAAAGTCCGAATCGACCTTCATAGGCCAGCCGTGGCCCGGCGAAACCTTGGCCAGCAAGGGCCGTCGCGGTGAGGGCACAGACCGCGGCCCAGCCCGGATGCAGTCGTTTGGTACCGGTCCCCTCTTCGAGGAACTCAAGGCTTCCTCCAGCCATACTCAGTGCAATGCCCTGCGCGTCGGCGATTTGCTTGGCAGTCAGGCGTGCTATTCGACCGACGGCCAGCACGCTGCTGAAAGTGCCAAGCAAACCTGTTGGGTGCAACCCGACGCGGTGAAAGTCGCCCGCAACAGCAGAGCCAAGGCGGGCGGCTGTTTCGACGGCGATAAGATAAGCCAGTAAGGCTTCATGGCCACTGACATGGTGGGCGGTACCCGCGTTTAGAGTGGCCGCGAGCGCGCTCGCCGAGGTATGGACGATGCTTGTCAAGTGCGTGTCATCGAAGTCGAGGCCGTGGATCAGGGTTCCAGTCAGGAGCGCGGCGTCCCGTACCGCAAGCTTGACTGGCAATCCCATAACCGGAATGCTCCCTGTGCTTTCGAGGCGCAAAATGCCACCTAGAGTGGTCTTGGCAAACTCGAAGGTGCTGGCAGCGAGCCCGACCCCGATGGCATCGAGGATGTGAAGCTTAGCGTGTCGGATGACCTCTGGGGGAACCTCGGCCAGTGACAAAGACGTGGCAAACGTGGCCAGACGCTCGGAAATAGACCATGCTTCGTTGGTGTTGGACTTGCCGACACCGGGGGGCACCTGAGTCGAGCTCATAGACATTCAAGCCAATTCGACAACACGAATGAGATCCTGCGCGGAGGTTGTTGGCGCGCGTGTGGGGGCGCTCGCCGCGCGCCAACGCGGCACACCCGCTAGGTGATGACGTCAGGACGGCTGCGGCCGCTCAAGGCCTTGACTTGACACAGGGCCTCCGCGACATCGATGGCCTCCTTGAGGGCATGCTGTGGGTCTAAGCCGTGGTTATCGGGGTTTGGCTCAAATTTCTCGATATAGACCCGCAAGGTGGCCCCTTCGGTACCGGTTCCAGAGAGCCGGAATACCATCCGGATATCGTTTTCGAAGAATACACGGATGCCCTGGTGGTCAGAAAAGCTGTCGTCGATCGGATCGCGGTAACTAAAATCATCTGCGGCCACGACCTTGTAACGGCCGAAGGTCTGTCCTGAGAGATTCGGGAGTTGGATGGTTAACCGCTCCACGATCTGTCGCCCGACTTCAGCGTTGAGGGCTTCGTAATCATGCCGCGTGTAATAATCGCGTCCGAAGCGGCGCCAATGTTCCCGCACGATTTCGGCGACCGAGCTTCGTTTCTCGGCGAGCAAGTCGATCCAGAACAGTACCGCCCAAAGGCCATCTTTCTCTCTGACGTGATTGGATCCGGTCCCAAAGCTCTCTTCACCGCACAGGGTGATCCGCCCGGCATCGAGCAGGTTGCCAAAAAATTTCCAACCCGTCGGCGTCTCGAAGCTTTCGATACCGAGATGCGCCGCGACTCGGTCCACCGCCCGGCTCGTTGGCATCGAGCGGGCCACGCCGGCAAGCCCAGAGCGGTAACCTGGCACGAGGTGAGCATTGGCGGCCAATACGGCTAGGCTGTCGCTCGGCGTAACAAAGAACGCTCGTCCCATTACCATGTTGCGATCACCATCGCCGTCCGAGGCGGCGCCGAACGCAGGTGCCGATGATCCATACATGAGGTCGGCCAAGACATGGGCATGGGCTAGATTCGGATCCGGGTGTTCGCCACCGAAGTCTTCCAGCGGAATACCGTTCATGACGGTGCCTGCAGGGGCGCCCAGTTGTTCCTCGAGAATGCGCTTGGCATAGGGACCGGTGATGGCGTGCATCGCATCAAATCGCATGGCGAAGCGACCGGATTGAAATGACGCCCGAATACGATCGAAATCGAACAGCTCCTCCATCAGGCGAGCGTAGTCTTCCACGGGATCGATGACGCGTACCACCATCTCACCGATTCGGTGTTCCCCCAGCGTGTCCAGATCGATGTCATCTGTTCGCGCAATGCGATACTGTTGGAGCTGGCGGCTACACGCATAGAAGGCTTCGGTCAACTGCTCCGGTGCCGGGCCACCGTTGCTGGCATTGTATTTCAGTCCGAAATCGCCATCTGGCCCCCCGGGGTTATGGCTTGCCGATAGGATGATGCCTCCCTGGGCTTGGTAGCGGCGGATGATGCACGAGGCGGCAGGAGTCGAGAGCAGGCCGCCTTGTCCAAGTAGAACAGTCCCAAAACCGTGCGCTGCCGCCATCTTCAGGATGATCTGAATGGCGTGTCGATTGAGGTAGCGGCCATCGCCCCCTAGCACCAAAGTGTTGCCGCGGCAGTCCCCCAGGGTGTTGAAGATAGACTGGACGAAGTTTTCCAAGTAGTGATTGCGTTCGAATACCGCGACTTTCTTTCGCAGCCCTGACGTGCCAGGTTTCTGGTCGTCGAAGGGCGTGGTACTGACAGTTTCTGCATTCATTATTTCGCACCGATGGATGGTTATGCGCTTGTGCTGTGCTCTGCCGAGAGGTCAGGACGGAAGACCTTCAGCATACCGTCTCTTGGCGCCATTGGATAGACTCTGCGCGGTGAATTGGCTTGCCGGCTTGAGTCCGGCCGCCTTGTGCCGGACCGGACCCTCTTGGCGCCAAGAGGTGCGGCTACCCAAGGATTCGGTGGCGATGATGGGCTGCGAACAGCGACCCTGACGAAACCATGGCCATCGCTATGTCCCCGTGAGCCGATGCAATAAGGTCAGCTCATAGGCAATCACGGCGAGGTAGATGAGAACAAGGCCATAGATCACTCGTTCGACTCGGATGTACCCGTAGATCACGAGCCTCGAATGCGCTACGAGCAAGACTAAGGGCACTGCCGTCAAAAACAGTTTGAGGGTGAGAAATTGCTGCACATCGTCTCGAACCACAAGGGGGCGTAAGAGAGGATTGGCCTCGGTGGCGCCGTGCTGAATGAGGACCAGGGTCAGCGCGGCATCCGTGGCGCTCAGCAGGAGGATACCCAGGGCCGCTAGCCACAGGCTGGTGGGATGCCAGTCGAGGCACACCCCTTGCTGGTCGCTCGCTCGCCGCAGCATCCTTCGTCGGCCACGCAGCACAAAACGCCAATTCCCAAACAGGGGACACGTTTGGCGCCGAGGGTGAAGCCGACGCCGATTGGATAAGTGGTAGCTCAGGGTAGGTGTATCGTGTCGTTCTGATGGCATGGTGACCTCCTTTCGATGACGCGGCTCTGTGCATCGCACTTTTGTTGATGTTGAGGTTCAAGAGATCGTCCCTTGGTGCGTTCGGGGACGGTCGCCAGGATGGGTCGGCAAGACTTACACCAAGTACCGAAAAAATTTTATGGATCAAATGCCTGCAGGTTTAGTGGGAGAGCGGTTACGGGGGCAGTGTAAAGCCTGACGACAAAGACCGTTGGGGAGCTGAAACGGGCCAAATAGCGAGGGGGCGAGCGAACATCGGCGCAGCCTTGTTCTGGGCAGCGATGGCCAGCCACGAACCGGCGGCCGGTTTCGCGGTAGCTGACGGAGCAGAACAGATTTTGCTAGGGATGAATGACCGACTGCAATCGACCCGCTGCTGAGAGGTTGTGAAAAAACCGTCGTGAGCGGGCCGAGAGCCAGGCGGGCGGCGCCCAGCGACGAGACATATCAAGTCGATAGGCGAGGAGCGAGCACCGTCCAACGCCGCTACCGGGTCGTGTAGCAGGTTTTTTCACAACCTCAGAGACGAAGTGGGTAGAATGATGCCCAAGGCGGCGACGACCATTGCCATCCTCGATCCGAGGCTGCACGCCTAAAGTGAATGCCGTTCAAGACGACACAGCGGGTACGTCTCAGCTGATTGAAGCGATGCAATACGGTAGTGGCCGAAGCAATAGGCGAAGTGCCCCTAAGGTTGCGTGTGCCGCGCCTAAGCGTGACGGCAGCC
>CAZUZO010000192.1:0-4557 GCA_964624765.1 uncultured Thiotrichales bacterium
GGGCTTTGCGCCGGTACGTCTCGATCCGATGTTGAGACTTGCGAGACTGTCGTCTCTGTCGGATCCGGAAATGGTGAATGCCCTTGTGACGCACCTGACAAGAGCCTCGGCACCAACACCTTCGGTGGAGACCATACTGCATGCGGTGTTGCCCTATAGGTATGTTGACCATACCCATGCGGACGCCGTGGTGACTCTCACCAATACCCCCGAAGGTGAGATGCGGATCCGAGAAGTCTACGGCGACCGAGCTGTCATTATTCCCTATACCATGCCCGGATTCGAACTGGCACGATTGGTGGCCGAACGGTTCCCAGTGGAAGCTTCGGCGGACACCATCGGGATGGTGCTGATGAATCATGGGATTTTCTCGTTCGGAGACACTGCGCAGCAATCCTACGAGCGCATGATCGAGCTCGTGACCATTGCGGAAGACTACCTTGTGGCAAGGGGTGCATGGGCGTTGCCGGTCGGTCCGATGGCGGTTGTGCAACCGGACTTGCGGATGGAGATTGCGGCCCTACGCCAAGATGTTTCGCGCGTCGCCGGCTTCCCTGTCCTGTTGGCTACCGATCAAAGCCCGCGGGCGATGGCGTTTATTCAGCGGGCGGACATTGACACCATTTCCCAGCGGGGTCCGGCCACGCCGGACCACATCATCCGGACCAAACGGGTTCCCCTGCGTGGTCGTAATGTGGCCGCTTATGCCGATGCCTATCGCGCGTATTTTGAGACCCATCGAAGGCTGAGCCCGACGCACCTCACCATGTTGGATCCGGCACCTCGGGTCGTGTTGGATGACACGCTCGGGCTTTGCACGGTGGGCCGCAGTGTAAAGGACGCAGCGGTCGTGCGTGATATCTACTGCCACACCATGGAAATCATCGAGCGGGCCACAGCGCTGAGCAGCTATCAGGCGCTGCCTGAAGAGGCGCTGTTCCAGGTGGAATACTGGGATTTGGAACAGGCAAAACTAAGGAAAAGTGGTACGGCGCCTGCGTTTGCGGGGGAAGTGGCCTTGGTGACCGGCGCTGCTTCCGGCATCGGTAGGGCCTGCGTGGATTCCTTCAGCGCACGGGGGGCCGCGGTGATAGGACTGGATATCGCCCCTGAGATAGAGCGGCTTTGGGGGAGGAGAGAGGCTGGTGGTGTATTGGGCATTCGCTGCGATGTGACCGATGGTGATGGGTTACGCAGTGCGCTAGAACGTGCCGTGCGGGCCTTCGGTGGGCTGGATATGCTGGTGCTAAATGCGGGCATTTTCCCTAAGACCTGCCGCATCGCCGATCTGACGGAGCAACTGTGGCGGGATGTCATGGCGGTGAATTTGGATGCCAATGTGAATCTCATGCGTGATGCGTATCCCATGCTCCGGCTTGCACCCCGAGGCGGGCGAGTGGTCATCATCGGATCGAAGAACGTCTTGGCACCGGGCCCCGGGGCGGCGGCCTACTCGGCGTCGAAGGCGGCTATGAATCAGTTGGGTCGCGTGGCAGCTATGGAGTGGGGTGGAGAAGGCATTCGAGTGAATTCAATTCATCCCAACGCTGTGTTTGATACCGGTATTTGGACCGAAGAGGTGCTGGCTTCCCGGGCCGCGCAGTATGGTTTGAGCGTGGAAGAGTATCGACGGCGTAATGTCCTCGGTGTGAAGGTCGCCAGCGCAGATGTGGCTGAGCTTGCAGCCGAGATGTGTGGGCCTTTGTTCGCAAAAACGACGGGCGCTCAGGTTCCCGTAGACGGTGGTAACGAGCGCGTTATCTAGGAACGCCCGAGTATGGAGGTTTATCTGGTCGGCGGTGCGGTGCGCGATAAGCTCTTGGATGTTCCGGTTGCCGAGCGAGATTGGGTGGTGGTGGGGGCTACGATCGCGCAGATGGAGGCAGCTGGATACCGGCGACTGGACAGGACTTTTCCCGTGTTTGCGCACCCGCAGACGGGTGAGGAGTATGCGCTGGCACGCAGAGAGGTCAAAGTGGCTCCCGGTCATAAGGGATTTCAGCTGTATGCGGGTCCCGATGTCACCCTCGAAGAGGATCTGAGACGCCGCGATTTGACGATCAACGCTATGGCGGAGGCCGAGGATGGTACGCTCATCGATCCGTTTGGCGGCCGTGAGGATCTGGATAGTGGCGTTTTACGCCACGTTTCGCCTGCCTTTGTGGAGGACCCCCTGCGTGTCTTTCGGGTGGCCCGTTTCGCTGCGCGCTTCGGGCGTTGGGGGTTTCGGGTCGCCCACCGTACCCACGCCCTGATGAAGCGAATAGCCGACAGCGGTGAGCTTGAAGCGCTGGCTGCGGAGCGGGTTTGGCAGGAAACCAAGCGTGCCTTGGCAGAGGACCATCCGGTTCGCTACTTCGAAGTGTTGCATCGCTGCGGGGCCTTAACGCGCTTCATTCCTGAGTTGGAACGGATGCTTGGCCCGTCAGCGAGTCATCATAGACGGGTGGAACAGGTCAATTCAGGTCCATGGGCGGCTCTAGAGGTGGCTGGAAAGCTTTCCCCTGATCCTGAAGTACGTTACGCCGCCCTCATGGGCCAACTTGGGTTGGCTTCATCGGCGAAGAGCGAAATGACGCGAGAAGTTATCCGGCAGGTGTCGCGTCGCTTAAGAGTGGAGGTTCGTTACAGCGATCTAGCGCTGATGGTTCGTGATCACTATGCTTTTTTCGAAGCGGCGGCTGACTCCCAGGCGCACATGCTTCTCGCCGGGTTGGAAGCGCTGGATGCGTTGCGGCGCGAGCTGCGTTTCAAGCGTTATATCGTCGCTTGCCAGGCTATCGCGATGGCCGAGGGGTGGGATCCCGGCGCAGCGTGCCAGCGTCTAGAGGCGGTCTGGACAGCCGTTCAAACGGTGAATGCTAAGGTACTGGTTGAGAAGGGCTTGACAGGAGATGAGCTCGGCAATGAACTGCGCAAGCTTCGTCTCCAGGCCATCGATGCAGCCGTGGGGTTAGGCCATGGCGATTCTTGACCAGAGAGTCAGCCCCCCCGCGGCGCCGGCCACAAAAATGCTCAGATGAAACCACGACCACCAGCGGTACCAGCGAGCTAGCCGCACCGGATCGCGGTTGGAAATCAACAGTGGTCGCCCGTCCTGTGGTCTACGCAGGATATGGATATCCGGACGCACACGCAGCTCACCGTGTTGACGATCGATCTCTTGGGCGGCGGCCTGACGGATGATCTCCCATTCGTCGACATCAATCGAACCGTCCCGGTTCGAATCGAATCGATCCAAGAGGCGATTTTGGTCGCGCTTCCATTCTCTTAGTAATGCGCTCGTATCGGCTCGTTTGTCGAGGGCCATTCGGGCACCCCCCACCGTGGTGAGGTTGCCCAGAACGTAGAGGGGATCGCCGGGAAGGAGGTACTTGGCGATGTGGCGATAGTCACCATTAGTCCAAATCCTGCGGTGGGCATTCACCACTTCTGCTCCATCGGGATCCAATATGCATTGTCCCGAAGCATCCGCGACTAGGAAGGTGTCTTCGCTGGTACGGGCTTCGAGGTGTCGCCATTGACCGCCGCGCCGTTGCTGCACCGTGTACTGAAGCCAGACGCAAGGGGGAATGGGCCCAAAACCCAGCAGGCTAGTGTCGGAATGCGGCTCACAGCGACCGATTATCTCGACATAACCTTGGGCAGCACTCATGATCTTGGATGTGGGCGTATCGAAGATCAACCGGTAGCGCTTATGAGCTGCTAGCCAGGCCAAGAGCCCCGCTATCGCAATCGTTAAAATGGTCGCGGCTAGGACGGTGTCGCCGTGAGCTGGGTTGGCTGCCGGCAACAGGCCGATGACACCCACCAAGAGATAGCCTGCCGAGATCAAGGCGTTGGTAGCTTGCGCCTGGTTAAATCCTAAACTACCGAGCATTGACCTAGCCCTGATCGGACGTTGGGTTAGGAGGCCTGAAACAGAGAGGAAACAGGAACATCGCTCGTGTCTTGATCGGTGAAGCTCAGCAGCTCGAAGGGTCGAAAATCGAACAGTCTTGCGATAAAAACGTCTGGAAACTGTTCGAGGCGTATGTTGTTGAGGTTGACCGCTTCATTGTAGAACTCGCGCCGATCGGCAATGGCGTTCTCCAGGCCGGTGATGCGTTGTTCAAGGTGCCGAAAGTTTTCGTTAGCCTTCAGCTCAGGATAATTTTCCACCACAGCGAAAAGTTGGCCGAGGCCGGCCCGTAGAGCACCCTCGGCTAAGCCGAGGGTGGCGAGATCGCCTGTTTCGCGGGCAGCCGCAACGCGGCTGCGAGCGGCGATGACCTTTTCTAAGGTGTTTTGCTCATGCTTCATATAGGCCTTACACAGGGCCACTAGCTTAGGGATTTCATCGTGGCGCTGCTTGAGCAGGATATCGATGTTGCGCCACGCCTTTTGCGTGTTGTGATTGAGTGTGACGAACCGGTTGTAGCCGATGATGGTGTAGAGGAGAGATGCCGCGATGACAGCTAAAAAGATGTAGCCGATGAGTTCCATACTGCACCCTCAACGATCGATCGTCGTTGTTTGTCACGCTACGAAGGCCCCTTGCTTGGAGTTGCCCCTATA
>CAZUZO010000193.1:0-4487 GCA_964624765.1 uncultured Thiotrichales bacterium
CCGGTTGCGCCCGCGGCATTCCCGCTGAACGCGTGGCGAGCGCGCAAGCCTACGATTTTGATTACGTCGTCGGACCCGGCGACACGCTCAATGTGTTTGTCTGGGGGGTCCCAGAGCTCTCCCAGGAATCAGCGACAGTACGACCCGACGGCCGGGTCTCGTTACCCCTGGTGGAGGATCTGACCGCCAGCGGCAAGACCCCCACCCAATTGGCACGGGAAATCGAACGGTCCCTCGGTCGGTATGTGCGTGAACCCCTAGTGACGGTGCTGGTCGGTGGCGCCGGCGGAGGCTTCCAGGGTGTTTACGAGACCCAGATCCGAGTGATCGGCGAAGTCGGAAGCGAGGAAGCGGCGGGTGGCGTTTTCGGTGTTGGAATAGCGGGTGGTATCGGCGGGGGGGCTGTTGCAGGAGTGGGCGGTGCAGCCGGTGGCTTAGTGACGCCTCAGCCAAGGGCTATCCCTTACATCCGAGATATGACCTTGATCGATGTCATGGTGCAAGTGGGCGGGTTGACGGCCTTTGCGGCTGGCAACCGGGCGAAGCTGGTGCGCACCGTGGACGGCGATCAGCATGAATATCGGGTTCGATTGAAAGACCTGATAGAGGACGGTGATATGAGCGCCAACGTCAAGATGGCACCCGGCGATATCCTCGTCGTCCCCACTGCTTGGTTCTGATAGGGTCTGGAAGGCACTGTGAACGATATCATTCCACTGATTACCAAGCACCTCAGAATGGTGCTGAGGTATCGCTGGCTGGCGCTCGGCAGTGCGTTGCTCTTCTGTTTGCTGGGATGGACGGTCGTGCAGTTAATGCCTCCGCGCTACGAGGTAACGGCCAAGCTGTTTTTCGACCCGCGTTCATTGCTGCAGCCTCTCCTCAAAGACCTGGCACTGGAGAATGTCTTTGAGCTCCAATCGGCCTCCCTGAGACGCTTGCTGTTCCAGCGCAAGAGCTTGGAACGAATAGCGAGGGAGGCCGGGTTCGATGTGGGAGACGGCTCTGCGCTTACTTTTGAGCGCTTAATGACCAAGCTGGCATCCCGCATCGAGATCTCTCAGGCGACGCAGACCGCAGGCTCAGGACGAACGACAGAGAGTATCTTCACGGTGGCCTATCAAGACCAGGACCCCAAGCGGGCCGTGCGAGTCGTACAAACTTTGCTGGATATATTTATGGAGGAATCGCGGGGGGAAAGTCGCGCCAACGCTCTCCAATCCAGGGCGTTTCTCGACGAACAGATCAGCCAATACCAGACAAGGTTGGATAAGGCCGAAGCGAATCTGTGGCGATTCAAGGAAAAAAACTTTGTGCTGCTGAGCAAGCAGGACGACTACTTTTCCCGACTGAGGGACTTTAGAGAAAAGATCGAGGAAGTGAGCCTACAACTAAAAGAGATTCAAGGTCGCCGCGATCAGCTCATGGCGCAGCTTGCAGAGGCGCGAGCTACCGGGATGGTGAGCGAATCCGAACTACCGGCCCAGCCGAATATTCCGCAGGATCCTATCGATGTGCGGATCAGTCGATTGCAGGAGAGACTGGACGAACTGCTCACCAAGTACACCATTCGGCATCCGGAAGTCGTCTATGCCCAGCGAACCCTTGACCAGTTGCTAAAACAGAAGGTCACGGGGTTAAAGCAAAATGCCGAGGCCATCATACAAGGGGAGCGCGAGCCGATCGAAAATCCCGTTTATCGCAACTTGAAACTGGCGCTGGCGGCAACCGATGCGCAGATTGCGGCCATCAGCGCCCGTTTGCAGGAGTCCCAGCGTCGGGAGGAACAGCTTAGAAAGACGGTGAATTCTTCCCTGGAGGTGGAAGCCGAATTCCAGCGATTAAACCGCAGCTATAACATCGACAAGAGTCAATTCGAGGAATTCGTCAAGCGTCGCGAATTACTGAATGTCACGGACGAGGCGGTACAAGACGATAGTCTCAATCTGCAAGTCAAGGTTCTGGAGGCACCCCTCGAGCCCATCATCCCCATCGGACCGAGTCAGAAGCTGCTCAAATTCGGTGTGTTTGTGGGCGGTGTCGGCGGAGGCATCGGGCTTGCCTGGCTGCTGGCGATGATGAGGCCTGTGATCTACACCAGAGAGGAGTTGCAGGAACTGGTCGAGTTGCCCATCTGGGGTACGGTTTCGATGGTGTTGACAGCCAAGATGAAATGGCTGCACGGTGTGCAGAATGCGGCGTTTGTGGTGGGCGCGCTAGGCTTAGTGGCTGTTGGCTATGGCGTGGTGATGCAGGACTGGTTGGCTCCCGAGCGGTTGCTGCAGATAGCGAGCGTAGGTACAGAATGGCTTTAAGCCTCATCGAAAAGGCCCTCGACGCTTGGGGTGAATGGAGCGGTAACCCGCGCTTACCCCGGCCAGGCGGCTCGACCCAAGGGTCGCACCACGGGCTCCCGCCCTCGGGGGCGATACCGCTGTTAGCGGATGCGGGGTTTGAGCCGACCAAGCAGATCGAGTTAGATCTGAAAAGGCTACAGCGTCTCGGCATTATCCATCCACAGCGGCCTCACACCGAAATTGCTGAAGAATATCGACGCATAAAACAACCGCTATTGCAAAAAATGGCAACCGGGACGGCGCAGCGGACCGCGCGGTTTAATCTGATCATGGTGACCAGCGCGATCGCGGGCGAAGGGAAGACCTTCACCGCCCTCAATCTCGCCATCAGCATGGCAATGGAAAAAGACCATACGGTGTTGCTGATCGATGTGGACATGAGCCGGCGAGGGTTGTCGCGGCTGATCGATCTGGACTCGCACAAGGGGTTGACGGATGTGCTGAGGGATGGGCAGACGGTGCTAGGGGAGGTTTTTCTTGGCACCAATGTCGAGCATCTGGCGGTGTTGCCAGTGGGCCAGCATGACCCCCACTTTACCGAGTTGGTCGGCAGCTCGGCCATGCGCCGGCTCACTCAGCAGCTGGCCTTACGGTATCCGGAACGCATCCTCATCTTTGACGCCCCACCGTTACTGGGTACGAGCGCCGCGACCGTCTTGGCGGGCCTCATGGATCAGATCGTCATGGTCGTGGAGGTCGGGAAAACACCGAAGCACCTGATTCAGGAGGCGCTGTTATCGCTCGAAGGCTCGAAGCCGGTAGGCGTGGTGCTCAATAAGACGGCCAAGACCGCACGAGCGAAATACGCGAGATACTACGGCGCTGAGAAAGCCCAGTCTGCGTAATGACGCCACAGGGAGGCAATCGCCGCGGCGGGTTCGCAAGGGATTATCGGTGCGTCGGGGGCCTGCTCGCCCTGTTGGCGGGGGGGTTGACGCCTTTGGCACTTGACGCCAGTGATTGGATTGTCACGCCCGGCCTGGTGACGGGCGCCACGTACAGCGACAACATCCGACTGGCCCCGACAGGACAAGAACAGGGTAGCTTCGTCGCCGAGGTCACGCCGCGCTTGTCGATTCGCCGATCGGGCACCCGGCTCAATCTGGGATTCGACTACAATCTGCAGGGGCTTTACCGAACTGAAGACGACCAGGCGGACATCTTTAACCAGTTCGCTGGTGACGCGCGCGCAGAGCTGCTGCCAGAGTGGTTATTTCTCGATTTTGTCACCACCTACACCCAACAAAATATTCTGGCGACCGATCTGGGGGGCGACAACATCGCCAGCCGCGGCGAACGAACCGATGTCTGGACCTATGCCGTCAGCCCCTTCTTGGCGCACCGATTCGGCACCTTGGCGGCGGCGGAGGCGCGACTTAGCTTTAGTGGGGTCGACAACTCTGAAACCTTCGACACGACCGCCGACAACATCGATCTGCAGTTTCTCGGCGGCAGCGACTTTCAACGGACCCCGTGGAGAGTCTTCTACGAACGGCAGAAAAACACGCCCAGCGAGGGTGAGGGCTCGACGTTTCAGCGAACCGGAGTCCAACTCGGCTACCAGCTCACGTCCCAGTTTGGCGTTTTCAGCATTCTCGGCTACGAAGAGAACGAGTTCGCCAGCGTACGCCCGGAATCGGAGCGAGACGGCTTCTCCTGGGCGGCGGGTGCCAACTGGACCCCGAGTCGCCGTACCCGGCTCGAGGGGGGATACAGCGAACGACCCTTCGGGGGAACATTTTTTCTGGATCTAAGCCGGGCCGAGCGGCGAGCCACCTGGCGGGCCAGCTATCGCGAAGACTTCTCGACCACCACCCAAGCGCAGCTGGAGCAGCAGGCTGCCCTGATTACCGACTCCGTCACCGGCCAGGCCGAGACGGTGCCGGTGCCGCCCCCCTCCCTGGTAACCGAAGACGTCTTTCTCAGCCGGCGCTTCGAAGGTTCCCTCGGCTACCTCTGGCGCCGCACCACGGCCAGTCTGGCTTTATTCGCCGAGGATCGCCGGTTTGAGACAACCGGTGACGACCAGCGCGTGCACGGCGGTGCGTTGGCCGCCAGCCGCACGCTGTTTCGCAATCATATTCTGGGATTACAGGGCGAGATGCAGCGGATCCGCGACAGCGCCACCGA
>CAZUZO010000194.1:0-4483 GCA_964624765.1 uncultured Thiotrichales bacterium
TTGCCGCAAGGGATTCGGCTGCCGAAGGCTTGGGGACCGACGGTGTGCTCCAGGGCAACTCTGACGAAACGATGTCCATGGCCCGATATTCCGTTGACCGACACTACGATCGCCTGTGCGGTTGAATCGTTTCTACCGAATCCGTGCGCTGGCCCCTTCTGACACGCCGGCCAGACCGCTTGCCTCTGAAGAAACCCTCCTGTATCTCCTTCCAAAGAGAGATATTTTGCTCCGTCAGTTCGCGCATAAAGGCTATGGGATCACCCGCCACCACGTTCTGCATCTGTTGACGCAGTGCATGCTGTTGCTTTACAAACAAATTCATACTCTTGTCGAGATAGCTCGCTATCATTCCTTGAAGTGCATCGCCGTAGAAGCGGATGATCTGTTGCAGCACATCCGTACTAAAAATCGGTTCGCCTCCCTCCTCGCGCTCCACAATAATCTGTAGCAAGATGTTTCGGGTAATATCCTCTCCGGTCCTGGCATCGAGTACGCGAAAATCAATGTGAGACAGCACCAACCGCTGCACATCCTCCAGCGTGATGTAGCTACTAATAGCCGTATCGTATAACCGGCGATTAGGATACTTCTTTATCATCCGCACCTCATCCACTGAGCCGCTGTCGCGTTCACTCACGATCGCTGTCCTCTTTCGAATCTGGCGCACCGAGCTAATGCTTAATCATAACTCGCTACGTCTGTTGAATCACCCTTTCCCCTGGCACGCAAGCATCGGGTTCCTTTCAGTGCGGCCGAGTGCACGCATCAAACTTGAACGAAGCCGCAGCGACACAAGCCAGGCGTCCGCAGCGAGGGACGCTGTCGATACATTCGTGTAAACTTCGCTGGGGTCTGTCCGTGCCTAAGATGCTCTGGGGCAAAGAGTTTGTGCTGGGGAAACCGTCTTGGAAGCCGTTTTAGCCACGCTCGATGCTATCCACCTTCGTTGTCGAAGGGCCTTCCAGCATATGATAACGGCTTGTGCGCACCGCTGGATCATGCTTTGCCTGCTCGCCGGGGTGACCACCGCCTGCCAAACCCTCCAGGACCCAGGCGCTGCCTATTACCAAATACGTGCAGGCTCCGCTCTCATTCTGAATCAAGAGCTTGAAATCCCCGCCAACGCCGCTCGCGTTCGCATTCAGAGCGGCGAGGTGAGGCCTTTTGGCCTTGTGAATCAGTTCTATCCCTACTGTGAATTCGAGGTACGACAGGTCAAGGAGACCACTCAATCCGTGCAACCGGACGAGTTCGTCATCCATAGGGTGGGACACCAAGTCTACCAGATCGGAGCATCGCACCCCACGGTGGCAAACTTCGGGCTCAATATCAGCCTCACCGGTGGCGATGGCCCCCGACAGATATTTTACGCCACGCTTCTGCACTTACGTTCTCAGAAACAACCCGACGTACTCAAGTTAACCTGCGAAAAAGACCAACGCGGTTTCCCGGGCGTCATCTATGCCCGGCATCTCACCGTTGCAGAAATCATTGAAACATTAGGCGCCATCTTAACCCTACGCATCGCGACGAGTTCATCATTCCCTCAGCCGCGCACCGCTTCGTTGTCCTTACCCCAGCATTGATTCATTGGCGGGTGACTCTCGGTCTTGGTCGGCGTAGCGCCTGACAGGTTGTGAAAAACCCGTCGCCACCGGCTCGAAAGCTAAGCGGACAACGCGATGCCGAAAAACGTAGATAAAGTAGGTCCTATCTGGCAACCCTCAGTGCGCGATTCCTACCGCTATTCGTGCCCTCCGCCTACAAACCCGCCCCAGCTCAGACACTAAGCTAATACCAGTGGTCGCTAGCTGGGCTCCGCCGTAGCGACCCCTCCAACGAAACCATTCGACAACCGTCAAGGACATTAAACCCTATGAAGAAGTTGCCATGCTTGCTGGGTGCCGCTGCCATGCTTCTGAGCTTGTCAACCTTTGCAGGTGACCCCGTCGACATCAATTCTGCCGACGTCCCTGCTCTCGCTGCCACCATCGATGGCGTAGGCATGAAACGGGCTGAAGCCATTGTCGAGTACCGCAACCAACACGGTTCCTTCAACTCCGTCGATGATCTGGCGAAAGTGCGAGGAATCAGTACCAAGACCGTCGACAAAAACCGCGCCAATCTAACGGTGGGAGCATCTGAGGACTAACCGGCCTGGGTATCGCTACGGCGACGTCCCTCGGGTGGGACGTCGCCGACCGCTGCCTATCGCACGCAGCCTGCTGTAGTCATCACATGACTTACCACCCCCTAGATCACATGCCGCGCACGAAGCCTCGCGTCGAGTTCCTGGAGGCGCTGCGGTGTACCGACATCGATCCACTGGCCGCCGTAGTGCTCGCCGGAAACTTTCCCGCCGGTGGCTGCTTCCCGTAGCAGGGGTGCGAGTGAAAATCGTGCTTCACTGCAGCTTTCGAAAAGCTGCGGCCGGTAGAGGCCAATACCGGCAAATGTGAGGCGTGGATGGCCACCAGGATCCAGCTTCCCATCAAGCAAAGCGAAATCTCCCCCGGGGTGATGAGGCGGGTTGTCCGCCAGCACCAGATGGGCTAGGGGAAGCGCTACCTGGGTGAGCTTATGAAACGGATAATCGGTCCACACATCGCTATTGACCACCAAAAATGCCGAATCCCCTAACAAAGGTAAGGCGTTGCGGATGCCACCACCGGTTCCCAGCGCCCCTGGGGGTTCGGCAGAGTACTGGATACGTACCCCAAATCTTCGGCCGTCGGCTAGCACTGATAACAGCTGTTGGGCGCGATACGCATGATTGATTATCAGATCGCGAAACCCTTGGCAGCGCAGCTGTTCGATAAGATGCACGATCAGAGGTTGGCCCCCGGCTCGCAGCAAGGGCTTAGGTAGGGCGTCGGTAAGGGGACGCATGCGTTCGCCGCGGCCGGCCGCCAAGATCATCGCCTTCATCGATAAGTATCCTTAACAGGGAACTTCCACTGGCGTGCACAGTCTCCCGCACCCGAGGATGCAACGCGAAAATCGCATTCACTCTGAGTAACCCAACACGGCGGCATTGCGTTCCTGCAGCCGCTCGTCAAGCGCCCAAGATTGCGAAAGCTCGGTTAGAGTTTGCAGCTCTGGGTAATCATCGCAGACCTCCGATAGATAACGCAGCGCTAGAGCAATATCCTTCAAATAGCGCGACTTACCATCCCGGTAGTTGAGCCTAGCGAAGATCCCCGCTACCTTCAGATGGCGCTGCACACCCATCAAGTCAAACCAGCGCTTGAACACAACGGGATCTTCTGCTTGCACAATACCGTGTTGAAGCGCGAGGTCATGATAGCCAGTCACCCACCTCCCCACCTGCTCCCTCGGCCAACGGATATAGACATCCCGCAGCAAACTCACCAAATCGTAGGTCACAGGACCGCAAACGGCATCCTGAAAATCGAGAATCCCGGGATTGTGACGCTGTTGAAGCATGAGATTCCGAGAATGGTAATCGCGGTGCACGAATACCTGAGGCTGCTCAAGGGCCGCTTGGCACAAGACATCGAACAGCGCTGAGAGTTGCGCGCGCTCACACGCGCTCGGTTGAATCCGCAGGTGAGCCATGAGAAACCAGTCGAGAAACAGATCCATCTCCGCGCGCAATAATTCCTCACTATAGCGAGGCAGGGCGTGCGTGGAGGCACAGGCCTGCAAAGTCGCCAAAGCACCGAACGCATCGCCGTACAACCGCTCCACAGTACTGCCGTCGAGCGCATCCAGGTAGTGCGTCGAGCCCAAATCTTCTAGCAACAGAAATCCCCGCTGCACATCTCTTGCTAACACTGTGGGAACGTGCACACCGATATCGGAAAGCAATGCCGCGATACTTAAGAAAGACTGACAGTTTTCCTGGGCCGGTGGGGCATCCATGACGACGCACGAGGTGCCTGCCACGGCCACCCGGAAGTAGCGCCGAAAACTCGCATCCGTAGAGGCAAGCTCAAGGCTATAGGAGGCGGTATCGAGGGTTTCCTGGAGCCAACCATGAAGGTCTGCCAAACGGTTAGTCATATTCTCCCCGTCACCACGGGATCGCCCATAAGGAAACGACGCAACCACATCCTATCCCGACGCCTCAGAGCTTGTGAAAAAACCGTCGTGAGCGACCCGAGAGCCAGGCGGACGGCGCGCAGCGACCAGACATATCAGATAGATAGACGAGGAGCGAGCACCGCCCAACGCCGCTATCGGGTCGTGTAACAGGTTTTTTCACAAGCTCTCAGCTGCGCCCCTATGGAACACTGCCATCGACCTCTTTTAGGGCCGTGGTCATCGTTTCGTCAGAGTTGCTGTGGAGCACACCGTGGGTGCTCAAGCCTTCGGCAGCCGCACCCCTTGCGGCAAGGGTGTGTGCGGAGGCGGCCGGACCCAAGCCGACAGGGACGTCTTCACGGCGTCCCTTGCGGCCCTGGGTCGGCTGCCTCAAGGGCAAGAAGGTCATCAGACTGCCGAAACGATGACCAAC
>CAZUZO010000195.1:0-4473 GCA_964624765.1 uncultured Thiotrichales bacterium
GCGCCGTCCGCCTGGCTCTCGGCCCGCTCGCGACGGTTTTTTCACAACCTCTCAGACCAAGCTCTTCGCGATTATAGGGCCAATAACGCGTGACAAAGAGAGTGGCATACGCTGCCAAAGCTTGGTAAGAGGCTGGTAACGAGGATTCAAAGGATTGATGTCGGGCACCTGTGTAGCCTTCACAAGGTAGTAGCTATAGGGTAGGGGCTCTGGTTTAAAGCCCCAGTTTTCTTGAAGTGATAGGAGCCTGTGTCTTTCTTGCTTCGGCCGTAATCGAAGATCCGGATACCCTTTTCACAGGCTCGACGCATCAGCTCCCAGTACATGAAGTCGTTGGCTTTGACCGCTCGCGCTTCGCCGGTGCCGCCGCCATAGTACGGTAGCACTTGGTCGCGAAAATAGAAGCTCAGAACGCTGGCGACTGCGCGCTCTTCCTGCACTACCGTTAGCACTTCGGCGGCCGTGCCAAAGACCTTTTGCAACAGCCTGAAATAGGCAAGGGGCAGCACCGGTGTGCCCAAGTTGCGGACACTTTCCGAGTACACTCTGTAGAAACGCTCGACATCTGTATCGAGCTGGCTGACGAGCCCTGCCTGCATCCCCTTGCGAACCATTGCCCTTTGTTTACGGGGTATTTCGGCGAGGTTACGCTGAGCATCCGGATGGATTTCCTTGCGAAAGGTGACATAGAGATCCTTACACGGCCACTGCCGACCATGGGGCTGGAGCTCGCGCAGCTCGAGATAGTCGACTTTGAGGGTTTCGGCAAGCTCGCAGGCCGCTTGCACCAGGCCATTCCTCGCCTCCGGCGTGTTCGCCGCCACACCTCCGTAGACACAAAAAGGATTTGAGACCAGCGCATTCCCGAACAGACGGCTACGCACGTGGCCGAGCGGCAGCACACCTTGTATCTCCCCGTTGAGCTCCGCGTAGAGATAATAAGGGCGATGTCCGGCGCCACGCTCCATAATCGTTTTCCAGCCGGCGAGGTGGAAAAACGTCGCTTCCGGACAGTCGTGTACGAACCGGTCCCAAGCGGGGTCGTGGTCTTCAAGGTGCCTGATTGTGAGGGGGTCTGGCAATGTCGGGAATCGAGAAGCGGGAAGGGGATTGGGGGGGTTCAAAGATTGACCCCCTCACCCTGGCCCTCTCCCCCTAGTAAGGGGGAGAGGGGAGTGAGTGTGACATCGATGGACAGCTTGGCGCGTTAATCACTTTGTGCGTCGATAATACCGCTTGCGCGCTCGGATGCCGGAAACGTCCTTGTTCAGTACGAACCCGATCGGTTTGGACGGCCCGATTAACTGCACCGCTTCCTGCACCGCGGCTTCAGGAGTTTGACCCGCTTCAACCACCATGACAACCTGACCCGCGAGCCCTGCCAGGGTGGTCGCGTCACTGGAAAACAACAGCGGCGGCGAATCGGCAATGACCACGGAGTAAGCGAGACAGAGGCTGGAAATGACGTATTCCATCTCCCTGCTTGAAATGAGCTCGGCATGGTGACCGTGCTCAGTGCCGGCAGGCAGGACCACCAAATTGGTAAGATTGGTCTTGAAGAGCACCTGCGCCAAAGGGATCTCCGCATCGGAGAGAAAATCCGTCAAGCCGACCGCCGACTCCACGCCGAAGGTGCGGGAAGCATCGCGCTTCTTGAGATCGGCATCCACCAGCACGATCCGCGTGTCCCGCTCCATGGCCATGCTGATGGCAAGATTGACCGCGGTAAACGTCTTGCCCTCGCCGGGCAGGGCGCTCGTGACCAGGACGAACCTCGCATTATTTTCCGCCACCCCCGCATCGCCCGACCGCCGGCGTTCCCTCTTAGGGAGGGTTTTAAGCAGCGAGCGTTTGATGACCCGGTATTGTTCCAGCCTATGGATATCGTGGCTAGTGGGCGTGACTATCCCGAGGGCGTTAAGCCGTTCGAGATCGAGGGCCAGCTCTCGGGCTGGCTGGAGGCTACCCGGAGAGCTGACGAACGAGCGCGAACCGGAGACCTTCCGCGGACCGGCTGCTCTCTGCTCTGGCTGTAATTCTTCCCATCGGGGAAGCGCCTGTTCGATGATACTCATACGTCGGAACTCCGAAGCACGATGTTATGGAAATAGGCTTGGGATTCCTCGGCATCCTGCAGGGTGAAGGTCACCCAAAGCGCGGCAAGGAGTAGCAGCGCGAAGCCAAACGCCACGTTGTTGGCCCGACAGAGAAGCAGCGTCTTGCGATCCCGCCGCAGCGAAACGCTACCTAGCACCGGCAGTTGGGTAAGACCTCGTAAGTCCTTGGTCATATAGATCCTTGGCTTTAGCTGGGCCAACAGCCAAGCCACGCCGACGCCCGCACCGACGCCGAAAGCTAACACGACGGCATTCAATAGGAGCCGATTCGGGCCGGCGGGGAGCAGCGGCTCGCGGGGGGGCTCGACGAGCCGAAACTTGACTTCGTCTGAGGTCTCCCGGGCTTTGTCGGTGATCGCTAGCGCTTCGGCACGGCGCACGAATTCCTCGTAGCTGCGTTTCTGAATCTCATAGTCTCGATTCAGGTCTTTTAACTGGGCTTCCGCCTCGAATGCCGCATCCCGTTTCTGCTTCAACGCCTCTTTGCGCCGTTCATATTCCTGCTGGCGAGTGGCCAGCGCCGCCACCTCCGACTCGGCGCTGGCCAGGGCGACCCGCAGGCCCCCATACAACGGATTCGCCATGGATCGCTGGCTGACACCCGTTCCTGTGGGGTCCAGTACCGTTTTCATCAAGGCCTGCTGCTTTTCCTGGACGAGTTGGTCCAAGAGGCGTTGGGTGGCGATGATCGTGGGATGACGCTCGGTGTATTTCATGAGCAACTCATCAAGCTGTTCTTGTAATGCCACAATACGCGCATCGAGCGGATGGCGGGCTGCCGTGCCGTCTGGGCTTTCGGCGAACAGAGGAACGTTTAACAGATCCGCCATCTCTTCGACGTCGCGTTTCAGTTGATCACGACGGCTGGAGGCCTCCTTGAGATTGAGTGCAACGGCCGAAGACTCCTCGTTCAATGCTTCGAGGCGCTGAAAATAACTGGTGTCTAACATCAACTCTGAGTGTTTTCGTTTAAACGCCTCGAGGCGCTGCTCGGCATCGCGAAGTCGTGACTCGTATTCGTGAATCTGCCGATCCAAAAACTCCCGCGAGGTGATGGAATCAGCCTGCTTTTCGCCACGGGAGCGCTCGATGAACATCCTCAGCAACGACTCGACGACACCCATGGCGAGCTTCGGATCGGTGTTGCCATAGGACAGTTCAAAGGTATCCGCTACCCGACCGGCAGAAATTTGGATCTGTTCTCGGAGCTGCCCTAACAGTCGTTCAAATTGCTTCGGATCGTCCGTGGTTTCATGCAGGCCGGTTTGCCTAGCGACAAGTTCCAGGTTTTCTCGCACCAGCAGCATGCGATGAACCATCCGCGCCACATCTTCTTGAGATGCGGTCTCAATGGTAAGCCCTTGTAGCAGAGGCCTGAGGAGGGAACGCGTATCGACGAAAACAGTGGTACTGACCACATAGTGGTTGGGCATGAACAGCACGATAAGCCATCCGGCTGAACACAACAGCAATGCCACACCCAAGGCAAGCCAGCGGTGCTGCAATACCATGCGCAGGTACTTTTGAATTAGGAGCGCGATGTCGTGCATAGATCGATAGTCGTTCGATAGTCGTTTTTCAATTGGGGGAAAACAGTGTCGATTGTGTCCCAGCGATAATCGGCAAGGAGCTGTTCGAGGCGGTGTTCCATCCGCGAGAGGTTGATGTAATGCCGAAACCGACGCATGACGTCAATACCGGTCTGTCGTGGCTGGCGAGGGTCGATTTCCCAGGGGTGAAAATAGAATACCGCGGGCCGCTTTTCTCGGCGGTTCAAGGACCGCAATAGCCAGCGCGACAACCGATACGGATAGAGGCGAAAATATCCACCGCCGCCACAGGGAATGTTCCAACCCCTCCAGCGTACCGTGCTGATGGGAATTTCCAGCAGTTCGGCGTTAGCGTGGCGAAAAGGAAAACGTGGGGCGTCCGGCATGCCGTACAGATCGTGGCGAATGGGATAGATGCTAGAGCTGTAACGGTAGCCGGCTTTCGCCAAAATATCGAAGGCCCACGGTGTCTGCGTCCCTAGGGAGAAGCTCGGTGCGCGATAGCCCTGCACGGCGCAACCGACCGTATCCTCGAGCAGGCACTTTGCCCGGACCACATCCTGGCGAAATTCAGTGGGACTCTGGTTGATTGCCCGTTTGTGCAGGTAACCATGGCTCGCGATTTCATGCCCCGCATCGGCGATGCGGCGCACGAGGGTTGGATAGCGCTCGGCAACCCAGCCAAGCACGAAGAAGGTCGCTCGAACATCATGCCTTGCAAAGAGCTGTAGGACGCGCTCGGTGTTCCGTTCGACACGGCACGGCAGGGAATCCCACTCATGGCGAGAAATCTTGTCTTCGAAAGC
>CAZUZO010000196.1:0-4252 GCA_964624765.1 uncultured Thiotrichales bacterium
TATCTTTGCTAAATGGCTCCGTGGAAAAACTGTGATGGACGCGCATTGCTTCACCAAAATTTCGCAGTATATCTTCATCAAATAAATCAGATCGGCAGATCGTGACTCGGTGTTCTTCGCGGAATACGGAAACAACCCGCTGGATCCAGTGGAGCTGCCCGAGGGTAAGCTCGGGCATCGAGGAGACCAGGGATTTAACGAGCCTTAGTTTTTCGTCAGTCATGTTTGATCGGTGATTGATGATGCGCAACGCTAAGCTCAGCCGTCCCGGCGGAGCGGCAGCGACGTCGGTGTCGGCTGCAGCGACTTGTTAGGCGCTTTCATTGTGATATACAAAAATACCGTTATGTGATTCTTGAGATACTCCTGCTCTTCAGCCCATGTCATGTTCTCTGCATCGGCAGATATTTTATCGCGGATATCTCGCATCAATCTGACAGCTTTAATCTTCATACGGCAATACCTCGATAGGAGTTCGAATTTCTAGGAGCGGATAGCCAAGGCGCAGATTCACAGAGTTGTATCCATGTATTCGCTCTAAGTTGACTATGTGTTTGAAGTTCCAGCTGACCAACACATCTACGCGATGGATTGTGGCAGTTGCTATGTGCTGGGCATCCACACGACTCTTTTTTGTTACGACGCCTTCCTTCCTTCTTTCTTGTCGTGGCGCTTCCCCTCGTAGGTATCGCTTAAGTACTGGAGTGGTCTATCCTCAAGACCTCCAAAAATACCTTCGCCATTTAAGGGGTGCTCGTCGCATAGTTGATGCGGTCGAGTTGGGTAACTTGGGCGATGGCCTGGTCAATAACAATGGGTTCTGGCATTTTCGGCAGCCATTTTAATACCTCGCGAGGGAAGCACTTGTGCCCCATCCGCATCGGATAGACGGTCGTGCGAATCCCTTTGTCCACCGACGATGATTTTAAGTAACGGTCGGGTAATTGCCGGTCATCGAGCTTGCTGCCGTATTGCTTGCGTCGTCCGCGACCGGCATAAGGGCTATCGTAGAGGAAATACAACGCGGCATCATGGCGCAGCTTGGAAATCCGGTGCAGCCCGGTCTGCCTCAACATCTGGAGGGCGTCGTTGTGGCCAAACGCCCCATCATAGAGAAAGTAGCGCACCGCGAGTTCGCCCCCGATGAGCGTCAACACCGCCCGAATCATCCCTTGAACAAAGCGCAGGTAGGACGACAAGGCGACCTCCCGACGGTTGCGCTGACCGCTTCCCTTCGGCCGACCGGGCTTACCCTGGGCGGATTTGTTCACTGCTTTGGGGGAGTCGGGCACTCGCTCGCGCACCACTTGCTCCATCTTGATCGGATACGACGTCCCCCGGCGCATGCTGATCAGCGCCAAACTCAAAAAGCACACGCTCGGTACCGTTTTGCCATACAGCGAGGAGAAAAACCGATCCAGACCATAGGTCTCTTTGCCGGACTGGGTGACCACCCCCTCGTCGCCGGCCATCAACAACACGTCGCCCGGATCCAGTCAATGCTGGCGAACAATTAGCCAATGAACTTTACTCCAGGCTATCGTGGTATTAAAAAAGCGCTGGACTGTTCGGTAACTGCCACCCGGCTCGCTCCACCGCGACAGGCCGAGCATCGTGACGCGCCCGGTCATCGAGAGCATCGCTTCCACGATCACCGCCAGACGGCGCACCGTCGTGGCATTCAGGCCATGGCTCAACCCGGCCAAAACCATCATAATGTCGGGCATGGGTGGTTGTGTCTCCGTGTCCAGGAATCGGTTGCTAACCTTATCCTAACACGACGTACAACCACCCTCGCTTCGTCCTAACTCTGGCGAAGGTATTGATCATTGAGAAGCTGTTTTAAACCGTCATGGCCGAGGGATTTGGCCACCCCCGACAATGAAAATCGGGATTTCTACGGTAGAAATGACCGCGCTTGCCTGAGAGGTTGTGAAAAAACCGTCGCGAGCAGCCCGAGCGCCAGGCGAACGGTGCCAACCCGAAAGACCTATCAGATGGGATAGGTGAGGAGCGAGTAACAGCCCAATGTTTCAGTGGCTGGTCCCCGCCGATCGCGTAATCTTGTTGTAGACGTTGTACTTGCCGAAGGGCTTTGTCATCGGGATGCGCTTCACCTCTTGCAAGGTGCGTGCATCGTACACCACGATGGCCCCCTCCCTATCCCAGATGCTCAGCAGGGCATAACGGCCTCGCGCTTGAACTCCATATGGGCCGCGGTTTTGCCAGGCTCGGGCCGCAAGGTGTCCATGATCTCCAGCGTCTGCTTGTCGATGACGATGACGTGCAAAAAGGGGGCAGATCCCTTTTTCGCCTATACTGAGCTCGATCCAGCCATTACAGGAGGCCCCAGGATGCCTCGTAAACGCCGCTTTTTCCTGCCGGGCGTCCCCGTTCACGTCGTGCAGCGCGGCAACAACCGGCAGGCCGTCTTCGTCGACGACAACGACTAACTGGTCTACCTGGACTGGCTCGGCACAGCCGCCGGCGAGCACGGCTGCGCCATCCATGCCTACGTCCTCATGACCAACCACGTCCATCTGCTGATGACGCTGAACGGAAGCGAGGCGATCAGCGCGACCCTCCAAGCCGTAGGACGCCGGTTCGTGCCTTACATCAATCACTCCTACGGGCGCACCGGGACTCTGTGGGAGGGGCGCTTCAAAGCGAGCGCGGTGCAAGAGGAGGATTACCTCATCGCCTGCTACCGCTACATCGAGCTCAATCCGGTGCGCGCCGGGATGGTCGAGCGACCCGAGGACTATCCCTGGTCCAGCTACCGGGCCAACGCGCTGGGCGCCCGCGATCGCCTCATCACGCCGCATCCCGTGTACCTCACCTGCGGCACCGACGCCCCCGGGCGACAGGCCGCCTATCGGCAACTGTTCGCGACCCACCTCGATGCGGACCTCCTCCGCAACGTGCGCACGTGTCTGCAGACCGGCACCCCGCTGGGCAACGACCGCTTCGGCGCCCAGCTCGAGCAGGCGCTGGGCATCAGGGTGGGCTACAGCACCCGCGGGAGACTGAAAAAGCCTCCCGGCGGACCGGGGTCAGATGACGACCAATTGGTCATCGATCTATAGAAAAGGGATCGGACCCCTTGACCGCCTGCTGGCCCCGGGGAACGAGCGTGCGCCACGCGATCTTGACGCGGCCATGAGCTCTAAGAGCTACTCGCACCTGGCGCGAACGCTGGCGACCCAGACCGGAATGACCACCGACTGGCTGCAACGCCAGGGCTTGATCGCCGTGCGCGTTCTCTGGATGACGGCGCATGGCTATGCGTAAGACCTCTTGTGCTCCCTTCTTGTGAACCGCTTGAGTAGCGGACCCGCATGCTAGGTGGTGTGGGGAGGGCGGGCTACAGATCCGCCCTGACCCGATTAGGTGCGTGTTTTCCATTGGTTTGGATCCCGACTGCTATGCATCACCGCAACGACTGAAACGGTGTTTCCCGAGATTCGGAAGAAGACACCGAAGGGGAATCGTTGTAGAACAGCGCGGCGTGTTTCTCGGTGAACTTCAGGATAGATTAGCGGGCTCTCCGAGATCTTGACGAAAGCCTGCTCGATCTCGTCCAAGAACTGGCTTCCTAGGCCTTCCCGCTGTGATTCGTACCACCGCGCGGCGTCTTCTATATCGTGCTGCGCCGGCTTGCGGACACGAACCGTGTGTTTCATAGAGAAGCGCGAATCTGGCTGAGGATCACCTCAGCTGGGGCACCAAGCTCCCCATCTATTTCGAACTCGTCGAGTCTGAAATCGAGCTCGGCGCGCTGCGCTTCGGTGAGAGGCAGTTTGCTTTGCTCAGCGGCGATGCTATCCCAGAGATCTTCGACGAGCCTTATCCGTGCCTCAATCGGCAATTCCAGCAATTTCGAAGACATGTGATTTCTCTCGATGTCAAGGATACTGCCAGTTTAGCCGGGATGGCCACGCGCATCTAACGTGTGAGGGTGAGCTCAGCGGCGACCCGTCAGGGACGTCCGCTGCAGCGAATATAGTTCGGCTAATTCTGATCCGGACATTGAAAATAGCGATCTTACTTTTAATGATTGAAAATCAATATGTTGGAATAAGGCGGCTGCCTGATTTCAATTAGCGGCACTATAGTTGGGCGGCGGCATACCGTTGACGCCACCGCCCAATGATTCAGCGGTTGGCCCGCTCTTTACCCAACAGAAAGACCATCTCTCCGCTGCTGTCGAACCTCTATCTGCATCTTCTGGATCGGATATGGGAACGGCACG
>CAZUZO010000197.1:0-4230 GCA_964624765.1 uncultured Thiotrichales bacterium
CCGTCCGCCTGGCTCTCGGGCCGCTCGCGACGGTTTTTTCACAACCTCTCAGCCATCCTTGGCGCCTGGATTCCGGCTTCCGAGCCGGAATGACGGGCGTATTGATCCGGGCTCCACGAGGTTAGCCAGCAGAACACCTTTACCCTGCGGTGCTGGCCGGTAGGTGTCGACATCCGTGCAATCCTTTCACGGCCGGTCAGAAGAAAGCCTGTAGCCGACACCCCTAATCGTTTCGATCGACTGGCCCGCCTCGCCAAGTTTTCGGCGCAATCGAGCGATATAGACGTCGATGATATTCGTCAGAGGGTCTGCGGCGGTTCCCCAGACCACGTTGAGGATGCGCTCGCGGGAGTGAACTCGATCGGGATCTGTGAGCAGCAGCTGCAGGATGCGGCGTTCCTTGTCGGTCAAGGCGATCGCTTGCTCATGGCACGTCACCTCGAGCGACTCTGTGTTATAGCGAATGCCGCCGACTGTCAAGATGTGCCGCTCTGCGTCATCGACCAAATAGTCTTTGGATCGACGTAGCAGCGCTTGGATGCGGGCTACCAATTCATCGAAGGCGAACGGCTTTATCAGATAATCGTCCGCTCCCAGTTGCAGGCCCGCCACCCGATCATCGACTTGATCCAACGCAGATAACATCAACACCGGCGTGGTGTCTTGGCGTACTCGCATCCGCCGGCACACATCCTGCCCCGAGATGTTCGGCAGCATGAGATCCAGCACGACCGCGTCGAAGTTATCGTTAGCCAGAAATCTGAGGGCCGTTTCGCCGTCGTGGGCCAGCACGACAGTGTATCCCTCGCAACTCAGTCCGCGTTGAATGAAATCGGCAACGCGTCGCTCATCTTCTACCACTAAGATATTCACGACACCGACCTGAGCGTGGGCCGGGTCGGCACAGTGAACACGGCGGTGATCCCCTGGCCGGGTGCGCCGCGCAGGGTTATTTCCCCACCATGGGCCTCCACGATCGCCTTGGCGACGGGCAAACCCAAGCCGGTGCCCCGATCATAGCGCTGCGCGGCATCGGAGCCGCGGAAGAACCGTTCAAAGGCCCGCTCTCGGTCTTGCTCGGTCATTCCGGAGCCGTCGTCGGTTACGGTGACCAAATAGCCGGATGTTATCTGTTCCAGACCGACAGTGATCGCTTCTGCGCCGTAATGTATGGCGTTATCGAGAAGTATCAGCATCACTTGACGGATGCGGACCGGATCGGCGCGTACGACGCCTTGGCACCCTTTCAGCATATCTTCAAACATCACTTTGGCTCGGCCGGTGGCGAGATGGGCACTGTCGTCGACTATGTTAAGGAGAAATCTCCGGAGGTCGATGTCTTCCAACCGGCACTTGACCTCATTGGCCTCCTGACGGGCGATAAACAACATGTCGTCGACGATCCGCGCGCTGTGTTCGGTCGCCGAACGCATCCTCTCTAACGCTTCCCGATAAACCTCGGGTGGCTTCGGCTTTCCACGTAGAGCGACATCGGCCTCTCCGCGAATGATGGTCAGCGGGGTGCGCAGCTCATGGCTGATGTCCGCGAGTAGCTGTCGCCGCGTGGCTTGGTTGGCCTTGAGCACTCCAAGAGCGTGTTCCAATTCAGCCGTTCTTCCCGCAACCACCCGTTCGAGTTCTTGGTTTTGGCCGGCTATCTTGGCTTCGCGGTAGGCCATCTCCTCTGCCATGGCATTGAAAGCCCGGGCCAGTTCGGCAAGCTCGGCTGGGCCGCTTGAGCCGATGCGGTGATCCAGGTGCCCGTCCGTGAGGGCCTCGGCTCCCCTCAGTAGGTGCTGCAGAGGCCGCCGGATATCACGAACCAACATCCCCACCGCAACCGCCGAGGACAACACGGCGCTGATGAGGAAAACAATGGTCAATACGACGAAGAAACGTATTCGTCTCGCCGCGGCCACTTCGACCTCGCTCACTTCTCTGGCCTCTTCCTCGATGGCCGCGTGAATCAGCTCATTGAACTCCTTGTCGATAATCTCGTCGTGCATCTGGATGAGTCGCGAAGCAAGGGCATCGATTGAGGCACCCTGGCGTTTCAAATCATGGATTGAATCATGTTGAGCGGTCAGCCTCGTGAGCAGCCGTTCGATCTCGGCGAGCCTAAAATACTCCTCGATCTCCTCCTCCCCGAAAAGGTCTATTTCTTGACCGATCTTGTATCGGATGACGTTGAAATCTTCCTTTATCAAGGCTAATAAGGCACGTTCCCCCTGTCCTCCGTCACGGTCACCGATGAGGATGGCATCCGCAAACTGTTTGAACAACTGATAAGTATGATTGGAAAGCGCAAGATAGCGCTGGTGGACACGATTGGTCAGGATGACCCGTTGCGATTCGAATCCGGCACGGTAAGCAGTCAACAACGCCAGCCCTGCACCGCTGACCGCGAGTGCGAGCAGCAGGCCATAGCTGAGGTAGATCTTGGTGACCAGCTTCACAGGTCCTCTCCCCGCCACCGTAGATACCTGCCTCCGAGCCTTGCTTTTCTAGGATCCAGTTGTGCAGAACGGGATCATTTTAAGAGGAGTTTAAGCGTTTCAACCTTGCCACCTATCAGTTCCTTCAAACCCGTCGTTCCGGCAGGGATTGCCGGAGCCCAGTCGCCATGGATGGCTGTCTGGGCCACTTGCCTGTGGTCCTCATACCGGCAATCCGTGCCGGTATGAGGACCCCTTGGGATTCTCGGCTCAAACCGACTGACCTTACGTAGGCGGCTTTCAACTGCTCGACGACCTGCTTTTGCCAGGGTTTACGGAGGGGACACAACGAGACGACCCCCGTTAAGGGGGCCGTTTGCGAGCGCTTTTGCAGTTCACGACTTACAGGTTTGTGGTCTCGGTTTCCTGCAGCGCATGTAGATGCTTTTTCTCTCCTTCCAAATGCAGTTCGCGATGTTCTGAACTGAACGCTAAGCATTATAAGTAGAGACGCCGGACTGGTCATGAAAGCTCTCTGAACACAACATGAACAAAAAATGAATACAGCATTAAGTCCGCCCCTTTGCCTTCATCGGCCTGGGGGCAAGGTAGCGGGGGTGAACGCCGCCACGCTGACGCCTGCCCTATCGCCGTCTGGCTAACCGATAGGGGTCGGCTGTTCGAGCCGGTCGGTGCGCAACCGCGCAAGGAGGTCGGTGACGCGTCGCTTCACCTCATCGCGTGTGGCGCGAAAGGTGGCCATGATGTGCTCTTCGCTGCCGGTCGCTTTGGCCGGGTCCGACAACGGCCAATGCTCTTTTTGGATCCCTGGCGGTAGCACCGGACAGTGTTCGTCGGCGTGTCCGCAGACCGTGACCATCCGCTCGGGCCAGGCCAACAAAGCATCGGTGAGGCGGGTGGATTGTTGGCTCGAAATGTCGATGCCCGCCTCGGCCATCACCGCGATGGCCCGCGGATTTTGGCCGTGGGCCTCGATGCCGGCCGATCGGACCTCGACCAACCCGTCGCCGAGCACTCGGGCAAAGCCCTCGGCCATCTGGGAACGGCACGAATTCCCGGTACACAGGAAAAGGATGCGGGTCAGGGACATGAAAGGGTTCTCCCTCGTTGGTTTAGGGCGACGACCATAGATTAGGGATTTTGCGCAGGGGCTACGCGCTGCGCTTCAACGGCCTCTGCCTGGGATTTGCCGATGGCCTCGAGCCGATTCTGCAGCGTCAGTCGATCCAGCGAGGTGAACGGTAAATGGATGAAGATCTTGATGCGGCTCTCTAGGGTGAGATAGATCTTCTTAAAATTTTTCAGCCTTTCCTGCTCCGACCCCACGAACGCGACCGGATCCTCGGCGCCCCAATGGGCGGTCATCGGCTGACCCGGCCAGACGGGACAGACTTCTCCCGCGGCCTTGTCGCAGACGGTAAACGCGAAGTCGAGCGGCGGGCTGTCGGGTTGGGCGAATTCCTGCCAATCCTTGCTGCGCAAGCCCTCGGTGGAGTAGTTGAACTCCTCGAGCAAACGCAGGGTCATCGGGTGCACCTCGCCCGTCGGATGGCTACCCGCAGAGTAGGCACGAAATTTTCCGGCCCCCCAACGGTTAAGGGCACATTCGGCCATGATGCTGCGTGCCGAGTTGCCGGTACAAATGAACAGTACGTTATAGGGGTTATCACGGCGGGTCTGCATCGGTTGCATCTCCTCTCCTGTTTTTCCTGTTATGTGGCCTTGTCTCGTGGCGTTGGCTTTAGAAGCTGTTTTAAAAACTGCTGCGCTTGCC
>CAZUZO010000198.1:0-3718 GCA_964624765.1 uncultured Thiotrichales bacterium
AACGGTGTGCTGCCGGGATGACCGACCGCAAAGCCGATTTCGGGTTCCAGTCGGTTTCGCCCGAAGAGAAAGTCCGCAGGGTGAAGCAGGTCTTCGATTCCGTGGCCCATCGCTATGACGTCATGAATGATCTGATGTCCTTGGGCATGCATCGGATATGGAAGCGTTTCACTACGGAGGTGAGTGGGGTGCGCCCCGGTCAGCGAGTGCTGGATCTGGCGGGAGGTACCGGGGACTTGACTCGTCAGTTTGCCACTCGAGTAGGCGCGACGGGCACCGTCGTGTTGGCAGACATCAACGCCACCATGTTGGAGCATGGCCGCAGCCGCCTAGTCGACGCGGGCATCGTTGACAATGTGGCCTTTCTGCAGGCCGATGCCGAGGAGCTCCCATTTCGGGAGGCGGCCTTTAACTGCGTGTGTATCGCTTTCGGGCTGCGCAACGTGACCGATAAGGTACGAGCGCTGGCATCGATTTATCGCGTATTGCGACCTGGCGGTAAACTGCTGGTATTGGAGTTTTCCACGCCAACCTTGCCGCTGCTAAGACCTTTCTATGACGTCTATTCTTTTACCGTCTTGCCATGGTTGGGACGGGTGGTTGCCAAGGATAGCGAAAGTTATCGCTATCTTGCGGAGTCGATTCGCATGCATCCTGATCAGGAGACTCTGAAGGCGATGATGGAGTCGGCCGGCTTTGAGCAGTGTTCGTACTTGAACCTCACAGCAGGGGTTGTGGCGCTACACCAGGGGTACAAGCTTTAATGGCCGCACTCGCATCCCCGGCCGTCCGCTCTAGCATCGTCGGTGCGGACCGTAATAATGAGGTGGAACGGCTGCCAAAGGGCGTGTCGTGACCAAACGGCCTTTAGGTGGCGAGATCATTGAAGCCGCAATCAATGCCTATGTAGGGCTCGATCCAGAATTGCAAGCAGGGCTGAGCAAGCTTGCAGGCAAGCGTATCGGCATCGCAGCCACCGGAACGGAGTTTAGGTTTTATCTCTGTTTCGAGCAGGACGGCGTGCGCTGGGAGAGCCATGCCGAGGAGCCTCCCGACATCATGCTTGAGGCAACACCGCTGGCGCTGTTGCGGTTGTTGACCACGAGCGCCCAAGGGCATGGTGTGTCAGGCGCCGAAATTACCATCAAAGGCGAGGTCGCTGAGGCCCAGCGCCTTCGATCGCTCATCCGTCGGCGTAACGTCGATCCAGAGGAGCTCTTGTCTAAGGTTATCGGAGACGTTGCCGCACGCCAGGTAGGTAATCTGGCGAGAGGTCTGGTGGGCGCGGGTCGGCAAACGACCGCCACCCTTCTGCAGGATTTAGGTGAATATCTGACCGAAGAGAGGCGCATGACGCCGGCACGTACCGAGCTCGATGCGCTGGTCTCTGCGGTCGAGGATCTGCGTGATGATGCCGAACGGCTGGATAAGCGCATCCGACGTCTGCAGCAGAGGGGTCGGTCGGAGCAGCGGGAGTGATCCGTTTTCAACAGGCCCTTCGGCTGATCTACATCAATGCCGTGCTCGTGCGGCGCGGACTCGATGAGATTATCTTAGCCACCCACCTGTTGCGACCGATTCGGTTCGTTCTCTATCTCCTTCCCTGGAACTGGGTACGCGGTCGTCAGCCTCCACGAGGAATGCGGATTCGCATGGCCCTCGAGGACCTCGGCCCAATATTTGTTAAATTCGGTCAGCTGCTATCGACGCGCCGCGATCTGCTTCCCGAAGATATCGCCGAGGAATTGGCCAAGCTTCAGGACCACGTGCCTTCGTTTCCAGGAGAAAAGGCCCGAGCGTTGATCGAACGCGCCTATGGGCGGTCTCTGGAGGAGGTATTCCTGGAGTTCGACCCGAACCCTCTGGCCTCTGCGTCCATTGCCCAAGTGCATGCGGCACGCCTCAAGGACGGGCGTGCCGTGGTAGTGAAGGTCCTGCGACCGGACATCGAGCAGGTGATTCGTCGCGATCTCGGACTGCTGTATGCCATTGCGGGTCTCGCTGAGCGCTATTGGGCCGATGGGCGTCGGCTACGTCCACGGGCGGTCGTCGATGAGTACGAGAAAACCATCATCGATGAGCTCGATCTCATGCGCGAGGCCGCCTCGGCGTCGCAACTGAGGCGAAACTTCGAGAACTCCGATAAGTTGTACGTCCCAGAGGTCCACTGGGACTATACGCGCCGGGGCGTCATGGTGATGGAGCGGATCTCCGGGATCCCGATCAGCGACATCGAGAGGCTCAAGCGCCACCGAATCAACCTAAAAGTGTTGGCAGAACGGGGAGTGGAGATCTTTTTCACCCAGGTCTTTCGGCATAATTTCTTCCATGCCGACATGCATCCGGGAAATATTTTCGTTTCCGCGGAACGCGCAGATGACCCGCTTTATGTCGCTGTTGATTTCGGCATCATGGGGACGCTCACCCCTGAGGATCAACGCTATCTAGCGGAGAATTTCCTGGCTTTTTTCAATCGCGATTACGCGCGGGTGGCGGAACTTCACGTACAATCCGGTTGGATCCCAGCGGACACGCGCGTCGATGAGTTTGAGGCGGCTATTCGCACGGTATGTGAGCCTATCTTTGAGCGCCCGCTCAAGGATATCTCGTTCGGGCATCTGCTAGTGCGACTATTTCAGACTGCTCGGCGATTCAACATGGAGGTGCAGCCTCAGCTCGTGTTGCTTCAGAAGACACTCCTTAACATAGAGGGCTTGGGGCGGCAACTGTATCCTGATCTGGACTTGTGGCAGACGGCAAAGCCGTTCCTAGAGCAATGGACCCGCGATCAACTCGGTGGGCGCGCCCTCTGGCGAGAGCTCCAGCGCACCATGCCACGCTGGGGTGAGGCGCTGCCCGTGCTATCGGGTCTGTTGCAGGAGACGCTGCGCCAGGCGCGCGACGGACGATTGCGGCCCGGCATTACGACGCAAGAAATCGCGCGAATGCGGGCCGAGATCCGCAGAGCAAACCAGCGATCTGTGTTGTCTGTGGTGGGTGCGGCGCTCATCATTGGCGCCACCGTGCTCCTCGCCCTGGACGGTTTTTCACCCCTCATGGTGGGCAATGTGCCACTGATGACCTGGGTATTGGGAGGAATAGGCACCTATCTAATACTGGTCGCATTGCCAAGGGACGAGGAGCCTTAGAAGCGGATTCGGAATTCATCTCTTTTGTCCCCTCGCCCCTTGGCAGGGCGAGGGGCAAGTTTTCGCAACGGTGCTGTCCTGACGCCCAACCCTCGACCGCAAGTGTGAGCGAGGGGGTCGAACGGCTACTGGTTTATACCCATCAGTGGGAATGGGCTTCCACAGGTATGGCATCCACAGGTTCTTCGAATGCGATAAAGAGGATGCACGGGTCACTGGATTTGCATTCGGCCACGTGCGGGAGCTTAGCCGGTCCATAGGCGTACGTGCCGGGCTTCATCACGATAGGATCTTGACCGTCAAAGTCTACGTGCAATTCACCGGCGATCAAGACCATTCGCTCGGCCGATGTATGCCAATGATGGGGAGCCGTCGTGCCGCCCGGCAGCTTAAAGAATACATCCGCATTGTGCTCCCCAGGATCACCCTGCAGCACCGCAAGCCGGCAGCCCTCAGGCATAAACTCGGGGCAAGCGAGCCATTCGAGGCCGTCATCTGGAGAAGATCCGGTTCACCAATTCCTATGAGGTCCTGGTGGCCGGCGTCAGGGAAGCCAAGCATATCGGCCG
>CAZUZO010000199.1:0-3711 GCA_964624765.1 uncultured Thiotrichales bacterium
TCGGTGGGCGTGCCCTCTGGCGAGAGCTGCAGCGCAGTATGCCGCGCTGGGGTGAGGCGTTACCGGTACTATCGGGTCTATTGCAAGAAACGCTGCGCCAGGCGCGTGATGGACGTTTGCGGCCCGGTATCACGACGCAAGAAATCGCGCGAATGCGGGCCGAGATCCGGCGAGCCAACCAGCGCTCTGTCTTGTCTGTGGTGGGTGCAGCGCTCATCATTGGCGCCACGCTGCTCCTCGCCCTGGATGGTTTTTCACCCCTCATGGTGGGCAATGTACCACTGATGACCTGGGTATTGGGAGGAATAGGCACCTATCTGATACTCATCGCATTGCCGCGGGATGAGGAGCCCTAGAACCTGGAATGACAAAGATTGCGAACGTTGCTCGCGGGAGAGAGGTGGGTGGTGAAGGCGGCACCTAAGAAGAGCGTAACCGCCTCACCCTGAATTTGTCGTTCACCCTCTATGCCTATCCATCAATGGGAGCCGGTTTCTACCGGTATGGCATCCACAGGTTCTTCGAAGGCGATGAAGAGGACGCACGGTTCACTGGATTTGCACTCGGCCACATGCGGCAGCTTTGCCGGCCCATAGGCATAGGTGCCGGGCTTCATCACGAGAGGATCTTGACCGTCAAAGTCCACGTGCAACTCGCCGGCGATCAAGACCATTCGCTCGGCCGATGTATGCCAATGATGGGGTGCCGTCGTACCGGCGGGTAGTTTAAAGAAGACATCTGCATTGGGCTTCCCAGGATCACCCTGCAGCACCGCAAGCTGGCAGCCCTCAGGCATAAACTCGGGGCAGGCGACCCATTCGAGGTCGTCATCATCCACCTTCCAGCTGAACGCCTGTTCACCGGCCAGGGCAGGTCCTCCCCAAGCCAGCATTTTGATCAGGACGATGGCGATGATCGAGAAGGATAGTCTTTTCATGGTGTGCCTCCATTGGCAAGCATTCCGACCCCCTGATCGACTTGCGCATCTTACGAGCGCGAGCACCCGCTGGGTCCCTGCAGACCCTCGAAAGCACCACAGAGCTAAACAGCTATCTCCGTTTTTGGGCTTTTTGGATTGCCATAATAGCCCCAAAGATTCCTAAGCATTTGTTATATAGAATCGAAATTTGCCCCGAAAGTTCAAGAGCGGCTAGTTGGGGCGTCCTTGCGAGGTAGCGACCGGGCGCAGCGACGAGACATATCAGATAGATAGGCGAGGAGCGAGCACCACCCCACGCCGCTATCGGGTGGTGTAGCCGGTTTTTTCACACCTCTGAGACGGTGAGAATGCATGATCCACACCCTTTGATGCTTTCCGGTCAGCGAAACGTCATAGTTGTACCACCCGATCTCAACGTGAGGATGAGCTCGCCTCGGCTCGTGAATGCATAGCCGGTGACATCCGTGAGCAGCCGGACGTATTCCCCTTCCTGGGATCCCTCACAATGCATTCTCGTGGAGGCCATTTCCCCGAATGAAATGCGTCCATCCTGCGCCGTGTAACTACCCGAGAGCGGGTTGCAGTCAGTCGTCGCGGAGAAACGCCCCGGGTCGCGAAGATCGAGCGTGAAAGCGGCCTCCTGTCGAGGCCATTCCTCTCGGCCGTCGTCATACATCACTTTGATCCATGTCCAGCGCTTCATGCCGAGCGTCATTCTGTCCGGATCGGCTTCGCCCTCAAAGTTTTGTACTACCTCGCCGAACTGCAGCGTCTCGGCATCGAAACGCAGCCACATGCTCTTACCTATCGATGGCGGAACAGTGAAGCTCTGTCCTGGGGCTCTATCTGCGTAGTTGACGATAATCATATTGCGCGGCCGCGCCTCCATCGTTTGCGGCGCAATACGATCGCCGAGAAACAAGCCATGCGAACCGATATAGCCGCCGGGCCTGTCAAGTGCCCCAACGACGTAGTAAAAAACGCCACTGCCGCCAGTCTCTTGAGTGAGGATAAATACCACGTCCTCTCTCCCGTCGCCATCCAGGTCATGCATGAGCTCGTTTCCGAAGTAACGAGTGACGGTTCTCGTCGTGGATCCCGGTACCCTGTCAATCTCAGATACACCATCCGAGAGCCGGATGCGCGATCCAGCAATGACATATTCCGCATCTAGATGACCCTTGCCGGTGCGGATCGGCTCTTGGCTGGCGTAAAGGCTGTGCTTCAACACAAACACGCCAGCCACGACCCCGATCGCCTTTACAATCGATGCCCACCTTGCGCCCATAGATTAAAGACCCATAGATTAGAGATTAGGAGATGCAACTGCCTTCGAAGAAACATCCTCCCCCTGCCTTCACCGCCATGGTGAGATAGCTAGTTTGGATGCTTGGATAATAGTCTGATCGTGAGCCTTGGTCATCGTTTCGTCAGGATTGCTCTGGAGTACACCCTCGGCGCCCAAGCCTTCGACAGACGAGCCCTTGGCGCAAGGGTGTGTGCGGCAGGGATGCCGGACCCAAGCCGACAGGGACGTCTTCACGGCGTCCCTTGCGCCAAGGGGTCGGCTGCCCCCAGGGCAAAGGCAGAAAAACTGCCAAAGCGATGACCAACGCCGGATAATCCGATCAATAGGTCCGCACTCTGTGACTGTGACGATCTGAAATTCAACACCGACGGCTCCCATAACCTCTATAATCCAGTCCGGGAGCCCCGGCGAGGGCAAAGAGTCGAGCTAGCTTTCCCGGCCGCACGCGGCACGCCCCGAAGACATTGCAAGTACGGGAACACTCCTTAAGGAAGCAGAAGCATGTTCAAGTCAACGGTTAAAGTAACTCTCATCGCGTCGGCCGCGCTGATTGTGGGGATGGTCGCGGAGGTCTCCCTGGAGGGCGGCTTCATCCTCCCGGAGGCGCAGGGCGTGATCGGCCGGCCCTTGACGCCGCTCAGCTACGCTGGCGTGGCCCGGCGTACCACTCGGCGCATGGTCTATGCCACTTCGATGTACGTGGCGACGCTACCCCGGGGATGCACGACGGTCATCATCGAGGGGACCTCTCTGTATCATTGCGGAACGACCTACTATCAGGCTGCCGGTAGCCAATATGTCGTAGTACAGATCCAATAAAACCAGCCGGCCGGCCGCTGTATGCTTCGCTCGCCCCCCGCTCGCGGGAATGGCGAATCGTTCTTTTACAACCAACGAGGTAACACACTGTGTTCACAGCAATACGGCAAGTTCTTGGAATCGACCAAATCACGACCACGAACAGCGCGGGGTACCCTGGTCGTCGGAGTCGCCTGGCGGCCGGCTGCCTGGTGTTTGCGATAGCGTTTCTCACGCTGGGGCCAGCTCCCCAAGCCCAGGAAAGCGGCGCGAAGGTCCTTCTCAAGGCCATGGCGGACTATGTGAGCAGCCAGAAAACCATCGAGCTCACATTTGACAGCGATATCGAAATCATCACGCCACAATTGGAGAAGATCCAGTTCACCAATTCCGGCGAGGCGCTGTTGAGCCGTCCGGACAAGCTGCGCGCCCACCGGGTAGGCGGCTATGCGGATGTGGCCCTGTTCTTCGATGGCAAGACCGTCAGCGTGTTCGGCAAGAACATCAACAGCTACACGCAATTCGAGGGTCCGGGGAGCGTGGATGAGTTGATCGAAGCCCTGAGAATGGGCCATGGTATCGCGTTGCCCGGCGCGGACCTGCTACTCTCCAATTCCTATGAGGTCCTGGTGGCCGGCGTCAGGGAAGCCAAGCATATCGGCCG
>CAZUZO010000200.1:0-3696 GCA_964624765.1 uncultured Thiotrichales bacterium
ACCGCCCAACGCCGCTATCGGGTCGTGTAGCAGGTTTTTTCACAACCTCTCAGGAGGTTCGCAAGCTCGCCCCAACCTACCGCACTATGAGTTAGAAGGCCTTTGGCCAGTGGCGCGCCGTGTGGATGACGGCGAGCACTTCGACGATGTTGCCATGGATCCGGTAGGTCGCGATGAACGGCAGGCGCGCGATGACCCGTTCGCGGGTCCCCTCGACGCGACCCGGCCTGCCGAGGCCAGGATTGTCGATGAGCAGCGTGATGTCCCGCCGTATCGTGGCGACGACCTTGCGGGCCGCCACCGGATTGTCTCGTACGATGTAGGAGTGGATCTCTTTGAGGTCTGACTTTGCCTGCGGGGTGTAGCGGAGCTTCATGGGGCGCCATTGGACGCATGCTCCGCGAAGAAGGCGTCCATCTCCGCGTCTGGAACAAACTCGCCGCACTCGGCCTGGGCCAATCCCGTGCGGATTTTTTCCAGTGCGGATGCCTCTTGTTCCAGGTACAAGCGGATGGCCTCATTGACCAGATCGGACTCATCGCGCTGGGTCGAACGCGCGAGCTCTTCCAGCCCAGCCATCAGTTCCGGATGGATCTCTAATGTAGCCGACATATTGCTTACCCCATTCATCCAGACTTCAGTCTAACCCTGCCTGAGTAGAGCAGCAAACCGAATCCGAGCAGAGCAGCGTGCGAGGAGCGGGGTCAGTTCTTACATTATGACACGATGCGGCATAGCGCGGCGTGTGCCTGATGTCCTCGCGCTCCAGATGGCGTATGGCGAGGTATTGGCCGAGGTTGGGGGGTTATCTGCGGCTGAATCCCGAGGGAAGAAACGTGAGAAACTCGACAAAATCGGCGGCGGCTTCGAGGCCAACGTGGATCGGATGCGCTATCACGCCTATCGGGCTGAGGGCTATCCCATCGCCACCGGCGTGATGGAGGGCGCTTGTCGGCATTGGGTCAAGGACCGCATGGAGCGTGCCGGCCTGCCGGCGGGCAGGCGCTGGAGTCCCGAAGGGGCGCAGGCCCGGCTCGACCTGCGCAGCCTTCGCCTCAGCGGCCAGTGGGACGAATTCACGGCCCACCGCATCCGCAAAGAAACCGAACGGTTATATCCCCATGCCCGCCGTCACCCACGTTCGCCCCGTGCCGCTCGCGGCCTAGGGAGGGAGCGGAAGACCGGTTACGCCCGTTGGTCTTGGCTTTCTGAGTGGGTAGAACGCCTTGATTTTTGGGCTATACCGAATCGCGAAATGAGCCGCTTCGATAAAGGCCCAAGCCAGGTATCGATGGCCGTTCTTGACGTTACCAGTGCCTTTTTTCTTGCCGTTGCTCAGGCGCTGGCTATCCACACAGCGACAATACGAGGCAAACTGCCCCACCCGGGCAAAGCGCCCAATGTCACCGGTTTCCAGCATGATGGTCAGCGCCAAGATCGTTCCAATCCCGGTCACGGTCAATAGCGCCTGAAACGCGGGTTTGAGCTGGACCTCGGCCTTGACGGCTCGCTCCAGCATCTCAATCTGGCGCGCAAGACAGTTTATGACCAGCAGGTTGCTCTTGACCGCCAGCGCCCATTGCCGGTTGGGCAGCCGCTCGTCCACCTCGGTCACGGTCAGGTGTTTGATGTGATGGCTGCTCAAACGCACACGGGTGTTGCGCAAAATGAGGTTTTGGATCCCGAGCAAATGACTCGTTCTTTGGCGAACCCATTGACCGCGTTTACGCAGCCGATCCCGAACCGCGCGTTCTTCTTTGGGGTCAATAGACCCCTCGGGCAAAATCCCCAGACGCAGCCAATGAGCCAGCCAACGGGCATCGAAGCGGTCATCGGTATACTTCAGCCCGGTGTACTGTTGGATGCCCGCGGTGTTGGCTCAATGCAGCCGATAGCCCGCCGCCTGCAAGCCATCCACCAGCCAATACCCGTTATACGTCGATTCAACTACGATCCCCTCAATGAAAGGCTGATAGGGCGAGAGCTCTTTGACAATGATGTCCAGGGTGTTGACTCATCGCTTCTGGTACACCAGCTGGTCCTGTTCATCCAACAACGCCACAACCTGGTTGGTTGAGTGCAGATCGATGCCACCGTATAGTTTCATTCCCGTCTCCTCTCTTGGCCTGCCTGGGATGTAGGCCATTCCCACGGTACAGGTCGATTGAGGAGCCGGCTAGATGATTATCAGGTCTCACATTGCAACATACCGGCCGTGTGGGTGCCTGGATTTTGCCTGCGGCTCCCTCCAAGCGTGGGGGCGATGTTGGAGGGTGCTATGTAAACTGAGCCAGTGAATCGATAGTTGGTGTAAACGTGAATGGTCACGAACTACTGAAGCGGCTTGGTGTTGAACCGCAACGGTAACGATGTTGCGCCCTAAACGTGTGGAAGCGGCAAAGGAGCAGAATGGCTTCTCTTTTTTATCCGCATTGAGGTAACCGGACGTGTTGTTATCTAGACTGCAGTGGCAGGAGGCGCATGCGCGTTCGGTTCGGATCAATCGTGAGTAGTGCACCTTCGCCGAGTTCTGTGGTCATCTGTCTTAGAGCGTCGATTACTGGGCCGCCGATTACGTCCGGGCTGACATCGTCGGCGCGGATTTGCACCACGCTGGGCTTGTCGCCCTGCGTGGCTGCCAGGATCGCGCTGAAGTCGAGGTCGTGCGTAAGCACCACATAGCCGTTGGCCTTCGCGAAGGCCATGATTTGCCCGTCGGGCGCGTTGGCTGCACCAATCATTGACCAGTGTACTGCCTCGATGCCGGCGTCAGAGAGCCGGCCTACCCAGCGCGGCGACAGATTCATATCAACCAGCAGCTTCACGCGCGAGCCAACACGACTTCGCGCTCTTCGGCCCGCCACGCAGCATAACGCAGCGCCTGCATGATGTCCTCGCGCTCCAGGTAGGGATAGTCGGCGAGGATTTCATCGACACTGTAACCCGCTGCAATCTGGCCGACGATCATGCCCACCGTGACACGCATGCCACGGATGCACGCCTTGCCGCCCATCACTTCAGGCTGCTGGGTGATGCGATCAAGCTGTCCCATACGCCCTCTCCTTGCCAAAACTCGTCAAAATGGTAGTCAAATGAGAACAGCAGTTAAAGAGTAGCGATTCAGCGAGACGGGGGCCAGGCCTCACATTGCAACATTGCGGTAGGGGGAGGAAGTCGCATCGCCAAAGGGGGGGCGGGGATCAATGGGTTACCCCGTGATCTCTTTCCATGTGCAATGTGAGACCTGAACCCTTCCGTGCGCTATCTATCGATCACCGGTTTCCCTTTTGTACCACCACTTTTTCCCGCTCGATCACTTTCCTGAATGCCTCGCTCGTGGTGGCCCAGTCCACCACGTCCACTTTCCAAGGCAGATCGGATTCGGAAAAATCGTCCGCCAGTGCCGCGCTCGCTTCTAGCGGCAACGGCCGATCGGTGATGACCACAAGGTCCAGGTCTGAATAGGGCTTGGCCCGCCTTGTGGCGCGCGAGCCGAACGCCCACACGTCGTGTTGCGGCACGTGTCTTTGCCGGATGTCGCGGACAATGGCCCAGTGGTCGGGACGAATGTCGATCGGGGGTACCACGTCGATGTCTTGTAGCAAGGTCATGACAACCGTTTCCGCAATTGGTCGCGCAGGTAGGTGGCTTCCGCCAGGAAGTCGGGGAGGCCGGCCACCACTTGGACTGCGATGT
>CAZUZO010000201.1:0-3584 GCA_964624765.1 uncultured Thiotrichales bacterium
TGGCCTGGGCGGGCAATGGGTGCAAGGCGCATGGTCAAGTGGCTCCTCGAACTGACCTAGGAAGCTCTGAAATCAGTATACGTTCATCCCGTTAGCGCGTCGCCCTGGACAGCTCGATCCAAGACCTGTTATGGTGGCCCAAGCCGTTGCCAAGGCCCAGTCGCGGGGGCTGACGGCGTTGGCAGCCTTTTGACACCGCCACAGCGGCTTCGTGGGGCGCGCTCTAGGGTGCCCGCGGATGCCCACCTTGGAACCGAGCCTGGCGTTTGCCGGGTGCCAACCGGAGCGAGAAGCCACGCTTGCTACATCTCACCCATCATGAACGCGTCGCGATGACCGAGGCGCTGGTGGAACTGCTGGACGGCTGGGGCGTCGCCGATGGCGACAAACTGAGGATTCTGGGCCTCGCCGGGACGGTGCGCAGCCGCACCTTCAAGCGCTACCGCGATGGCACACCGTTGCCCCTCGACCAGCAGGTGCTGGAGCACGTGCAGCATCTGATAGGCATCGCCGATGCCTTACGCACCACCTTCCCACGCAATGCCGGCATGAGTGCCTATTGGATGAGGAAGCCAAACCGTCATCTCAACCACCGCGCACCCCTGGCCGTACTCATTCAAGACGGTTTACCGGGGTTGACCCGGGTACGGGCTCATCTCGACTGCACCTATGCCTGGGATTTGACCGGATCTCGGCACACAGGCGCTGCCCAAAACTGAGCGACGCTTTCGCATTTCGCTAGGCCAGCGCGGCGGCGGGTTGCCTCGCCAACCACGGACGAAACTGGGTCAGCAGCAGCAGTCCAGGAACCGCGATGGCCGCACAGAGGAAAAAGAAGGTCTCCCAGCCGAGGGCGCTCGCAACGTAGCCGGTGGGGGAGGCGACGATGACCCGCGGGATCCCCATCAGGCTCGATAACAACGCGTATTGGGTGGCGGTGAATTTCTTGTTGGTCAGATGGGCCATGAGGGCCGCGTAGGCCGCCGTCCCCATACCCGAGCTTAAGTTCTCGAAGGCGATCACCGCGGCCAGCCAGGGTACGCTGTTGCCAGTGTAGACCAACAACACGAAGCCTAGCGTGGAGAGACTCTGCAAGATGCCGAAGCTCCATAGCGATCGGTAGATACCGAGCCTCAGAATCAACAGTCCGCCCAACAGACCACCGACCACCGTAGCCCAAAACCCGAACAGCTTCACCACGCTGCCGATCTGGGTCATGGAGAAGCCCAGATCCAGATAGAACGGCATGCTCATATGGCTCGCCATGGTGTCGCCGATCTTGTAGAGCAGGATAAACAGCAGGATCCGAAACGCGTCCTGGCGTTGAAAGTAGTCTTTGAACGGATCCACCACCGCCTCATACAATGTCCGAGGCGAGCCTTGGGCAACGGGCGGCTCGGGGGCCAATAGCGTAATCACCACCCCCACCGCCATCACACAGGCCATGAACCCGTACATCCACGGGAAAGAAAACCGGTCGGCGAGCAGCAGCCCTCCGCCGGAGGCCAGCAGCATGCCGAAGCGATAACCGTTCACGTACATCGCCGCCCCGAGGCCAAGCTCCTGCTCCGCCAATGCCTCGCGCCGGTAGGCATCGATCACGATATCCTGGGTGGCGGAAAAGAAGGTCAGCACCAGCGCCGTCAGCGCCAATTGCAAGGGACCCTCCCCCGGTCGGGCCAACCCGAGGGTGGCGATAGCGACGATGAGGCCCAGCTGTGCTGCCAGCAGCCAACCGCGCCGTCGCCCCAGAAAGCTCGGTGTGTAACGATCCAGAACCGGCGCCCAGAGAAACTTGAGGGTGTACGGCAACCCCACCAGGGCGAACAGGCCGATGGTGCCCAGATCGATGCCCTCCTCCCGCATCCACGCTTGCAACACCGAGCCGGTCAGCAACAGCGGCAGGCCGCTGGCGAATCCCATCGACAACGCCACCAGCATGCGGGCGGAAAAGAAAATGCGAAAGGTGCTGACGATGTTGGAACTCATGGGGGAGAACATGTCATCGTTTCGGCTGCCTTATCCACTTTGCGCTGATCCCAGACCTCCCCCTCGCCTGCGGGACACCGCGAAGACACCTGCGTGTTGAGCGGGTGCCGGCAACACCCACAGCTGACGGGTATAGGACTGCCAAAGGAGACGTAGGTGTAGGTCAGACTTCCTGATCTCAGATCGGAGAATCAATGACATAGAGCGTTGTCTAAGATTTGGCTTGAGCCCTAGATGCGCCTCTACGCCGCTCCACTACGTACGATGTGCCCAATTTTGGGGTCATCGATAATCCGCGACTTCAGGAGGTCTGTAGGTTGGGTTAGCGCGCAGCGTGTAACCCAACATGATCAAAATGTTGGGTTACGGCCTACGGCCTAACCCAACCTACAAATCTACAAATCGCCAGGGAACGCTAGGAAGCTGTTCACCATGGCTTTTTCCCAACCTCTCAGCGCACGGTGCGGGCTTTCTCAGAAGCGATCGGGGCGCAGGGCGTGCAGATCCATCGAGGGGGCCCCCTGCAAAATCCATTCAGCCACCAGCTTGCCGGTGATCGGGCCGAGGGTCAGTCCCATCATGGCATGGCCGGTCGCAATGAAGAGCCTCGGGTAACGCGGCAGCGCACCGATCGCCGGCAGACCATCGGGCAGACAAGGGCGCAACCCGCACCACTCCGATATCGACTCGCCCTGCTGCTGCCCCACACCCGCGAGGTAACGGCCAGCGGCGCGCGTGAGCTGCTCCAGACGGGGGCGACGGATCACATGATTGATGCCGGAAAACTCCAAGGTCCCAGCAAAGCGCACGAAACCCTCCATGGGCGTACAGAACACAGCGCTCTCGGCGAGCACACAGGGCTGGGACAGCGCCGGCGTTTCGTCCCCTCGAGGGACCCAATCGCGATGATAGCCCTTGGCCGGCTGCAGAGGCAGCCGGTAGCCCAGCTTGTGAACCAGGGAGGCATCCTGGGCGCCGGTGGCAAGCACTACGGTGTCCGCATGAAGGATCTCGCCGCTTGCCAGACGCACGCCGCACACGCGTGGGCCCTCTAGCAGCACCTCCGCTACCTCGGCTGGGGTCCGGAACAGCGCACCTCGACGCCGAGCGCGTTCCGCTAATTCCAACACAAACCGATGCGGATTCACCGTGGCCGCTTCGGGATAAAAGATACCGCCGAGGACGGCTTGCTTGAGCGCCGGCTCGCGCGTCCTGAGGGAAGCACCGTCGAGCACCTCGGGCCGATATCCCTGGGCTCTCATGAGGGCCATTTCCACTTGTGCCGCCTGCAACGGACGGCGATTCAGGTAGACCTCATAATAGCCCGTGCGGCCATAGTGGCAATCGAGGCCTTCGGCCTTCACCAGATCGGCGAACAAAGACGCGGTCTTATGGCCAAGGGGGCCCAATACCCTCATGCTGTGCTCGAGATGCGCACGGCTACAACGTCTGCTGAAGGCCCAGAGCCAGCCCATCAGCGCCGGGTCCCAACGGGGCGCGATATAGAGCGGGCTCAAGGGGTCGAAAAGCGATCGAAACGCCTGCCGCACCCGGCCCGGCTTATTGATCGGCGCGTGACCGGGGGCAATGGTGCC
>CAZUZO010000202.1:0-3372 GCA_964624765.1 uncultured Thiotrichales bacterium
AGATTTCCGAAGCTCGCAATGGTGGTCAAGGCGCTCAACACCATCGCCCGTGGGGTGCTCGAATGCATCGCGGCGATTTTCGACGGATCCCCACTGGCACGCAGCCGCCTCAGGAGATGAATGCCGTTGTCCACCCCCATGCCCAGGAGCAGCGGCAACGCGATCACGTTGGCGAAGTTAAAGGGTATCCCCAGCAGCACCAGAATGGCGGCGGTAAGCATCGCGCCAAATAGCAGCACCGCGACAACCAGGGCGGCTCCGCTCACGCTGCGAAGTCCCACCAGCACCATCACCATGATGACGAGACAGGCGAAGCCGAAAGCCTGCTGAAAGCTGACGATGATGGTATCACCCACCACCAACATCTGCACCGGTCTATCGGTGACATCGGGAGCCACGCTCTGGAGGGCGGTGACGAATCGCCGCAGCGCCTCAGGATCGGCGATGTCTTCCTGCGGGACCACTTCTACCCGGAACAGGTCATCACGGCTTACCCAGCGCTGAACCAGAGAGGCTGGTAACGCCTCGACCGCGATGGGTCGTTCCACCATCAGGGCGGCGTCCAGGCGCTCCAGGTTCCCCGGCAGGGTTCCGAGTAGGGCTTGTTCAAGCTCTTCAAACCACGGCTGCAGGGCAGCGTCTTCGTGTCGCGCTGCCAGGTGTTGCAAAATCGCTTGCAGATTCGACTGCAACCGGCGCGCGGCCTCGACAAAGGGAGAATCATCGTCCTCCGTGAGCCGCGTTTGCAGCACCGCCAACAATCCCTCGATAGCCTCTCGCTGTTGCGCTGCCGGCACCGGCTCGGAGGGGGAAGAGAGGTCCTGCAGCTGAGGACCCAAAATCAGGTTGAGTTCTTCGATGACCTCCAACTTTTCCCACTGCTGATTCGGTACGAAGCTGGCAATGCTGATGGCGTCCTTGACTTCTGGAAGGTCTTGCAGCCGAGCGCTGAGATCCGCTAGCACCTCCTTGCCGGGGGCTAACACCACCGCCGACAGGGGGGAATACTGGGGGTCTTCAAGCAAAGCCTTGAAGGTGACCACTGACTCAGAGTCCGGATCGCGCAAATTCAATGGATTGTAGTCGAAGCGGGCCGATGGCAGAACGAACCCAGCGCTGATGACCAACACCATCGCTGCCATGAGCACCACCCGACGATGACGCAGTGGGAACTCCACGAATGCGGTGGGCAGCGAGAATTGGCGAACCGCTTGCGATGGGCTTTGCGGCTTCCACAGGTGCAGCAACGCCGGCAACAAGGTGAGACTGGCCAACAGGCTGATGAACATTCCGGTACCGGCGATCACACCCAACTCCCCAACCCCGACATAGGGGGTGGGTATAAAGGCATAAAATCCGGCCGCCGTGGTGACAGCACAAAGCATCAGAGAGGGCGCCACATGCTTGGCCGTATCGATCAATAGCCTAGCGCTCGGCTGAGGGTGCCGTTGCCTCTCTTGATAACGCATGCAGAAGTGAATGGCAAAATCGATCCCGAGACCGATATTCAGCACCGCGAAAGCAACCGAGATCATGTTGAGATGACCGATGGCGGCGGCCGCAAAGGCGGTCGTGACGATGAGTCCTGCGACGAGAGTCAGCAAGCTGGCCAGGATCATGCGCAAGGACCGCAATCCCACGAGCAGGATCACGCTTACGAGTAGTAACGCCAGCGTGAGGGCGAGGCCAGCACCCTTGGTGACGGTCTGCATCTCCTCGTGCTCTAGGGGCAGACCGCCGGTTATCCGCAGCCGCAACCCATGAGCCTCGTCGATACCCATCGCCTGAGCGGCATCACGGATGGTGGCGATGGCAGGGGCCACCGGAAACAGTGCACTATAGTCCGGCCAGGGCTGAACCAAAATGAAGCCACGCTGCACACTATCGTCCGGAGATCCCTTCTGCAGCACGGCCCGCCAGGACAAGGGGAGGGGCGGATGATGCCCGGCAAGCGCCGAAGTCAGCGTGATGTCTATGGCGTCTAGTATCGGCGCCAGATCGAGGGTGTCGTTTTGGTCAGCATGCTCGATCACGGTAGTCAGGGTATTGAAAAGTCCGCGTAGACTGAAGTCTGCCGCTAGCTTGCCCAGTACAGGCTGTGCCGCCGCTATCCGGTCGGACAGCTCCACCAGATCGTCGAGACCGAGGTATAACAACCCATGTCTTTCAAAGAAAGGGCCGGCGCCGGGCACATAGACCGATCGAAACAGGCTCTGGTTACTTGCTAGCTGCGAAGCGAGCGCCGCGGTGGCATCGTCCACGTGTTCAGACGTCTTGCCTTCCACGACCAGGACCATCAAGTCGACATACTGAGGAAAGGCCTGCTTGTATTTTTCCAGTGCTTTGCGGACCGGCAGCTCCGCGGACACCATGTTGGCGAGATCCGCATCCAGGCCCAAGTTGTTAACCGCATAGACCGACGCGCCGACGATCACCAAAGCCCAGGCGAACAGTACCCAGCGGGCACGTGCCATCACCCCAGTCACCCAGCGACTCACAAACGCGTTAAGAGGACTTTCTTGTCTCGCCTGGACGATCGGCTCACACTCCATAGTTGGACTTTTTCCCTGGTTCCCTAGCCGTGCGCTTCGAGCACAGTTGGATCGCAGATGACAATGCCGATAATAACCCCAACGCCGAAGAGCGCATTATACTGAGCCCCAACACCGATACCGTATTACAACCACCTCGTAGCCAAGGCCACCACAAGCTAGCACGGCTTATCATCACCAGGAGTCACCATGACAACATTCGTGACCGGTGGAACGGGCTTTGTCGGCAGCGCTGCCGGGCGCCGGCTGGTGGACGCAGGTCATGCTGTCCTCGCCTTCGCCAGACCTCAAAGCAACCTGAACAACCTTCAGGGGTTACCGGTCGAAATCGTGACCGGTGACCTGTGTGACCGGGGATCGCTCGACCGGGCCTTGAGGGGTTGCGACGTTCTCTTCCATGTCGCCGCCGATTACCGCCTGTGGGCCAGGGACTCCCAGAGCCTTTACCGCGCTAATGTCACGGGCACCGAGAACGCTATGCTCTCCGTGTTGCAAGCCGGTGTGAAGCGAATCATCTACACCAGCAGTGTCGCGACGCTGGGTTGGGCGCCAGAGGGGGGATGGCCGACGAGACCACGCGGGTCTACGAAGCGGACATGATCGGGGACTATAACCGTTCCAAGTACCTCGCTGAGCAGGTGGTTACGCGGTTATTCAGAGAAGCCGCATTGCCGGCAGTCATTGTCAATCCATCGACGCCTGTCGGTCCTCGCGACATCAAACCCACCCCCACCGGGCGCATTATAGTGGAAACGCTGCGCGGCCGTATGCCCGCGTATGTCGATACGGGTTTGAATATCGTCCATGTGGACGATGTGGC
>CAZUZO010000203.1:0-3362 GCA_964624765.1 uncultured Thiotrichales bacterium
GCAACAGCGACGGCCTCGATCGCCGAGTCATTCGATCCGCGGTGAGGCGTTGGGTAGAACAAAAGCGGCGGGGTTAAAGCGGCGCGGTCAGGTCTAACATTGCAACGATTGCTTCGATTCCTGCGCCCGTGATTGCGAGTCAGCGCGAAAGAAAGATAAAGATATGTGTAATGGAATGTAGATTACAGAGGGGTATCAGCCGTTCTTCGCCGAGGCGATTGTGTCGATGGCCAGGAACATCGGCAACGGCTCTCCGTGAAGCAGGCCCTCGCGTATGCCCTCCACGGGCACAAACCCGAGAGACTGATAGAAGCCCACTGCCTGAGCCTTGGCGTCGGTCACCACCCCTACGCAGCCCAGCCGGTCGCGCTGCTCAACGGCGAGGGTGAGCACATGACGAAGCAGGGCCTTGCCGATGCCCACACCCTGGGTTCGCGTATCAACGCCCAGACGGGCCAATCGCAACACGGGCAATGGGTACGCCGGCAACCGCCGCCGAAGGCGAGCACTCGGGACACTCGCACGCTCTATCGACGACGCTGCGACCGTGGCAAAGCCCACGATGCGCGCCGCGACGACCGCGACGTAGGTGACGGCCAGGTGCAGCTTGAACTGATTCTGGCCGGCGTAATGCTCGAAGAAGCGATCGAGGTCGGCCTGCCCACAGGAAAAGCTGCTGCGGTCATCGTCCCAGGCGAGGGGGCGGATCTCAATCGTGTTGGCCACGCATCAGCTTCCGCAGGGCCGCCGGCGGTGCGGGCGGGCTCTCCACCTGCTCGACGATACGGTCGAAGGTCTGGTCCTCGACCACCAGGCGAGCCGGCACCAGGGCCTCCTCAGGTAGCGCCCTGCGGGCTTCCATGAAGTAGAGCAGCGCTTGCTCCACGACGAAGTTCTTTTTTAGCCCGTGGCTCTCGGTGAACCGGTCGAGCTTTTCCTTGGTGGCCACCGAGACGGTGGCCGAAATCTGGGCCTGGCTGCTCATCATCGCCTCCTTAGGAACGATACTAGAATAAACATGGGTAACCATGGAAAAACTAGCATCGAACACGGCAGCCAGCAAGGGTCGGGGAGGCTGTCGCGGATCCAGACTGCTGGAGGCACATGAGGAACTCCCTTATATCCCCACCGGATTATTTGTGGATCGTTATGAGTTCGGCCTCTCCGTTTGAAACCCTTGGACGAAACGGTTAGGAAGACACGTCTCGTGCTCTTGGTCGCAGAGGAACCCGCGAGCGGGAAGGCGATAGCACGCGCCGTCGCTTCTGCAATGACGTCTTCCGCCGCATAGGTCTGCATTTCGCTACGATCAAACGCAGCAACCCGCTCCTCGATCTCCTGCGCCCAAGCTGATTCCACCTCTGCAATAGGCGTATGTAGAGATTCAAGCAGGCTCTCAGAGGTTGTGAAAAAACCTGCTATGCAACCCGATAGCGGCGTTGGGCGGTGCTCGCTCCTCGCCTATCTACCTGATATGTCTCGTCGCTGCGCGCCGTCCGCCTGGCTCTCGGCCCGCTCGCGACGGTTTTTTCACAACCTCTCAGCCAGTTTGTCCCTTTCGCGCGTGTGTTTGCTCCCATTCCTATGCGTCGCTCCCTCCTCGTATGGCAGCAGGATGGCTCGGGTAGGGATTGGGGGCTGTTTTCGGGGCGAAGCCGGATTGGGCCATACGGTTTCAATTCGTAGCGGACTATCCGCCGCGTGCTTGCCGCTGGCGGTACGGAGCGGCTACCCATCAACCGGTCGGAGAGCGTGATCGACACGAAGAGCCGAGTCGATGTCATCTGCGGCGGTGACTTGACGCATCACCGCATCATCGTGGCCCAGTGCCTGCATTCCCTAGACTGCGTGCCAGACAGGTCGGATACGCGGGTTTCTCGAACCAATCGTTGGATTTCGCAGAACCCGTGATCGGCCGCTTGCCTTGGCAACGGAGGCGAGTTCTGTCAAGGCTGATGCCGAAGGACAGGCGCCACCCCATGAGAGACCGGAGACACCGATCGGGTCGGTGTACGAGTCGACCCATCGGGTGGACAAGCATCGAGCAAAGCGAGGGGTCGCAAGGGGAATATCGTTCTGAAGCTGACAGTGGCTGGGATCTTCAAGAACGAGAGTCCGTTCGTTCTGGAGTGGACGGCGTACCATAAGGTCATTGGCTTTGATCACTTCATCATCGCCGACAATGGCAGTGACGATGGCACGGGCGAGTTGCTAGCGGCCCTCGCGACGCTGGGCGTGGTGACGCTGTTGCATTTTCCGACACGAACGAAGCGGAAGCCGCAGTTGCCCGCCTATTCTCGGATCCTTCATTCCTGTCCGTCTTGTGTTGACGTGCTGGCCTTCGTCGATGCCGATGAGTTTATTCTCCCGTTGGACGGCTCGGATTCCATCGTGCCGCTGGCAGAACGACTCTTTGCCTCCGATGAGGTGAGTGCGGTGGCATTGAATTGGGCGAGTTTCGGTTCGTCGGGCTATTTGTTTGCCGAAGACGGCTTGGTGATCGAACGCTTCACAAGAAGGGCCGAACAGGCGTTTGGGGTGAATCACCATTATAAGAGCCTGGTCAGGCCCCACCGGGTGGCAGCCTTCGACAATCCGCACCACGGGCGGCTGCGTTGGGGGCGTTATGTCGATGCGTTGGGGCGTGACCTGGTGCTGCATCCCAAGCACGGCGGCGGCTTGAGCGCAGAAGTGGTATGGGCGGGTGCGCGGGTGAATCACTATGCAGTGAAATCGTTGGAGGAGTTCGTGCTGGGCAAGAGCCGAACCGGGAGCGCGTCTAAGCCGGGACGGGTGAAGCACAAAGCGTATTTCATGAGGCACGACCGCAACGAAGAGAGCTGTCTGCTGGCCAAGGCCCTTGCGCCGAAGGTGCGCGAGGAGATGGCGCGGCTGGAGGCCTTGGTGCAGCCTTTGTTGGCGAAGAGGTGCCGCAAGCGCGGCCGGAGCCTATTGCACCGGTTGAGGTTCTGGGGGTAGTGTTCCGATAATGTTGCTTTGTTGTAACAAGATATTGATTTATATATGATAAATCTATCCTATCAACACTTCTGGACCACTGCCCGTAGCGTGATACCTATGCTTGTTCATAGGAATACCTCCTATGCCAAAGTCCAGCGATCAACTCCACTGATCCGCTTCCTGCCTCACTGTGTTCCTTGAGGGTCCCTCTATAACTTCCTGTTATAGCTGAAATTCCTCTTATAGCTGACTTTTTACTTTTTTAGATGGTCTGTCTGATGCATGTGGCTCGGATACAGAGCCTCTCTTCGAGTGGCGTTGTTGACCACCACCGTTCATTCGGGTATCCAGTCTAGTTTCTCCAAACGGGCATGACCTCTATCTGGCACCGGATGCCACTG
>CAZUZO010000204.1:0-3334 GCA_964624765.1 uncultured Thiotrichales bacterium
CAGTCTCAGCATCTTGGCTCCCTCCAATGCGTGGATACACACCAAGATACTACAGGCGATTGCTCCAAAGGGTTAACGTAGTTTGTGGCCGTGGGCAGTATACCGGCGCGCCCACGCAAAGGCCTTCTTCGACAACCTGTTAGATGTCGGTAGCCTCGTTCAGGTTCACGACGATCAAGTCATCGTCAGGCTCGACCATCGAGCCCACAATCCAATCCTGGCGCGCACCGGGTTGGCTGAACGCTCGACACCAATGCCGTGGTTTGGCAACAAGAAGCTGCTCATCCAGTTCCCGTAGGTGCTGCTGGATACCGCCGCTGTGGTGAGATCTCATGGCCCACGTTAGCAGAACCACGTACCGTGGAAATCGAGGCTAGGCGTTGAGACATGCGCCCTCAAGTGGGGTGATGCAGACTCGGGCGGTTGGACAATACCCTGCTTGTTTTGCGAGGATAAAATGCAGACTTTACGGTTTTTATTAGAGCTTGCTTTCGATGGCTCAGCGAGGACACCGCAATGCCCTTCCTGGGGGCTACCGCCTTTTCTGGTACCGCATTGAGCGTGTGCTCGGCCAAGGCAGTTTTGGCATCACCTATCTCGCGACCGATCTCAATCTGCACCATCAAGTGGCTATCAAGGAATATCTCCCTGTCGACCTCGCGGTACGAGAGGAAGATAGCGCGATCTATCCCGCGACCGACGATCGATACGCGATGTATAGCTGGGGTCTCGAGCGCTTCCTTCGAGAAGCACAGGCACTCGCGAAGTTCAAGCACCCCAACATTGTCCGCGTTCACAGTGTCTTCGAGGCCAACAACACGGCCTACATGGTGATGGACTATGAGGAGGGTGACAGTCTCGCCGCCTATTTATGTGCCGGAAGGCTGCGGACGGAAAGCGATCTGAGAGAGTTGTTGTTCTCCTTGCTCGACGGACTCGAACAGTTGCACGAGGCCGGCTTTATCCATCGTGATATCAAGCCAGCGAACATTTATGTTCGGTCAAACGGAACGCCCGTCCTGTTGGATTTTGGCTCGGCGCGGCTTGTCGTTGGTACGAAGACTCGCACCTTGACGAGCTTGGTGACCACCGGTTACGCGCCCGTTGAGCAGTACGGTGAGGGCAGTCACCAAGGGCCATGGACCGACATCTATGCTCTCGGGGCAACCCTGTATACAGCCATAGTGGGATGCGCGCCGGTGGATGCTATTCAGCGCAGCTATGCACGGCTTGGCGGAAAACCCGACCCACTGGAGCCGGTGGCCCGTCTGGGGCGCGAACGCTTCTCTGAGAGATTCCTCTACGCCATCGAGTCAGCCATGCGATTCTTGCCGGAGGAGCGGCCCCAAAGCGTAGCGGAATGGCGGCAGATGTTCATACCACCGGAGGAGGTTGTAGACGAGCAGGCCCGTGAGGCAACAGCAACGGAGCCCACGACCGCCCTCTCTGCTCCCCCGTTTGAGAAAGAGGCGTTGGCCGAGCAGTTCCAAACGGTTCCTCTTATCAGGGATCCGGCAAAACTCGGTCTCCTGGTTGCTCTCCTTGTGACCGTCCTGGGCGCCGCAGGGTGGATGTACATGCGCACACAGCCTTCTGCAGGTTCATCACTTCTGCAGGAGGCTGTCAAACAGCCCGAGCACGCTGAAAGACCAGCGTCACCGCCGGCGCAGAGCGTACAGGCAGAGTCGGAGCGGGGAGTCCCCGAGCAACAGGTCCCTGGTGACGAGATACGAGAATCTTGGCCAGTAGAGGTGCCATCTCAGCAAGCACAGCGAAAAGGACAGCCAGTAGAGGATGAGATTGCGTCATTACTTGAAAAAGCAGAGCGGGCCTTTAGTGCTATCCGCCTCACAACGCCCGTTGGTGACAACGCTTTCGAGTATTACCAGAGTGTGTTGGCTTTGGAGCCCGAGCACCCTGAAGCGCAGCACGGTCTGCAGCGCATCGTTGCACGGTATGTCGAGCTAGCAGACCGAGCACTTAAGGAAGATAACTTCGACCAGGCCGAAGCATACGTCGGCCGCGCTGAAGGCATTCTCCCCGAGGAAGCTGTTCTGACCAGGGCACGCGAGCGTCTTTTGGAGGCGCGCAGGGTTGCTGCCGCCGAAGAGCGTGAGCGACTTGCAGAGCTTGAACGTCAACGAGAGGAAGAATTACAACAACACCGCGCGGAGGAAGCGAAGCGAACTGAAGCGTTTGAGCGGCAACACCAGCAGACAGAACCCAAAGCTGGAACCGTCTTCCGCGACGATTTGCCGTACGGTGCTAAAGGTCCAAAGATGGTCGTTATACCTGCCGGTAGCTTCATAATGGGTTCGCCGGAGCACGAAGAAGGGCGGAAGTTTGATGAGGGGCCTCAACATCGAGTGACCATTTCTAAACCGTTCGCGATCGGGCGCTATGAGGTGACGTTTGATGAGTATGACCATTTCACACGGGAGACAGGTCGAGAACAGCCTAGTGATAAAGGCATGGGTCGTGGCAGACGTCCGGTCATAGACGTCTACTGGTATGACGCAGCAGCCTATGCCAAGTGGCTCGCGGAGCAGACAGGAGAAAAATATCGGCTTCCATCGGAAGCAGAATGGGAATACGCCGCTCGAGCGGGAACCGCAACGCGGTTTTGGTGGGATGACGATGTCGGACGTAACCGAGCCAACTGTGACGGCTGCGGCAGTCGGTGGGATGCCAAAGCCACGGCACCTGTAGGCTCCTTCGCCCCTAATCCATTCGGCATATACGATACCGCAGGGAACGTCTCAGAATGGACCCAGGACTGCTACAAAATGAACTACGAAGGCGTGCCTACGGATGGTTCAGCATGGTCGCCACAAAAGTGTGTTATGGATCCTGAGCTTGCCAGTCGATTCCTCACCAGCTTCCAATCGCATGTGGTCCGGGGCGGTTCTTGGCAAGAACCCTCCAGGCGGGTGCGTTCAGCAGCCCGCGCTCTGCAGGTTTCTGGTGCTCCCAAGAAAGACGTTGGATTTCGCATCGCGCGTGACCTCTAGGCCTTTTGCGTTTTCGAGGATCGCTCCGGCTTCGGTTAGCATCGCGGTAGTCTCTTTTTTCACCTTGCAGCAGGCATACACGGTCAGGCAGGTGAGTAGACCCCGGATCATCCCGGTGAACCCCTCCTCAGAACGTAGCATGCAGAACTACCGCGCTGCGCTCCGGATTTGCCGTTGGGCATCGCCCGCTTCGGTGTCGGATATAGAATCACTGGCCGGCTGAGGTCGATACTGCCCTCGCCGAATTCGCTTCATCAGGTCGTCCAAGTCCCCGTCTAACCCATCTTTAAAAGGAACGATCCAAGATGTGACCCCATTTTTCC
>CAZUZO010000205.1:0-3167 GCA_964624765.1 uncultured Thiotrichales bacterium
CGCAACAACCTCGCTAGACTGCGAGCATGGCTCGGCCCCTGCGCATCGCGAGGAGACAGGCGGGAGGCGATCTACGAGGCAGAATGCGACGATGCGAGAACTGACACCATGGAAAACCCCAGAGATATCTGCTCGCAGGTAGAGATGCTAGCGCGCGAAGCGCTGTCAGTAGTAATGATAGCGGCAGGCGATGATGACCAGATCTTGGCCATCGACCCGATAGACGAGGCGGTTCGCATCGTCTATGCGCTGCGACCAGAGACCCGAGAGATTTTCTCTCAGCAGCTCGGGCTTGCCGATACCGTGGAAGGGCTCGCGCAGGCAATCCTGGATGAGGTGGTTGATGCGCTTAAGGGTCTTACGATCTTGGCCCTGCCAGTACTGGTAGTCTTCCCAAGCGGCCAACGTCCAGGTGATGCAGGATAAGGTGGTGTTACCCGGCATCTATCAGCTCATGCTGCGTCACCCGGCCCTGTCGGTACTGCTCGATGGAGCGCGCTAGATGGGCGGCATTGGCCGGCGATTTCAGCAGATGGACCGTCTCCATCAGGCTGTTGAAGGTATCGAGCGACATTACCACCGCATCGGGCGCATCCCGCCGAACAATGATCGTGTAGTCGGCATCGTCGATGACCTGATCGATGACGTTCTTGAGGCTGTTGCGAGCCTCGGAAAAATTGACAACCCGCATGGCTCTCTCCAACTTGTGCTGTTCACTGTACAACTATAAGGGATGGCGTTTCTGCAGGCAAGTCAGCCCAATTCGGCGGAGCGTGCATCCTCCGTCGTCAAAACCACAGCCGCCGCACGAAGAGCCGCTCCGGAATGGAACGGGTGATCAGCATTATCCAGCGCCAGAACCAGGGGGTGTAAATTACGGCTCGCCCCTTTTCTATATCCTGAGCCACCCCCTCGGGACTGGCCCACAGCGACCCCTTGGCGAAGTCCGCAGTCATCGGCGTGTCGAAGAAGCCCGGTTTGACCAGTAGCACCGGTATCCCTCGGCCGTGCAAGCGCTGGCGCAGTCCGAACATGAAGATTTCCAGCGCGCCTTTGGCGGCGCTGTAGGCGCAGTTGACCGCCCGACCGCGATCCTCGGCCACCGAACCGATGGGGAGGAGCCGGCCGTGGCCCGTGGATCACGCCCTCGCCGAGCAGATAACCGGCCGCGTTCAAATATGGCGCCAGGATGCGGTTGACGTAAAACCCGACGCTATCCTGGACCACAATGATGGTCTTGCCTTGGCGGCAACCGAAGGCCACGGCGGTCGCGAGTGTATCTGGAGCGGTGCATGGGGCGGCGATGATTTCCAGCAGCGGCATTACGAAGGCGGATTCAGTTTCATCAACGTGCCAACCCCAGTATACCGATAATGATGAGGTAAAATGCCACCACATAATTGAGTAGCGCCGGTCGGACCAGTATCAATATGCCGCTCACCAGGGCGATCAGGGGAGGGAGGGTGATGTAGTGCGCCCGTAAGGTCATCAGCAGGCCGAGTCCGCCTTTGGCAATGAGATAGATGGCAACCACGTAGTTCAAGACCCTCGGCATGACCAGGATCCAGATCCCGGCAACGAGTGCGATCAGCGCCTCGAGTGTGGAAACGCTAAAGGTCGGATGAAAGGCGAAGGATTCCATGGCGGACCAGGATCGATGTGGGGAAAGTCAGCTTAACGTTTTTCTCGGGGGCTGTCTGTAACAAGCGTGGCCAACCTGCTGCGAGTCGCGCCGCGCACCGGGCTTTTGGGGTCCTTCATGAACCTCTGGCACCGCTTCCCTAGGGCTTGTGACGCCGCTCTAACCAGGCGCGAACCGCATTTTGGGTTTCCTCGTTGGACCAGCCCGCGGCGAGCTCATCGAGCTCTTCCCAGCCAAATTCTGCAAAGGCATGGGCTAACTCTCGGCGGGCTGCGGCCCGTGTGAGGCGAAGCGCTCGGGGTGGCAGCCGCAACATCTGTTGGCACCAGGCGAGGGCCGTGGTGGTCACCGCTGACGGGGGCGCGAGTGCATCGACGAGTCCAATGCGCAAAGCCTCCTGTGGCGAGATGAGCTGGCCTTCGACGCATAGACGTTCGGCCAGGCGCGGCCCGACCAGACGGCTGAGCGCCGTGTAGATGACGGGAGGGACGGGAAGCCCGATGCGTACTTCGGGCAAACCGATGTGGAAGTCTCCCTCGGCCATGACGCGGTAATCGGAATAGATCGCTAGGATAGCGCCTCCACCGACGCAATGACCGGTGATAGCCGTGGCAATGGGGATGGCGGAGGTGCCCAGCGCCCGTAGCAAGGCAAACAATTCATGGAAGACGGCATCGGCCGCCCGCTGTCCTTGCTCGATCTGGTAACGTACATCGAGGCCGGCGCAGAAATAACCGGGCATACCTGATATCAGCAAGCTGTCTATCCCATCGCTCGGCGCTGTGTCCACCGCTTCGCGGAGTGCTTTCAGGGACTCCAGTCGCAGCGCATTGACCGGTGGGTGCTCTAGCCGGAGCTCGCGTACGTGGTCATGGTCGGTGCTGGTCAGCATTGTCAACGTCAGTCGGTCGGTATAGATCGGTATGAAAGTTAGGGTGGCGCCGCCGAGCAACGCTCCCGTGGCGTCTAGGTTGAAACGGTGGGTAGGCTCCGGGATCGTCCGGTGTGGTGACATCGGGCCTCCCCTGCTGACCCGGTTGCCCCTTATGATACGCATTACACCCACCATTACCATCCCTGAACGGGAGATCGAGGAACGCTTCATTCGGGCGGCGGGACCCGGTGGTCAGAACGTCAATAAGGTGGCGACCGCTGTACAGCTTCGTTTCGACGTGGCGCGCTCGGCTTCGTTGCCGGCGGCGGTTCGAGACCGCCTGCGAGGCTTGGCGGGTCGGCGCATGACTTCGGATGGCGTGCTGGTCATCGATGCTCGGCGCTATCGCACCCAAGAACGAAACCGTCAAGACGCCCTGGATCGGTTGGTGGCGTTGATTCGGAAGGCGGCGCAAGCGCCGAAGCCGCGCAAGGCCACTCGGCCGACGCTGGCCGCGAAACGACGCCGTCTGGAGGACAAGCGACAGCGCAGCGAGATAAAGCGTGTGCGGCGGCCGACCGTAGCCGACGAGTGAGTACAGCGTGAGGGGGAGGCGCGATGTTCGTGTTGCACGGCACTTGGATTCCAGCA
>CAZUZO010000206.1:0-3115 GCA_964624765.1 uncultured Thiotrichales bacterium
TAATAGACAGATCGACGCCAACAGAGATGATGACCGGAGGAGCTTTTGAGGCGAAGACGCATCGTCTTTCTGCACTGCTCGACCGTGTGGCACGCGGGGAGAGGAGGCGCTGATCACCAAACAAACATGGCAAGCCCATCGCCAGGCTGGTTCCTGAGAAAACGATCATCGCGAGCGCGTCAGTACGGCCGTTGCACCGGCTCAAGGAACTGGCAAAAGGTTGCCACCTTGATGGGGTGTCGGTGCGCGAACTGAGGGACAGGGGGCGCGCGTGAGGGGCGTCGTGCTCGACGTTTTTGTTACGATGGCCCGGTGTTTTGAGGACGAGGGAAGTCCTGAGGCATGGGCTATTCTTGACGGGCTATTCTTGACCGTCCTCAGGACCAGGGAGCCATCGTGCCGACGTTACCATTTTACCCGAGCTAGAGTAAGCGCTCGATATTGCCCCAAGGGAATGGTGCATCGGAGACGCGTGTAGCTAACCCCGACGGGACGAGCCCCAGGGATGGGGCGAGTAACCATCGAAAGGCACCAGAGAGCACAATGATTCTGATGCGCTGGGCGACGCAGCCAGGGCAAGCGCGGTCGTCTTTCAAGACAGCCTCTAAAGGGGATTAGAAGTGGATAGGCACGCAAAGATCAGTCATCATAGACCAGGCTAGAGAAGCCGGGAAGAGAAAGGAGCCACTGAGCCACTGCAGAGGCTACCCGAGCCAATCTTCACCGGCTAGGCCTCCACCAAGGCGAGGCGACATGACACTCGATATCCGTCCGCTCGAGAACGCTATCGCCCGGCTGGAGGAGGGCCTAGCTCGCTACCGGCAGGACACCTCAGACACGCAGATCCGAGACGGTCTAATCCAGCGCTTCGAGTTCACCTATGAGCTGGCCCACAAGACGCTCAAACGCTACCTGGAATCCGTCTCGCCGACACCAGGGCAGTACGACGCCCTGCCCTTTGCCGATCTGATTCGCTCCGGCAACGAGCAAGGGCTATTGCTAGGCGACTGGCCGAAGTGGAGAACCTACCGCGAGATGCGCGGCAAAACCAGCCACACGTACGAGGAGGCTATCGCCGTAGAGGTGGTAGCTGGCCTACCCGCCTTCGTAGTGGAAGCCACCTACCTGCGCGACCAATTACGGAAACGCCTGGCATGACCTCAGCCCGCAACACCGACCGACCCCCGATCGACATCCGCCCCGACCACATGGCCAGCGTGCGCGACATTCTCCAAAAGCACGTGCGCCAATATGAAGTGTGGGCTTTCGGCTCGCGCGCCAAAGGGACCGCTAAGCCCTATTCGGACCTGGACCTTGCAGTCATCACCGAGCGACCGCTGTCGCTAGCGGTGAGCGCGGCGCTAGCGGACGACTTTTCCGAATCCGACCTGCCTTGGAAGGTGGACGTGCTGGACTGGGCGACCACCAGCGAGCAGTTCAGGAAAGTGATTCAACGCGACAAGGTGGTAGTCCAAAAGGGCGCTCGTGAACAGGCGATGGTGGAGCCGTAGCGCGAAACGACACTTGGCAAAAAAACGGATGTTATTCTCGGGCGAGACATCAAGCTCAGAGCTTGCAAAAAGCCGTAGTGCGCGGCCCGAGAGCCCGGCGGACGGGGCCGCAGCGACGAGACCTATCAGGTCAATAGGCGAGGAGCGAGCACTGCCCAACGCCGCTATCAGAAGCGCAGGAGGTTTTTTCACAAGCTCATAGGGCTCGAAGGGCAACGGCCGGTATTGTAGCGGGTGCCGGGAGGGGTTGCCAGCGGGAGCGAAGGTGCTGTGGTTGGCGGATCGGTCTATCCCTCCACGGAACGGTTTGCCTGGTGACACGCCCATCACCGGCACGGCCGGTTGCGGCTCAAGGGGAATTTGTTGGCCGAAACGTAGCCCGGACGGAACCACATGCGAAACCCGGAGTTATTCCTTCGCCCACCACCTCGGCATCCGCAATGTTGTTATGTTAGACCCTAGCTTCCTCTTTTCGACGGGCCTTCATAAGGAGAAGGCGCATGGGACAGCTTGATCGCATCACCCAGCAGACTGGAGTGATGGGTGGCAAGGCATGCATCCGTGGCATGCGAGTCACGGTGGGCATGATCGTTGGCCCAATCGCGGCGGGTCACAGCGTCGATGGAATCCTCGCCGACTATCCCCACCCGGAGCGCGAGGACATCATGCAGGCGCTGCGTTATGCCGCGTGGCGGGCCGAGCAGCATAAACCTCCTTCTTACTGCCGATAGTCGACCACTGGTAGCGACTCAATGCGGCTTACCCCAGCACAAATACAGCTCGTCAAGGACGCGGTAGCCCGCCACTTCGGCACCACCGCACGCGTGTGGCTGTTCGGCTCCCGCCTCGACGATGCCCGTCGCGGCGGCGATTTCGATTTTTACGTGGAAACAGACTTGAGCGACCCTGCGGCGATCATCGATGGAAAATTGGAGCTTCTAGCGCACCTGCACGCCACACCCGCATTCGAGGGAGAGAAAATTGATCTGATCATCAAGCCCGCACTGCCGGGTCCCTACCCACCCATCTATCAGGTCGCCCGCCGCAAGGGGGTGGTGCTTTGAAAGCCCTGCCGGAGGTACAAGCCGCCCTCCACGAATGCCAGCACCACGCTGCGGTGCTTCACCAGGCACGCATCGAGATCGGCAATAAACGGTTTGCACCCGAATCGGTCGACGACATCTCCAGCGAAACCTTGCGCCTCCTGGATCAGCTCGCTTATCGTTTCGGCAAGCTCCAAGACACTCTGGGGCTCCGTGTCCTGCCTGGGATACTGGATTTGAGCGAGGAACTAATGTTGGGGGTCAGTTCTAACATTCCAACATTTCGGCTATCATCTTAATATGGCGAGACCCTTAGGTGATTTCCGAGAGGCAATATCCCCTGTGATTAGGTAGAACTTCACTCTCAATTTCAGTAGTTCCAGTTGACCTCGTCGTCAAGGTACCCGCGCAGCGACCAGTGTGTCGTCGAATCCGAAAGTCTCCTCAGCCAAATGCGTGAGCCACATCAACAGGGTTTTGAAGGGCAAGGTGTGCAAGTTGAGTTGGCGGCCGCCTCGGCGCGGCGTCGCCAAATAGACCCCGTGCACAAAGACCCAAACA
>CAZUZO010000207.1:0-3084 GCA_964624765.1 uncultured Thiotrichales bacterium
CGCTCCGTCCGTCTGGCTCTCGGGCCGCTCGCGACGGTTTTTTCACAACCTCTCAGGGCGATGCTTCGAGCCTCTCTCGACCAGGCCCGATGCCGGGCTTCAGGGTTGAGCGTTCCGATGCTGGTTCCCAAAGGCGTGCGTGATGAGGCGCCAGACAGTGCTTTGAGGCAGAGCGCGGCCGGTGGTGACGTAGGCCAGCGCCACTTCATTCTGCAGCGTCAGCATCAACCGGGAGCGGCTGGTTCGGGAGCCTGCGAACAGCACGTGATCGCCGGCCTGCAGGGAGGGGTTGTGCTCGGGCAACAGATGTGTACCGTCACTGTTCACCAGTAGCAGCGGAATGCAAAAGAGTTTTCCGGATCGATCGCGCGGGTCGGTTAACAAATGCTCAAGCTCGATGTGGTCGCCTCGCTGCAACGCACGATGGACGGCGTAGGCTTGTTCCTGGTCGAGGGTAATCTGCCAGACCTCCGGTAGCTTGTCGTCACAGATGGCCGCCAGTCTGCTGATCAGCACACAAGTCCACTGCTCATCTTGCGCCATGGCGCGCTGCAAGAAATTCTCTAGCAACGGAATCGTGATGAGTCCTCGAATTCGATTGGCAACGACCCGACTGGCCTGCATCACTACATTGGCCCCGGCCGATTCGAACAGCGCCTGATTGAGTTGTTGATTTTGGCGCACGACCAGGAAAAGGTCGGAGTTTAATTGCCGCGCGGTCATGATGATGGACAAGTTGTTGGAATCGTCGTCGGTGCCGGCGACGATTCCCACCGCTTGTTCGATCCCGGCCTGGCGCAGCGTATCGGCGTCTGTTCCCCAGCCCGCCACGCTGCCATCGGGGGGTTGACGTTCGGCTGGATAGGGCTCGATGACCACCAACGGTATGCCCTGCTCTGTGAGACAGCGATACATGGCCTTGCCAAATCGGCCATAACCGCAGAGCACCCACAGTCCCCGCGGCGGATGCAGCGATTCCTCCAGCGGCTCACTGGGGTCCCCGGCAAGCCAACTCGCCAGTAAGCTCTGGCAGGGAGAATAAAGCGCCGTAACCAGGTGTTCGGCAAAGGTATCGAAGGGATCGATGATATAGTCGGTGCCAAAGGAGGCCATGTTGGCCTCCACGTCGTGGGATTCGGCGCGACAGATCACTTTGAGCGAGGGGTTAAACACCTTGGCGGTGATCGCAATATGCAGATTGACTTTGTTCTGATCGGTCAGCGCGACTACGCCGGCGCATCGTTCATCACGCAGCCCGGCCAACAGCAGGTTTCCTGGGTAGGCGGCATCGGCGCAAATGTTGGGTACGTACATGGGATAGTTACTCAAGATCAAGGCGTTGATACGCTCTTGTTTGATTTCGATCACCACCGACTGGATCCAATGTCGTTCCAGGGCTTCTACCAAGGCGCTGCCCGTATCCCCGTAGCCACAAACCAAGAAAAACGGCTCTCGCAGTTTTCCGACATTGCGGGCAAAACGGCGTTCCGTGAACGCTTGTCGCAGGGCTTCATCTTGTAACAGCGTGAGCACGGCACCGATGGCATAGACCCAGGCGATAACCGTCAGATAGATGCATACGGTTGCCCAGAGCCGCTGAGCTTCGCTGAAGGGATAAGGGATCTCTCCAAAACCGATGGTGGTGCCCATGTAGCTGACAAAATAGAAAGCATGAAAGAAATCCATGCGCCAGGGATTGCCCTGAGCATCGACCCCGGGGATCAATGCAAACCCCAGGGTGGCGGCTGCATAGGTCGTAGAGAGCACGAGCAGCGGCACTCGCATTCTGCGTAGCACCAGAAACAGGATACTGTTCATTTCAGCGCATTTTCGGCCTACGTCACCGACGCAGCATCACGGTTTCGATAACAAGCAGCACCACGGAGACGACATTGGCCAGCATGGCGCCCCCTGCTAGCGATACGATGCTCGCCATGACGCTAGAGGTCAATCCGGTGTTGGTAATGTGCAACGCAACGCCCCACACGGTCGCTGCCGCAAGCAGTTGGATGTCGGCCACCAGGCTGGTGGCAAGGAGGATGGCCCCCATCTGGGAGCGATCGCCGAATTTCAGAATAGTCGCTATGGCGTTGACAAAGATCGCCGCGTAGAACTCATACACATGGTGATGATCGGGATTATCGAATTCGCCGAGGAAAAACCCGAAGTTGAGCGTTAGCGCCATGACGATAAAGAAGCCGAAGATCACTTTTTCCGGATTCATGGTCAGTGAAACTCTATTCTATTGATTGGTTGTGGTGCCGGCTAACGTAGCCCTTGCCAGGGTAACGCCCACTGCTTGAGTGGCGTGATGAATGATGGAAATCGTGATTGAGCTCAGATACTCTTCCTCGGTCGCTGCTCACGGCGCCGAGCAAGCGCTGTTCCGGGCATCGTCGGCAACGCAGCCTAGAAGGTTGTGAAAAAATGTCGCGAGCGGGCCGAGAGCCAGGCGGATGGCGGAAGCCGCGAGACCTACTGCATAGATATAGGCGAGAGCCAGTGCGACCCGGCGCCTCACATCGGGTTGCGTAGCAGCTTTGTTCACAATCTTTTTTAGGGCCGATGGCGTCGGTTGGCATGTCACCCCACCCCCGCCGGCAAGGCGGCGAGGGTGTTCCCCTGCAAGGCTAGTCGGTTATGAACGACTGGCGGCCTTGGGCCTTGTGGTGAGCCGCACGCTTTGTTGTTTTTGGCTGCCCGCGGCTGGGTGAGAATGCCGCCGCGCTCTATCCAAGGCTAAGCGTCGCCGGCCGGCAGCTCGCGTATGATCTCCTTGAAATGCTTCCACTCGGTGGCGGTCCAAAGCTCAGTATGCGCATGACCGAAGGTGCGGATGAGCGTCGAGACTTTGGTGGCGGTATCGATATCCGGTGCGCGAAAGACGTCGAGATAATCCCAAGGGCCGAGGATAGCGTAATTACCCAGCCATTCTATATTCGGGCATTCGCTACGGATCCGTGCCATGACACGATTTTCCAGGTCCTCAAGCGATCGCGGCGAGCGTAGTGCACCACTGGCAAGGCGGGTTACCATGACAAAGGTCAGCATGGGTTGGTTCCTCCTTCGGTGTTGACGACATAG
>CAZUZO010000208.1:0-3017 GCA_964624765.1 uncultured Thiotrichales bacterium
CCGCCGCTGAATGTTGGCAGAGATAAGGGCCGGCGCTTTTCGCGCAGGGCACTATGTCATTGAATTAGGCAGCACTGCGTTTTCCATTCTGGTTCTAGTCGCTCACTCGCCAACAGCCTCTCGGAAATTCCGGCCTTACGGCTCCTGTTGTGGAGAAAAAACGTGACAGAGCAATACTGTGACTTGGTTGTGACCGGCGTAAAGGACGCTGCAGAGTTCCCGGCCATAAAAGAGCAGCTCGCCAAGCTGTATAAAACAGACAGTAGCCAATTCGATTGCTTGATTGACGGCTCGCCTACCACGTTACACAAGCATCTGCCGTTGTCTTCGGCAGAGAAAATCAGAACTACCCTGGAAAAGCTCGGCCTGACGTGTACGCTAGAGCCCTGCTGGGAACTGGTGGAACAGGAACCCGAGGTCGAGATGTACCGGTGCCCGGCGTGTGGGCATATACAAGCGCCGGCCGAAAGTGATCTTGATGTCTGCGAGCAGTGCGGGGTGATCGGGGAAAAGTACAAGGGTGTCTTAGCGAAACGGCAATTAATAGAAGCAGAACGAAGAAAGCACGACATTCGCCAACAATATGAGGAGCGGTTAGCACAGGAACGTCACGAGAGAGAAACGCAACTGGAAGAGGAAAAAGCAATACGCAAGCGGTTTGGGTGGGAGAAACGTCCCAAGACTAGGTCGGTATTAACGGGCGCAGCGATAGGCTTGTCGCTGCTCGGGGTGGCTGCACTAGCATTCATTTTGCAGGATAGACAAAGCGAACCCGTCCCATCGCCGGCACAACCGGCCAACGCTTCGATGGACCCTGGCATGGCGAGCGGCGCAACTGCCGAAGGGGCGACACAAGCTTTCTCTGAACAGGATGCCGCGGCTGAGCAGCTTGCCATGCAATTGCACGAAGAGGCCCAAGCGCAGGCAAAACGAGGCGATAGTGCCGCGGCTCAACAGGCCTTCGATAAAGCCCTAGAGGTGGCCAACAGGATCGAGGATCCGGGTTCCCGGGAGACGCTGGTCGGGGCGGTCGCACAGAGCCAAGGGAGCCTGGGTCAACTTCCGCAGGCCTTGCAGACCAGTGCCACCATCGAAGATCCGCAGCTGCGGGCGAGAACATTGACGAGCATCGCGGCAGACCGCGCTGAGGCTGGCGACAGCGCAGGTTCACAAGCAGCGCTGTCTCGTCTCATCGATGGGGCTGCACGGGCGGGCCCGGGAGATACTGTCGAGACGGCAGAGATCTTTCAGCTTATCGCCGAGTATTGCATCAAGACCGGCGATTATGCGCAGGCGTTGGAGATCACCCAAAAACTGCCGGATCCGTATCGGCGTGCGGTGGGTCTGGCTAAAATTGCCGAGGCCCAGATAGCGATGCAAGAAACGCGCGGTGCCCAGGAAACACTCAAGTCCATCTCCAACGTTGTTGGGCAGATCCAGGACGACCCATCCCAAACCGAGATTCTCAGCACTCTGGGAAAACTCTATAGCGGGCTAAACGATCATGATAGTGCTGCCAAGGCCTTTGGGATGGCCTTGGACACGGCCGACAAAATCGCCGGGTTATCTAACCGTGCGGGGGCGTTGGGCACGATCGCAAAGGACTACTTCCTCGCTGGCGACAAGGTGTCGGCCGAACGCATTTTTCAGCGCGCCACTGAGCTGGCTTCGGTAGCGATAGGAGACGCCGGTGGCGACCGAGCGTTGCACAAGATCGCCCGGGATCGAACGAGCCTCAAGGATTTTTCTGGTGCCATCGCGACTGCCGATAAAATCCAGGCCGCTTATTGGCGCGCCGTGGCGTTGAAGGACATCGCCAGGACGCAGATGAGCGCCGGTGAGGCGATAGCCGCCAAGCAAACCTTCGCCAGGGCTCTACAAGCCAGCACACAGATCGACGATCTCGAGCAGCGCAGCGAAGTGTTAACGGATATCACCGATGCACAGCTGATGGCGGCCGTAACCCCCTCTTCTCCGAGTCGGCAAACGCCTGTCGCGCCGTAGCGGTTGACGCTGAGGGCTGCGGAGCAGGCCGGAAAAGGGGTCTGACCCCTTTATTCACGATCAGTGCTGGCGCCGCTAACGCAGCTAAAAGTGCACGTCCTCCGTCTCTCCGACGCCCTCGGTCACCACGTCGGGGTCGTTTCGGGACCTCACGTACCGTGGAGTACAACGCGGCCCGGAACCGGCTGCGGGCACGCCTGAATACCGCACTCTGGACGCTGGCGGCACGAGAATCCATGCAACGATCGGGTATACTTTGGCCATGCGGCCTGCAAACCCACCACGAGGTGGAAGGGCCGATGGTTCGATGACGATGACTACTCACGCGCTGTCGCGCCGAAACCTGTACGAAGAGCTGGTCGCGCTTCCAGAATCGTTGATTGGAGAGATTCTGGACGGTCAGCTATATGCGCATCCACGCCCTGGTGGACGGCATGTCCTTGCCGCATCCAACATCAGCGCGGAGTTTCATGGCCCCTATCAACGGGGCAGAGGCGGGCCCGGTGGCTGGTGGATTCTATTGGAGCCGGAGGTTCATTTCGTCAAGGACGAGGAAGTGGCGGTTCCGGATGTGGCTGGTTGGCGCAAAGAGCGTATGCCGGCGATCCCGGAAAGTCATAGGTTCACGGTTGTGCCTGACTGGATCTGTGAGGTGCTTTCGCCATCGACCGAGAGCATCGACCGCGAGATCAAGATGCCGCTGTATGCGCGTTTCGGTGTGCAGTATCTTTGGCTGGCACATCCCAAGACACGATCCCTTGAAGCGTTCAAACTGGTTGATGGAAGTTGGATCTCCCAAGGATGTTTTTCCGGTGACGATGAAGTGTGCGCCGAACCCTTCGATTCGATCGTGGTAGGTCTTGGCGAGCTGCTGGGGTAAGGGGAATCTACGCTGAAAGGAAAAAGGGGTCTGATCCCTTTTTTTAGACTGCATTCCAGCGCAGACACCGGAGAAAATCGAGATGAAAAAGAGCACTTTCCCGCCAGGTTGGGACCAAGAGAGAATCGCCAAA
>CAZUZO010000209.1:0-2869 GCA_964624765.1 uncultured Thiotrichales bacterium
GCTCCGTCCGCCTGGCTCTCGGGCCGCTCGCGACGGTTTTTTCACAACCTCTCACTGTGCCCCAATTCAGCGCAGCATACTCATCGCACCGCTAGAGGGGGTTATCCCCGCCGCTTGCGCTCCATGAGCTCGTGAATGAGCGGGGTCAACATCAACTCCATGGTAAAACCCATCTTTCCGGCCGGGATGACGAAGGTATTGGGTCGCGACATGAAAGAGTTGTGGATCATGTTGAGTAGGTACGGAAAATCGAAGCGTTGAGGATCGCGCACCCGAATGACGACAAAACTCTCATCGGAGGTGGGAATGTCGCGGGCAATAAACGGGTTGGAGGTATCGACGGTTGCGACTCGTTGGAAGTTGATATGGGTACGTGAAAACTGAGGCACGATGTAGTGCACGTAGTCGTACATGCGACGCAGAATAGTATCTGTCACCGCCTCCGCAGAATAGCCGCGCTCCGAGGTATCACGGTGGATCTTCTGGATCCATTCGAGATTGACGATGGGGACCACGCCGATGAGCAGATCGACGTAGCGACCGATATCGATGCCCCCGGCCACCACACCTCCATGTAAACCTTCGTAGAGCAGCAGGTCGCTGGAGTCGGGAATCGCCTCCCATGGCGTGAAGGTGCCGGGTTCCTGGCCCCATGCCCGTGCTTCCTCGAAGGAGCGCAAGTAACGCCGATGGGTTCCGCTGCCACGCTCGCTATAGGTCTTAAAGAGTGCCTCCAGCTTATCGAAGAAATTTCCTTCCGGACCGAAGTGGCTTAGATTACGTCCTTGCGCTCGGGCTTTCTTGATCTCCTCGGGCATTTCCTGGCGATCGAAGCGATGGAAACTCGCCCCCTCCACGATCACGGGATTGACGTGCTCTCGTCGACAGATATGTTCAAAGGCGCTTTTGAGCGTGCTGGTCCCGGCGCCTGAAGACCCGGTGACGGCAACAATTGGATGCTCGATCGACATAGTGAAATCCTCCAAGGTGGCAACCACGGCTGGACAGGAGCGGTGTCATCCGACGCGGTCTCTCCCCTCCTCCGGTATGCCCGAGGGACATCGGATTAGCCGCGCATGAACGGTTTGCCGGCGAGCACCCTGGCAACCTTGCTGCACTCGCTGGCCATTGGACTGGTTATCATTCTAGCCTGGCTCACTGCGGTCCACGTATTGCTCAACAAGCGCGAGGATCCGCGGGCAGCCTTGGGCTGGGTGGCCATATGCTTGCTATTCCCCTTCATCGGACCGGTCCTGTATTTCCTCTTCGGTATCAACCGCATCCACAGCACGGCGCGAAGGCTACAGCGGCCTGCCGCACCCGCGGAATCTCCCCATGAGCGGTCTCTGGTGGCCGAGCCGACGGCCCGCTCATCACCATCGGTGCCCAGTACCCTGGCTCCCCTGGCACAGCTTGCTGACGCTGTCAGCGAGAGGCCGTTGGTAGGTAGCAATCGCATAGAGCTTCTGCGCAACGGTGAGGAAGCCTATCCTGCCATGTTGCGTGCCATCGATGGCGCCACCCACTCCTTGCTGCTGGCGACGTATATCTTCGAGAGCAACGACACCGGCCGTCGGTTCGTGGAGGCTCTGGCACGCGCAACGCAGCGTGGGGTAGACGTGCGTGTCATGGTCGACGGCATCGGCGAACTCTATGGGTTTCCCTGGATCAGCCGGTTACTGAAAAAACACCAGGTCCCCGTAGCGCGATTTCTACCCCCCAAATTGGTGCCTCCGGAGTTACGCATCAATCTTCGCAACCATTGCAAAATCTGCGTGGCGGATGAACAGGTTGGCTTCACGGGTGGCATGAATATTGGCGACCGACATTTGGTCTCTCGTACCGAGAATCCCGGGCGGGTGGCCGACGTGCATTTCCGAGTCACGGGCCCCGTGGTCGCCCAGATGGTCGACATCTTCCTGGAGGACTGGCGTTTCGTAACGGGGGATGATCGGTCACTGGCGGGGGCGCCCCGTCGCTGCCGAGATAGTGGCACGGCCCTATGTCGAACCATCACCGATGGCCCCGATAAAGCGCTCGACAGGCTCGCCATGATCATGGCCGAGGCCGTATCCATCGCCCGCCAGCGCGTCGACATCATGACACCCTACTTCCTGCCACCGCGGGAGTTGATCCGCGCTCTCCAAGCCGCGTCCCTGCGCGACATCGAGGTCAACGTCATCCTCCCAGAGCGCAATAACCTTCCGCTCGTCCACTGGGCGACGCGCAATGTGTTGCCTGAGCTTCTGGAACAAGGCGTGCGGGTGTTTTATCAGCCCCCCCCTTTTTCGCACACAAAGCTTTTTATTATCGACGGTCAGTATACCCACATCGGCTCGGCTAATCTCGATGCACGCAGCCTGCGCCTTAACTTTGAGATGGTAGTCGAGGTCTACGATCATTCATTCGCACAACGGCTAACGGCGTATTACCGGGCCATCCAGGAACGCTCCCGCAGGGTTGCTTTAGAGGAGCTTGAGCGACGATCTGTGCCCGTGCAGCTACGAGACGCCCTCGCTTGGCTGTTCTCACCTTACTTGTAGTTGTTATAGATTGGTTCGTTACGCAAGCCGTTAGCCCTGGCGGTAGCCGTAATACCAGCGATTCATCGTGGCCCCAATGTTACGCACAGTGTGGCGTTCGCCGGCGGGGATCAAGACTTCGTCCCCCACTTTGGGGCGCACTGTGTTGCCGCAAAACGTAAGTTCTATTTCTCCCTCGATGAGCATGACCAACTCATCGCTCGCGTGCACGAAATCCTCCCACAGCTGTCCGGGAGGATCCACCCAGATGGCGCAACTAAAGCCCCTTTGCCCCCATTGGTGCCTGATCTGAGACGAGATTTCTACCATCGTTGGCTGTGCCCCCT
>CAZUZO010000210.1:0-2699 GCA_964624765.1 uncultured Thiotrichales bacterium
GTCGCCACCGTGCGCCTTGCGACTCCGGCGCTCGCGACATTTTTAAAACAGCTTCTGAGGCCGGCTCGATGGGCGATGGTCGAGCTGACAGGCGGCCTGCGAAGGGCGGGTAACGAACGGGCTTTGATGATCCTGTTGGCTCCCACTGCGTGTTCTCAATCAATGAGTTCCTATGTCTCCTGTTTTCGCCGCGCGAAACCTGCCTAACTTCATTACTGGCTTTCGTTTTCTGCTCATCGCTCCGATCGTCGTTTGCTTGCTTTACCGAGAGTACTTCTGGGCGTTAGGCTTGTTCGCACTTGCCGCCGTGTCCGACGGACTCGATGGCTTTCTGGCCAGACAATACGCCTGGCATTCACGTTTGGGCACCTACTTAGACCCATTGGCGGATAAAGCGCTGATAACGTCAGTTTACGTCACCTTGGGTTGGCAAGATCTGCTTCCGTCGTGGTTGGTTGCATTGGTCATCCTACGGGATGCCGTGATTCTCGGCGGTGCTTTTGTGATCAGGAGGCAGCTTCTCGCCACAGGGGTTAAGCCGAGCTTGCTGAGTAAGGGGAATACGGCGGCTCAAATTCTCTTGGTGTTGGTGGTCATGGGGATGCAATCCATTCAAGGTGCTTGGCCACTAGCGATCAGTGCATTGGTCGGGCTAGTGGCGATCACCACTGTCGCCAGTGGATTCGGCTACATCATCGAGGGGCTGGCGAGTACCACGGGACGTCTCAGCAAGCGAGCGTAGTGTTGAAGCTCCAAGCTTCCACCCCCGGAACAACACCAGGCTCACTGGGTGTATCCACAGAAGGGCGTTGGTCATCGTTTCGGCAGTTGGATGGCCTTTGCCCTTGAGGCAGCCGACCCGGGGCCGCAAGGGACGCCGTGCAGACGTCCCTGTCGGCTTGGGTCCGGCCGCCTCCGCACATATGCTCTCAGGGCTCATGGACCGGCGTGCCGAGGCGCTTATCCAGTGATCCGCGCCGTTAGAGCCTCATCTTGATGATCAGGCCGGATTCGAGAGGGTGTCGAGAACGAGGAAGAAGAGGGGATCGTACTCGGTAAACATGAGTCCTACACCATCGTTTGAGCGGTGGACTACGATCGCCCGAATCGGGTAGCAGCTGTCCCCATCCGATGCGTCGAGGCTGAGCTGCAGTGTGACGCACTCTCCCACACCGAGGTCGGGGTGCTGTGCTGCCACGAAGATGCCTTCGAGACCGATATCTCGGGATTCAAATGAACCCAGTTTGCGTTTTTCGCGATAGATCGTCACGTCTAGGTAAACCGGCTCACGCGGACCATAACGCCGTTCCATCTGTTCTCCTCCATCATCATTGTGCTGGTCGCCAGCTTAACGTCGCAGCGCGTTAGGGCTCAGGCTACCTGATGCCTTGACGCACACAGCGGCGTAGCGGGTCAGTTTATTATCGTTTTTATACCGATTTGGTGTCGGTTTGCGGGGTTGAGCCCGGAAACCAGATTCAAAAAACGTAGCAAGCACCTCGACTTCCCTATCCCGGAGATGCGTCCCTAGCTAGGGACAGCCTACCTCCTTTAGGCGGGGACTCTCGGTATCTCGTGTCGAGCTGCGGCACAGCGCCGGTACGGTTTGGCGCAGTGGCGTTAAGATGGTTTGTTTTTCGTGAAAGCTTACGGGTGATCCTCCGTCGTTCCGGATCGGGTTGGTAGCCTGGGCTGACTCAAACGCAAATCTTTTGCAGGGTCGCACCATTATCTATTTGTGATTCTAGTTGCTCCGGGCCGTAATTAAAGGCTCTTGAGGCTAGGGTCGCTCGATTAATTGATCTAGATCAAAATTGAAGGTAGGGAACACACACGCGTTGTACGTTGTGTTCCCTCGTCGCGTCGGTGGCTGCTTTCGGTAGGTGCTAGATGGGACTCAGAGAAAAGCCCTTGCCCATGTTCCTGGAAGCGGTGATGCTGTCGATAACACCCGTTCGCGGGCTTGGCGTTTTTCCCTAGCGCCTGCACAGATAAGCGGATTCGATTCGTCTTAAGCGCTCTCGGTGTTCCAGTTCGTCGCGTTGGATTTTGGGTAAGGTTTCTTTCATCATCGAGCCTCGGTTGTCCTGAATCAGCTGACACAGGAACACCAACTCGTCAAAGGCCTCTTGCGAGAAGCCTTGACGGCTTTCTCTCCTCGCGTCGATGACCATGAGTTTGCGCAAATAAACGCTGCATTCGTAATAACCCCATAGAGCCGTCAATGCGTTCACGACATGGGGTGTCGCCTCCAATGCCGCTTGCTGTTGTTGTTTGCTAGGGTTCATGGTTTGATGTGCCATAGTGTGATGGCACTGCATAATGGCGCGTGCGGTAGAGGATGAGATGGCCCTTTCCTCTGCACCCTCGAGCGGCACCATGGGGGGATGAACTACTTCAGCTGATTCAAGGAGTTGTCTGTTCATTGGCATCCCTCTAATATCGTTGACTTCGGAGCCAGCGCAGGTTCGCGCCGTGGGACAGCCCTCGTTCTGTCGCCAAGGTTGCGGCAAAGTCCAAGCCAGGAGAGATAATAATAATATATATCAAATGGTTATGATATTTTACTGGAGCCCAGTGGAACGAAGCGTAAAAAAAGCTGACTGCGCGAGGTGGGGAGTTCGCTGTGAAATGAAACCAAGACGGCCTGAACGGGTTGAAAAAACATCTCAACGAGCAGCCTGAGAAGCTGTTTTAAA
>CAZUZO010000211.1:0-2414 GCA_964624765.1 uncultured Thiotrichales bacterium
CGCCTTGCTCTCGTGCCGCTCGCGACGGTTTTTTCACAAGCTCTGAGTGTAGCATAATGCCCACACCGCGCACGGCCCCCGCAACGGCGTTAACCCCTTGAGGCCTGCAAACCGTCGACCGATCCCATAATGGTTGCTGAATTGGATGCACTGACCGAGAATCCCTTCTTGCTAGTGCTCGCGGCGTTTGGCCTCGACCTCGCAATCGGCGACCCCCGCTACCGTTGGCACCCGGTACGATTGCTTGGCGGCCTTTGCACCGGCTACGAACGGACTCTGCGCGCTCGGGGGCTGGATGGCTATCTGGGTGGAATGGTGCACTGGATCGCCATGGTCGTAACCGCTCTAGCCGTGTGGGCAGTCATCCATCTCGTTCTTTCATCCTGGCACCCCCTTGCGGCCTGGTGCTGGGATGTCTTGATCGCCTGGCATCTGCTCTCGCTGCGGGATCTGCTCGATCATGCCCGCCAAGTCCAGCGGTCTTTGCCAAACGTCGAGGAAGCCCGTCACTGGGTCGGGTGGCTGGTGGGTCGTGACACCGACGGAATGGATCGTCCGGCGGTGGTGCGGGCTACCATCGAATCGCTTTCCGAGAGCACAATAGATGGCGTGTTAACCCCGCTGTGGGCGCTCTGCCTCGGTGGCTTACCCGCCCTCATTACGGTTAAGGTCATTTCGACGCTCGACAGCATGGTGGGTTATCAGGATAGCCGCTATCGGTGCTTCGGCTGGGCCGCGGCGCGCAGCGACGATCTCATCAACTGGATCCCGGCGCGGCTGTCGGTAGCGGTAATCGGTATCGCTGCCGCCCTGCTTCGGCTCCATCCCGTGGAGGCGGTGCGAAGCGCGCTGCGTTTCCATAGCTTGCTGCCAAGTCCCAATAGCGGCTGGAGCGAGGGAGCCTACGCCGGAGCCCTACGGGTAAGGCTCGTGGGACCAATTTTCCGAAACGGCATCAAGAGAAACGATCTCTACATCGGAGAGCCCCACTGGCCCGCCGCGCTGGACGAGCGTCACCTGCAAGGGGCGCTGCGTCTGACGCTGGTTAGTGGCGTCTTGGGGCTGGCAATGGGTTTGATCGCAATCTGGGGGCTGCAGCAACTCGGTACTTGAGGTAAGTCGTGATGACCTTTATGGTATCGCCATCCGTCGAGAACTCGGCAGATGGTCACATGCCAACCAGTAGTCATAGCCCGGCAGCGCCAGGCCGCCCAGACTCACCAGCACAGGAGAAACACCGGTGACCCCCTCCATGCGGATAACTGAGCCCGGCAACGGCACGTTGGAAGTGTTTCCCTTGCCAACCGATACCGGTTGCCTGCATTCGCTCCTGGTCGATGTGTTCCAGAATTACTGGGATCAAATTTACTTTGGCACGGCCGTTCAGGGTGCGGTGTGGGAAGTGCGTGCTCCCAATGCACCGAAGCGCATCGATCTCATGGATGGCTATCTCACAGTGGATTTCGGCCACTGGCATTTCCACCTATGTATCGGCGAGAACAGAGGCACCCCAGACCATCCGACCGCACCTGAGCTCGCCCAGCATCGCCGTACCGCACGCGCCGAGCTCTATCGAAGGCTCCAAGACGACGGTCGCCCGAGCAGTTGGGGACTGCGTCTGTTTAACGGAAAAGAGGAACAACAGATGACGGTATTTCTGCCTAACCCTTATCTCACTGTAGAGCAAAAAATCCTGAAGGAGCCGCGCTGGGAAAACTTGGCGCTGTGGGACCACTTGCGAAAAACCTACCTAGGATTAGAGCCTGACCTTCTGGACCGCGAGGCCAACAAACGGTTGTGTGGCTAGACTCATCGGAACCGATCTTTAACTACGAGGACTCACATAATGAGCGCTACGAACATCGCCATGGCCTTCATCGCGTGGCTGGTTGTGGCCTGGGCACCCCTGCTGCAAGCCGCTGAACCCATCCAGGTAGAAGAGACCGCCTGGGCGCGTGAGACCCCGCCCGGGGTCGTCAACGGGGCAGCCTATGTCACATTGACCAACCAGGGGGCCGATACCGATCGTTTGGTTGCAGCGCGTGGTACCGTATCCGAACGGATCGAACTCCACACCCATCTTCTGGAAGGCGAGGTCATGACTATGCGCCAGGTGGAGAGCATCCCGCTCGAACCCGGCGCCCGCACGGTGCTGCAGCCGGGGGGTGACCACCTGATGCTCATCGGGCTCACCCAACCTTTGGTGGCGGGAGAACGCTTCCCACTCACTTTGGAGTTTGAAAAAGCGGGCCCGATGACGGTTGAGTTTGACGTGCGCCGGCCCTGAAAAGAGTCGCATCGCCGACGACGGGGGTGTGATGGCTTACACGCGCAAGTTGGCTCAGAGGTTGTGAAAAAACCTGCTACGCAACCCGATAGCGGCGTTGGGCGGTGCTCGCTCCTCGCCTATCTAT
>CAZUZO010000212.1:0-2366 GCA_964624765.1 uncultured Thiotrichales bacterium
ACTTTCGTTCATCGCCGCGGGTGGGGCGCATTGCGCTTGGCCGTGTTCCGACTTAGATGCCACCGTCCACGTCCAGGTCGAATTGTATCCGCCGATGGGTCGATAGCGATTCGGACCTGCTACCGGTCCATTTGAGCCACCCCGAGCGATATCCTTTTCTTCTAGAAAGCGTAGCGCATGGCACAAACGATGCCCGTTACGATCTGCTGTTTGCCTTTCCTCAGGGATCGCTCGTGTTGTGGCCCAATGGAAAGCTGCGCAGCGACACGTTCGGAATCCGTGGTCACGACTTTTTGCGTAATCTCGATCTGTGGTGGCATGAGGTCCGGACCCAGAGGATAATAGACCAAGACCTCCTTTTCTGTGGTGGCTGGTTCGTCTATCTGGGTTACGAGCTTGCCGCTCAGATTGAACCGGTTCTGAACCTTCCCCACCCTGTAGACGGCATACCCATTGCCGCAGCCTATCGGATACCTGCCGTCGTCATGCGGGATCACCGACAGCATCGGATGCTGATCGCTGTCGAACCCGACACGCCAGAACTGTTACCAGTGATCGAGGCCGATCTGCAGCGGGCGCCACCGCTGGAAAGTTGGCGTGGCGGTGTTCTGCGAGGTGCCATTGCAGAGGAGCCTGAGCAATTATTTCTTTCCAGATTGGCTGCCATTCAGCACTACATTCGCGAGGGCGACGTTTTCCAGGTGAATCTATCACGCCGTTGGGAGGCACTGCTCAAGCCGGGGTTATCCCACGCAACGCTTTATGACCGCCTGCGCCAAGTCAATCCCGCCCCTTTTTCCGGTTTGGCCGATTTCGGGCAAGCGGCTATTCTCAGCTCCTCCCCGGAGAGGCTAGCGAGCGTGCGGGGCGGGCTAGTCCAGACGCGTCCCATCGCCGGTACCCACCCCCGTTCCCAAAACCGCGCAGCGGACCGCAGCCTATCACAGGCATTGCTGAGAAGCCCCAAGGAGCGCTCGGAGCATATCATGCTCATCGATCTGGAGCGCAATGATCTGGGTAGGGTGTGTCAAATCGGTAGTGTGAGTGTACCAGTATTGATGGCCCTCGAATCCTACCCTAATGTTCACCACATCGTTTCGACCGTCTGTGGCACGCTACGCCAGGGGGTTACCCCCGGAGATGTCATACGTGCCGTGTTTCCGGGAGGAACGATTACCGGTTGTCCGAAGGTCCGTTGCATGGAAATCATCGCGTCCTTGGAGGCCTTTCCCCGCGGGCCGTACACTGGATCGATGGGATATCTCGGCCGGGATGGCGCCATGGACTTGAATATTCTTATCCGCACCTTGGTTCGCAACGGCGATCAGGTATGGCTACGAGCGGGCGCCGGGATAGTTGCCGACTCAGTGCCTGAACGCGAGCTTAAGGAGACTCGCCACAAGGCACAAGCCGCCTTGAGTGCCCTGACCGAGAACCCAAAGTGGTGCTGATCAACGGTCGCGAGGCGGCCAGCATTTCGGTCTTTGACCGAGGCCTCCAATACGGCGATGGCCTATTCGAGACGCTGGCGATCTGGCGCGGTGAAGCCCTCTGTGTGCACCGACATCTCCAGCGGTTGGTCCATGGATGCCAGGTCCTCGGGATCCCCGTGTTCGATATCGATAGGCTTCGGCAGGAAATGGCCTCCCTGGCAGCCGATGTCGGTCGTGGTGTCCTCAAGCTGACGATCACCCGTGGTAGTTCTAATCGAGGATATGCCCCGCCTGAGGGCGCTTCGCCAACGCGTATCCTGTCCCTCCACCCTTGGCCCCAATATCCTATGAGCTACTGGGATAGAGGGGTGACGGTTCATCGATGCCGCGTTCGATTGAGCCGCAATCCATTGCTGGCAGGGCTCAAGCATCTGAATCGGTTGGAGCAAGTTCTGGCCCGGCGTGAGTGCCAGCAGGTCAATTGTCCAGAGGGGATAATGCTCGATACCGCCGGCTGGGTGATTGAAGGGACGATGAGCAACGTGTTTGTAGTCAAGCATGGCCAACTGATCACTCCGCGCCTGTCCCATTGCGGAGTGGCAGGGGTGATGCGAGAGATCATCCTCGATGGGATTCATCGCCAACATTCGGTACCCCTGCGCGTGAAGGCGCTTCGCTTGCACTCGGTGGTCAATGCAGATGAGCTTTTTGTATGCAATAGCCTTGTGGGTATTTGGCCGGTGGAGCGGTTTGGCAACCGCCGTTATGGGGTTGGCCCCATCACCCAGCATCTTCAACAAGAATTAGTGCGCCGGTGTGTTGTCGTACCTGTCGGCGGCGTTGTGCAGTAAAGATGGGCGGTGAACCCGCGGACTCCACTGAGAGGTTGTGAAAAAACCGTCGCGAGCGGCCCGAGAGCCAGGCGGACGGCGC
>CAZUZO010000213.1:0-2291 GCA_964624765.1 uncultured Thiotrichales bacterium
AAATTTCGATGCAAATCACCCCTGAAAGTGGATCACTTTTCGACGCAAATAAACAATAGAAGTCCTTCATCCGGCTGTTCGCGCGCCCCAGCGCCACCATTGCCTGGAACTTCTCGACGATCACCGTTTCCCGGGCGTACGCGCGCAGGCTAGGTGCCGGAAGGTCCAGCATGCACGGATAGTCGATGACCTCGGCACCCGGCTCCAACGCGTCTCCGAATGCGACGTCAACCGTCACGGCGATACGGGCACCACTAATGGACGCGGTCGTGCGCAGCCGCAGTCCGCCGTACTTGAGCTCCTCCCGGATCTGGTCGACACGTACTGCGTTCAAATCGAAATCGACGCCATCCTCGACGTCTATCGCGAGAATCTCCTTGAACGCTGCGACCATTGCCTCCGGGCTTGGATCGCCGAACCCCAACAGGTCGAGATCACGCGTAGCCCGGTGTGGGTCCGTGAACCAGCTCGTCAGCAGCATCGCGCCCTTGAGCACGAATCGGTCGGAGAAGGCCGATGTGCTGAGGCGGTAAAGCAGACGTTCTAATGCATAGCGGGTGAGTATCAGCTCGAAACTCTGCCCCGTTTCCCGGGAGAGGTTCTGCAGACGCGCCCGAACGGAGGCGCCGATGTTTCTGATCTCCCTAGGCATTGGCGGTCAGTGCCTCGAGGTACGGCCGCACGACTGTGGACCCCCCACCCTTCTCAGCTTGACGAGCGATCTCCGCGGGAGTCGCCTTACGTTGCCTCAGCGCTTCTTGTAGCCCCTCGATCGCGACGGAAAGGCCCACCTTGCCGCGATGTCGGAAGCAATCGGCCACCGTCTTCGCCACGCCGAAGACTCTCACCGAGACGCCTTCGATCACGTGCGTCTCGATGCCCTCCCTCAGCAGACTATCTGTGAAACGCACAATGCGGATGCCCGCACCGCTGCGCTGTGGCGCCCAGTCCTTGGGTCCGATCGCCATCCAGACTTTCGGAGGTAGTTGGTCGGTCAGGCCATGGAATGCCAGCGCCGAGACGAGACATACGACGCCCTTGGGCACCCGCTTCGCGGCCTCCGCCAGGCTGTGATTGGGGTCGAGGTCGGCATCTGGCAGCTGATAGACGCCCCGCGACAGGCGGATGACTTCGCCGGCCCGCTCCATACGACTCATTGTCGCCGCGGTCACGCCGGCCTCGCGCAGCTCGAGCAGGCGCATGATTCCCTGCTTCTTCAGCAGGGTTTGGGCGAGCTCACGCTGCGATCGGGGCTTTGCCATTGATACAAATACTCGATATGTAGACCCTATGTACCGAGGATTTGTATCATCTATCCGCGCGGCGCGCCACCCTCATAACTGCTGGCGGGCGGACAATTGGGGTCGATCGAGCATCGTGACCAAGGAACAAGACACAACGCAGGTAGCGGCTCGGCCGGATGCAACCGACGATGGCCCGGTCAGTCGAGACGCCTTATACGAGATGGTCTGGTCCGAGCCCATGCTCAGGGTGGCAGCCCGGTTCGGCGTCTCGTCGAGCTACATGGCCCGCGGCTGCACGCTGCTCAACGTACCGCGGCCTGAACGCGGCTATTGGGCGAAGCTGGCCGTCGGTAAAGCGCCGAAGCAACCGCCACTCCCCGAACCGCGGCCGGGCGAGCCACTCGAGTGGACGCGGGACGGAGCCCTGCCGAAGCGGGCCCGTTCCCTCCCGAAGCCTCCCGACCAGCGGCCTCAGCGGAAGCGCACGGTACAGGGGACACTTGCAGATCGGCATCCGCTGATCAGCGGAGCCAAGCCGCTCTTCGAGGCAGGTCGTCTCTCCTGGCACGGCAAGTACTTCAAGCCAGCGAAGAAGCTGCTCGTCGCCCTCGTGGTCACCCAGACAGGGTTGGACAAAGCCATCGCCTTTGCGAACGAACTCTTCCTGGCCCTGGAGGCCAGGGACCATCGGGTGGTCATCGCGCCCAACTCCGAGCAATTCCATCGCGCAGACGTCGACGAGCGGGAGAATCACGGGAAGGGTCACCACCACAACAATCTGTGGTCACCGATGCGTTGCACGGTGGTCTACATCGGCACTTTTCAAGTACGAAAAACTTGATCATCGAGTATCACGCAACGGCTGCTCTACACCAAATGGCGCGACCCGGGCGAGGAGCCGAAGCTCCACCTCTTCGGCCAGCTCAAGCGCATTATCAAACAGTGGCTGGATACGTGCTTCGTCTGCAAAGGCGGCACCTACCCGGCGCAGCCGGTCGTTGTCAATGAAGATGTCGCATTATTTAGGCGGCTTTGTCTTTGAGGTTG
>CAZUZO010000214.1:0-2283 GCA_964624765.1 uncultured Thiotrichales bacterium
TACTCCCTTGTACACTCCGGTGGTGACTCGCTCCTTCGGGGCCAGCTTGCAGCTGTTCAAAATCGTTCCGGACGGTTTTGGCGCCACCGCCCGCCTGGCTCCCGAGCCGTGCGCCACGGTTTTTTCACAACCTCTCGGACTTTAGTGAGTCGAAACACTCACGGGCTTGGTGGCTTTTGCCGATCGAAACGCAAAACCGCTCGGGCATTGCCGGACAGCCATCGACACAGTAAGGTAGCGCCTAGTCCCGAGATGGCGCCCAGGCGCGCAATCCCGATGACACGTTGGGAAACGTTAACACATCCCAACGGTGGAACCTAGACGCCACGCCTTTACGTCTCGGTTGAGTAAAGTGAGGGCTCAACATGGCCACCCAAGACAATCTCAATGCACCGCTTCGGCCCGAGCAATACGTTCTGGATACCAGCGTATTCTCCAATCCCGGGATATTTATCCAGTTCGCCGATGATTTTGCAGAAGCCATCGCAACCTTTACCCGACTCGCGGCGCGCGCCAAGGCACATTTCTACATGCCGTGGTCGGTCTATGAGGAGCTGCAAAAGCTCAAAGAGCTGGGGGCCACCGCAGCGGATTTCGAGCGCGTGGTGCACATTCGCTCTCCACGCCGACTCGACCTGAGGGTACCGAGCGAGCTCCTGTACGAGTTCATCGAGGAAGTGCGCATGCGCATCGATCGGGGCCTACGGATCGCCGAGGAATCCACCAAGCGCGCCGTTATCGGCGGCGCGGCGGATATCGGCCACTCCATCGCCAAGCTGCGTCAGCGCTATCGGGAGGCCATGCGTCGGGGAATCATCGACAGCAAGGAAGATGCCGATGTGCTGCTGCTGGCTTATGAGCTTGACGCCACGCTGGTGACCGCCGACGAAGGCCTGAAGAAATGGGCCGATAAAGCGGGCGTCGGCCTCATTAACCCGCAACACCTGCGGCGTATCATGGAAGGCCTAATCGAAGACGAGACCGCCCTGTAACAGATGGGCGAGCAGCCCGGTGGTCTTCGGCAGCACCTTGCTGAACTCAAGCACGTAGTACTCGCCCTGGCGCTCCAACACGGGGTGCTGCACATGGCCTTTTCCCAGCAAGCGATAGGAGGCCTCCAGCATCAGCTCGGCATTCTCCCGACGGCGAAACCGGCAGCGGAAGTGATCGGTCACTTTCCCCTCCTGGCGCCAACGATCCACCGCCTCCAGAACCCCCTCGATGAGCGCCTCACCGAGCTCACGGTAAAGGACCTCGGTGCGTTCGATATGATGTTCCTCGAGAAATAACGCAAGCCGCAGGATGCGCTGGGTGAAGTACTCCGCCGGCAATTGCTTGATGGCACGGCTGCCCACGCGCAAGTCCGCCACGTTGATGCGCCCTGTGACATATTTCGCCCGCCGGTCGGCAAGCGAATCCTCTTTGAGCACCACTCCTTCCCGACCTGCACCATCGAGTTCACGCACCAGCTGGGCGAGCCGATCCAGATCCGCTAACCGGTACCGCCCATACTGAGGCACCTCCGGTATCTGGTATTCACGCAGCAGCTGGACCTTTTCCTGATGAGGTACGAATCCCTGACGATTCTTCAACATCAGGTCGAAGGCGAACATTTGGATATCTTCGCTGACATAGGGGGGGCTATCGCGGTTATAGGGATTGTCCGGTCCTGCCACTTCGGCGCACAGCACCAATTCCGGGTGGTCATCGAATAGCCGAATATCGATGAAATCGTGCAGCCGATCGGTGGTAAACGGACAGATGTAACCGCGGCGGGTGACGGCGAGTACCTCTCCGGCGTGGGCAAACATGCGAACGTTGTAACCGTCAACTTTCTCCTCAACCCAAAAGTCATGGGAGAACTGCGCCTTCAGGCCAGTATCCAGCCTCGACAGGCGTCCGATCTTGGGGTAACCGAACACCAGCGTGTCGCCGATGAGGGTGGTACCGGCAGGAAGGGTGCGAAACGATCGCAGAACACGCCAATAGCCCCATCTTCCTAGGCGCTCCTCGCAGAGCTGACCCCCGGCGCGTGCCGCAGCGACGAGATTTTCTAACCTATCTTGACCCACCAACCCAGGCGCTCCGACATGTTTTGGCTTGCATCGAGGGGGATGCGGGGGACGTGGACCTCTGCAGCTCAGAGGCCCGTGTCTATCAAGGTTCCCACAGACCGCCCGGCGAATCCACATCCGCACAGCGAGTGCTTGCCACCTATATCAGTTCCCTCAAACCCGTCGTTCCGGCAGGGATTGCCGGAACCCAGTCGCCATGGATGGCTGT
>CAZUZO010000215.1:0-2260 GCA_964624765.1 uncultured Thiotrichales bacterium
GGGTTAAGCGGTTACCAAGCTGTCGAGTTCCAACGGCTCGCGGCCTTGTTGGATGTTGAGCCAGACGCCGAGGGTATGGGCCAAGATCTTGCGGGTCACCTGATTGGTCAAATGCCACGCATCGCGCGCCCGGGTTTTGGCTAACCCAAATTGTTGCTCGAGTTGACCGATGACCGTTTCGATGCGCTTGCGCAGGCGCCGTAATAGCCTTAACCACCAGCGGGGTCGGCGTTCGGCCATGATGTTCTTGCGCAGAGGCGTTTGCAGATCAATACCCAGGGCCACGCAATCGGCTTTGAACTGGGGTCGGATATAACCCTTGTCAGCGAGCAGCAGTCCCTCGATCGCTTGCAGGATGTCATAGGCCGAATCGCGTTCATCCACGTTGGCGGCGGTGAGCGTGATGCCGACGACTATCCCGCGCAGATCGATCAGTAGGTTGGCTTTCAGCCCGTAAAATGCTCGTCCTTAGCGGCACAGTAACCGTAGTCGGCTTCGGCTTTCAGGACCCGGCTGCGAGGGGCGCGTGCCAGCTCGCATACGGCGATGGGAAATCCGTCGATAACGTGGCCGTCTGCGCTACGCGCTCCCAGCTCCGTGACTAAGCGTTCATGCAACAGTTGCTTCACTCGCCAAAGATTGGCCGCCTGCCGCACAAAGGTACTCCGATCTCCTAGAGCCGGAAACCACGCGGCCCAGTGCCGCCGGAAGTACTCCCAAATCGCTTCATCCCCCTCATGGCCAAGAAATTCGCCCACGATTTTCATCGTGATCACTTCACTGTCACTCAGGCGGGGAGCAAAGCCCCGACTGCGCAACTTCACCCCCTGCGTCACCTCCGCAAACGCTTTTTCCACCCAACAAAACACCGTGATGATAAACTCGTCTAGCGGCATGGCTATCTTCTCCAAGTCGGGATGTTTTCTCTTCACTCCCAACCTGCGACGATAGCGATGCCGCTTCAAGCCTCATCAGAATAGTTGCACATCGCGTTCTATTGCATGATAGAGCGCATGAACGCATCGAAACTGACAGCACTGCTAACTGGGCTGGCCGCTCCCGTTCCGATCCTGACCTTCAGTCTCATCGGTGATCGTGGCTTGTTAGCGCGAGTCATTGCCTCATTTGTATGTTTGCTGTACTTGGTGGCGTTTCTAGCGTTCGTACTTGGCCCCCAGGAGTGGAGGACGTACCGATTCGTGCCGCAGGATGACCTCTCTGCCGTTGTTGTGAGAGCGGCGACATGGGTGTTGGGAGGTGTAGTAGGTGTGGCGGTGCTTGAGCACTCCGGAATGTTCTGAGGGTTATACAGGTCGTGACAATGCGCTCTAACAACCGGCTCGAGTTCGCGCGCGTTGCGCGCCCGACTTGCAAAAGCGAGGCGCTTTTGCTCGCGGCTCAGCCGGGGCGTTGGGTGGCTGGGATGCCCGAGAAGCGTCTCTGGAGTTGAACGTATGTAGCCATACGGCTACACTTCAGGAATGTACGAAATCCGACGGACGGATGTCTTCACCAAGTGGCTAGACCGGCTCCGAGACGCCAGAGCCAGAGTTCGAGTTCTTTCCCGGCTAACCCGCGTGGAAGAAGGCAATCTGGGCGACACAAAGCCTGTCGGTGAGGGGGTCTCGGAGTTCCGAATCGACTATGGGCCTGGCTACCGGGTCTATTACACGCAGAGGAACAAGACCATCATTATTTTGCTCGTGGGCGGCGACAAGTCCACTCAAACGCAAGACATTAAACGAGCCATTCAGTTGGCCCGTGACCTCGACGAGTAATTGCCATGGCAAAGACCAAAACGTATCGGTACGACACGGCAGAACATCTTCGCACCCCCGAAGAAATGGCACTGTATCTAGAGGCGTGCCTAGAAGAGGCCGATGGTGACGCTGCATTTATAGCCAAGGCGCTGGGTAACATCGCAAAAGCAAAGGGCATGGCGCAGGTCGCCCGAGACGCTGGGCTGTCTAGGGAAAGTCTCTACAAGGCGCTATCTGGAGAGCGGAGCCCTGGATTCGACACTATCCTCCGTGTGGTCGATGCCCTTGGTCTCAAACTGCATGCAGAAGCCAAATAGCGAAAGCCAGCCACCCAACCAGCCGTTGGAGCGGACGCCTCCGCGCTGCGCGTTCCGGTGCCGCTCAACGGCACGTTAGCTGCCCACAGGAACAGGAGGAACGATCCATGGACAAGAGATCGACCTGGAAGCCGCTCATCGCCGTAGTCCTTGGGGTGCTTCTCACGGGATGCGCCACCACAA
>CAZUZO010000216.1:0-2252 GCA_964624765.1 uncultured Thiotrichales bacterium
TACATGAGGATTGCGAGCCGCTGTGCAACGCAGCTATGGCAAGCGCAGTAGTTTTCAAAACAGCTTCTAAGGCGCAAGCAACGAACAAGAGAGCATACCCATGGCCAACGTCATGATCCGAAAAGACCGCAGTGGCAGGCTCGTTTTTTATCTGGCCAAGAAGGATCTCGAGGCGCATATCCTGGCCATTGAATACGATGACGAAACGGAATTCGGCGGCGAGCTCACTCTTGACGACGGCAGCCGGTATTACGTCGATCCGGTGACGCCGCCCCCGAAGCTACCGATCACCGTGCGCGCACGGCGCTTATGAACAGCAAACTCCTCGTTCGACCATAAGGAGAGAAGGCTATGGCCATGTATATCGTTTCCCAGGAATGTATCGCGTGTGGGGATTGTGAACCGGTTTGTCCGACCAACTCCATTACCGAGGGCAAGATCGTTTTCGAGATCGATGCCAACACCTGCACCGAGTGTGAGGGCGATTATGATGAACCGCAATGTGTGGCGATTTGTGAAATTCCTCAGTGTATCTTGCCGCTCAAGGCCGCTTAGCCATCACACCCATCACTGAAGAGGACAGTCAAGCGATGCCCAAGGAAACCTTATCTCGAGCGCTTGCCCTGCGCATCGGTCTAGCCGCTCGAGTGTTGCCGGACATCGATCCCTCGGCCCTGGTGCGATTGCTCGACGCATGCGTTGGCCGCCCTTTTTCCGAGGATAAATTTCGACAGTTGACGCCGAGGCGATTGCGGATGGCCTCGCGTGGTGCTCTGTCTGGGGTCGATCCCGACGTCCTCAGGCAGGCCGTTCAGTGGTTGCAGGGCGAGATGCGGCAGGAGGAAGAACCGCCGCTGGAGCGGGATCCACCGCAGCCGCAGTGTCTGAATAATGGTGAAATACCGAATTCCCTGCGGGTGGCGGTCGCGTCCGACAACGGTGAGCGTCTCGACGGGCACTTTGGATCCTGCTCTCGCTTCCTTATCTATCAGGTCTCCATCGATGAAATTCGTCTCATCGACATACGCCCGACCGCAGCCGCCCCGCAAAGCAGTGACGAAAAGAACGCCTATCGGGCAATGCTGATCGGCGATTGTCATCTGCTGTATGTGGTGGCCATCGGCGGGCCGGCGGCCGCCAAGGTGGTTCGCGCTGGAATTCACCCTCTAAAGGAGCCAGAAAGCGGCGATGCGCGCCAGGTGATAGCCCACCTGCAAGGCGTCCTGAGGGGCACGCCGCCGCCCTGGTTGGCTAGAGCGATGCAGGTGCCTAAGCCGCCGGCTGCGACCTCCCTAGCAATGCGCGGGCAGGGGCAGCCGATCGCTTCCCATGGCTGACCTTTACGGCGAGCGTAAAGATCCCTAGTTCCCCTCCGATACGCCAAGGGAGAGCACGATGTGAGGGGTGAGGTGCAATGAAGCTCTGTGAGAAATATGAAGGTCGCAGTGTCTACCGGCTGCCACCCCCGGCGGCCATTCAACGAACCTGCAACCGCGTGCAATGCACAGATACTGAGGGGGAGCATTGTCAATGCTGGATGTCTTATCCCACCGATGAGCCGTTCCACAGTAAGACCACGGATATCATTATCGACGAACGAAGGGACACCTACGTCAGCACCATTTATTACGGGCTGTCAGCCATGGCCATGGGGGCGCTCGGTATCATTTTGTTCATTGCCTTGTGGCTTAAGGACGCGTTCCACTAGCCGCGTCAGTTTTAAAGTTGTATCAAGAACGATTACGTGTGCCATAGTGGCGCTGCGCAGTGGCTCACCATCCTGCATTGCCTTGCAGAATCCGGTGGTGAGTCGCGCCCGTTCCAGGGTGCTCACCCGTTCCGGGCTAGCTTAGCACTGTTCCATACCCTTGCGGACGCTCTTGTCGCCGCTGTGCGGCTTGCGACTTCGGCGCTGCTCGTGAGGTTCTTAAAGCTGCACTCAAGAACAAAAGCTAGCGCTGTTTGGTGCCCGAACCAGCGCCGCCACCCGGCGCGCCAATCAGCTCAGTCTGTACTTGTCCTTGGTCGCTTACCCGTTACTTCGGGCCCTGCCTGCCTCGGCTGGGACTTTCGGACCTCTTTGTCTGTATCGCTCCACAGGGCGCCAGAAGGCACTGCAAACCAATCCCAACCGCTGATTTCCACACCGACCGGGGCGTGGAAGAAGTCTGGGCCAGTACCTGATCCCTGTGCGGCGACTTAACACTAAAAACCATCGTCGACCGCGTCTCCAGTATCCACGGTCTTCCTCC
>CAZUZO010000217.1:0-2201 GCA_964624765.1 uncultured Thiotrichales bacterium
TAACGGCCAACCCAGCACAACTAGGAGTCTCACATGAGCGACAAGTTAACTATGACCAATGGAGCCCCGGTCAGTGACAATCAAAACGTACTGACGGCAGGGCCCCGTGGTCCGATCTTACTCCAGGATATCTGGTTTCTAGAAAAACTGGCGCATTTCGACCGGGAGGTAATCCCCGAGCGCCGCATGCATGCCAAGGGCTCCGGAGCCTACGGTACGTTTACCGTGACACACGATATTACTCCCTATACTAAGGCTAAGCTGTTTTCCACGGTCGGGGAAAAGACCGAAGTGTTCTTGCGCTTTTCCACTGTGGCGGGTGAGCGTGGCGCGGCGGACGCAGAGCGGGATATCCGCGGCTTTGCCGTAAAATTCTACACCGAAGAAGGCAACTGGGACATGGTCGGTAATAACACCCCGGTGTTTTTCCTGCGTGATCCCTTGAAATTTCCCGATCTCAATCACGCGGTCAAGCGCGATCCGCGCACCAATATGCGCAGCGCCCAAAGCAACTGGGACTTCTGGACCCTTTTGCCCGAGGCGTTGCATCAAATCACCATCCTAATGAGTGACCGTGGAAATCCGCGTAGTTATCGTCACATGCATGGGTTTGGCAGCCACACCTTCAGTTTCATCAATGCCAAGAACGAACGCTATTGGGTCAAGTTTCACTTCAAGAGCCAGCAGGGTATCGAGAATTTGACCGATGAGGAGGCAGCGAAACTGATAGGTCAAGACCGCGAGAGCCACCAAAAGGACTTGTACGAGAGCATCGAAAGCGGAAACTATCCGCGCTGGAACTTCAAGGTGCAGATCATGCCGGAAAGGGACGCCGCGACCTACCGCTTTCATCCGTTTGACTTGACCAAGGTATGGTCGCACAAGGACTATCCGCTCATCGATGTGGGCGTGCTGGAGCTCAATCGGAATCCCGAAAACTACCATGCCGAGGTCGAGCAGGCAGCGTTCAATCCCGCCAATGTGGTGCCGGGGATCGGTTTCTCGCCCGACAAGATGTTGCAAGGTCGCCTATTCTCCTACGGTGACGCCCAGCGCTACCGGCTAGGCGTCAATCATGCCCAGATCCCTGTCAATGCGCCGCGGTGCCCCGTGCACAGTTTTCATCGCGATGGGGCCATGCGTGTGGATGGGAACTTCGGTAGCACCAAGGGCTATGAGCCCAACAGCTTGGGTGAATGGCAGGAACAGCCTGACAGTAAGCAACCGCCACTGGCTATCCACGGCGCAGCGGATCACTGGAATCATCGCGCCGATGATGACGATTACTACACCCAGCCTGGGGATCTCTTTCGACTGATGCATGCGGCGCAGCAGCAATTATTATTCGAGAATACGGCCCGGTCGCTTGGCGGGGCTTCGATCGAGGTGCAAAAGCGTCATATCGGCAACTGCCTGAAGGCCGACCCAGCCTACGGTCAGGGGGTTGCGGCTGCCTTGGGCCTTTCGCTCACCGAGCTCGGCCAACAGAAGTAAGGGCACTTCGCCCACCTGGGCACCGCGAGCCGTCGGGACATGGTGGAGCAAGGGAGCAAGAATGCGTTACGGCCTACCTATCGCAGGCTCTCCGTTCTTACGACGCCTCTTGTGCGCCTTGTTGTAACGGTTCGTCGACAAATTTGCGGATGCCGAGGGGGGTGAATCCGAGAACCAGAAACACGGTGGCCGGAACCAGATTTCCTGGAAAGCTGAGGAAGCTAAGGAGAAATACCGCGTTGATGAGGTACAAGAGAGGCAATGCTCGCCAAAAGCGGGTCGACCAGCGTGTTGTGTGTTTCATCGGTTCCTGTCCGAGTGCTCAGAGCTTGTGAGGAGTCCGTAGTATGGTCTACAGCATGCCATCTTTCATGTGACAAATGCTGCAGATAGTACCGGGAAAATGCCCGCTTGGCTCACAGATGTACTTATCCGCCGATAGAAGGACTCTTCGAAGCCGCCTATCAACGGTCGTGAGCGCCGCCACAGCGTGGTGCTCACGGCCTCGCTATTGTCCTTAGGGACTTTTTCCCTAACGGCCTCCCTGGGTTTCGCCGGTGGTGCTCCCCAGGACCGCATCGTCCAGCTCGAAACGACTACTCGCAGACCCACACGTAGGTACCGTTGATCCATTTCCAATAGCAGCCAGGGCTACCCTCAAGGGCGGCTTCCAAAACCTTTCCCCCTTCGCCGATGAGCCGTTGTGG
>CAZUZO010000218.1:0-2113 GCA_964624765.1 uncultured Thiotrichales bacterium
GCGAAGCCGAGAGACATATCAGATAGATAGGCGAGGAGCGAGCACCGCCCAACGCTGCTATCGGGTTGTGTAGCAGGTTTTTTCACAACCTTTGAGCGGCGGCTACGCGGTACGGTCTGCGGACTCAGTGGCAGGGGAAGACGTCGCAGCGAATAGGCGGCATCGCAGGTGACGATTGGATGTATAAGCTTCTCTACAAGCTCTTGGGAGCGCTGCTCCTCACCGTAGGTGGATTGGCGGGATGGATAGCCATCGAGCACCATGCGTTGAGCAAACGCCAACTGCATATCGGTGAAGCGCCTGTGTTCTATGTGGTCACGCCGGGCATGACCTTGACCGAAGTGGTGGCGGAACTCTCTGCACAAGGTATCTTGAGTCGGCCCCGGGGGCTTCTCTGGTACGCTCGATGGCACGGGAAGGCCAGACAGATTAAAGCCGGGGAATACCGCCTGGACGCAAGGCTAACGCCGGTCGAGTTGCTCGACTTGCTGGTGGCGGGGAAGGTGGCCGAACACGCTTCAACCCTTGTGGAGGGCTGGACCTTCTCCCAAGTGCTCGATGCCTTACAGCGACATCCCAGCATCACACAGACTCTGACAGGACTGAGCTCAGAGGCGATCATGGACGCCCTGGGACTGAGTGGCATGCATCCAGAGGGCTGGTTCTTTCCCGAGACCTATCATTTCCCGCGCGGCTTCAGTGACCGTAGTTTTTTGCGCCGCGCTTACGGCACCATGCGCAATCGTCTTCAAGCTGAGTGGGATAAGCGGGCTAACGGATTACCTTACCAGAACCCCTACGAGGTGCTGATCATGGCCTCTATCATCGAGAAGGAAAGCGGAGATTACAGCGAGCGGGGTCGGATAGCGGGCGTTTTCGTTCAGCGGCTCAATATCGGCATGCGGCTCGAAAGCGATCCCACGGTGATCTACGGTTTAGGTGATACTTTCAACGGCGATCTACGCCGTCGCGATCTCACAGCGGATACACCCTATAATACTTACCGCCGCAGCGGCCTACCACCGACACCGATAGCCATGCCGGGGGGCAATGCGATCCGGGCCGCACTCCACCCAGAATTTAGTGAAGCCCTCTTCTTTGTGGCGAAGGGGGATGGCAGTCACCATTTTTCGGCCACTTACCAGGAGCATCTTCGAGCTGTGGCTTGCTATCAACTTGAACGCCAGGCCTGTCGCGGTGGGCTCGTGCCTCATGGTGAGTGATCGTGTGCCTGAGACCCACGGCTTGCCCGGGCGGTTCATAACGTTAGAAGGGATCGAAGGGAGTGGCAAGTCGAGTCTCCTGCCGTACATCCAAGCGTTGCTTGAAACAGCAGGCAAGCGCGTTGTGGTGACCCGCGAACCAGGGGGTACGCCCCTGGGTGAGGCCTTGCGCCGTTTACTATTGGACCCAAAATTTGAAGGTTTAACCCCTGAAGCCGAGTTACTGATGATCTTCGCGGCACGGGTTGAACACTTGGAGAAGATCATCAAACCCGCTCTACGGCGGGGATGTTGGGTGGTCTGCGATCGGTTCATCGATGCCACCTATGTGTATCAGGGGCAAGGGCGCGACATCCCCAGAGAGCGTATCAATGCCCTGGCTGCCTGGGTGCCGTGCTCGGTGCGCCCGGATTTGACGCTTATCTTCGATGTCCCCGTCCATGTCGGTCTGGAGCGAGTGGCTCGGCGCGGCGATAAGGACCGCTTTGAACGAGAGGGATCGAGATTTTTTGAAGGACTACGGCAAGCATACCTCAGGTTGGCAGCCGAGCAGCCCCATCGATGCCAGGTGGTCGACGGTGGCGCGTCTGTGGAAACTGTCAGGGCACGGGTTGCGAGTATCTTGAGACGCCTCTTGTAGCGGTTCTAGAATCGGGCGTTGGTCATCGTTTTGGTACGTTGCGGTCATTTTTTTCTAACGCGGCGCTCGGCCCTAGTTTTAGAAGCTGTTTTAAAAACGGGCCAGGGTCATCGTTTCGTCAGCGTTGCTCTTCGGGGGATACCATCGGCGCCCAATCCTTCGGCAGCCGAACCCCGGGCGCGCAAGGGTGTGTGCGGCAGGGATGCCGGACCCAAGCCGACAGGGACGTCTTCACGGTGTCCCTTGCGGC